>NZ_JBEWCD010000002.1:2582049-2904805 GCF_040530035.1 Roseibium sp. HPY-6
ATGGTCCGGGCGGGTTGCGCTCGGAACTTGCAAAAAACCTGGTTGCCGAAGCTTCCGACATTGTCGTTCCGGTGTTGGCGTCGGCATTCGATTGGAATGCTACCTTGAAGTTTCTGGACAACATCTCTGACATCAAGAAGGTCAGAAAGGGCAAGGCCGAGATTTTTGTTGTCGCCAACCGGATCAACCGGCGTTCAACGCAGGTCGCGGATCTGGAACAGACGCTTTCGAAAAAAGGATATCCATTGCTTGCAAGGATCTCCGACCGGGTTCTTTACGCGCGCCACGCCGCGAACGGGACAGGCGTTTTCGACAACGCGGACGCAAAGGCCCACGAGGTGCGGGGCCAATGGCATCCTGTGCTGCAGGCCGTGGATAGCTAAGGTGCCCGCCCGGCTAAGAGGCTGGTTCACTCGATCGGGAGTTTCGCCGCCAGAGCCTCAAATTCTTGTGCAGTCAGTCCTGTGAGCGATGGCATCTCTGTATCAAAGAACCGGGAATCGTTGACAGCCCAAAAAATGAGGGATCGAACGGCCGAGAGTTCCGACTTCGAAATTGGCGGTATCGGTATCTCGTCCGCAATCCGGACGCGGATCTTTTCCGCGAGCTGCCGGGGAACCGATGTTGTTATGATTAGTTCCCTTTCTTCTTCCATGCTTATCAGGGCCCAGAGTATGGCTTCGGTCAGAGTCTCGGGTACGGTGCGGGCAGCTTTTCATTGATATGCGCGTGAAATTTTGATCGGTGGATGCACATCTTGCACGGTTCAACAAGCACCGCTTACGCCTCTCCCTTGACTTTCGCCCCGCAACATGGCTTGTGCAGCCCGACACGGCCTGCCTTCGGCGGGCCGTTATGATTTTTCATGCCAAGAAGACTGCCGAGGAATTAGCATGCACCCCTACCGTAGCCACACATGCGGTGATCTCCGTCTGTCCGACGAAGGCCAGACAATCCGTCTTTCCGGTTGGGTCCACAGGGTCCGCGATCACGGCGGGGTGCTCTTCATCGATCTTCGTGACCATTACGGCGTGACCCAGTGCGTTGTGGATCCCGATTCCGCTGCATTCGGTCTTGCGGAAACGGTGCGCTCTGAATGGTGCATTCGTATCGACGGTAATGTGAAGAAACGTACCGACGAGACCATCAATCCGGAACTCCCAACGGGCGAGATCGAGATTTTCATTCGCGAAATGGAAGTACTTGGCTCCGCCAAGGAACTGCCGCTTCCGGTTTTCGGCGATCTGGAATACCCGGAAGAAGTCCGGCTGAAGTACCGCTTCCTCGATCTGCGGCGCGAGAAGCTGCATGCCAACATGATGCTGCGCTCTGAAGTTATCCGGGACTTGCGCGACCGCATGTGGTCCATCGGTTTCAACGAGTTTCAGACGCCGATCCTCACGGCGTCCTCTCCTGAAGGTGCACGCGATTTCCTCGTGCCGTCGCGTCTGCATCCTGGCAAGTTCTACGCGTTGCCGCAGGCGCCGCAGCAGTTCAAACAGCTGCTGATGGTTTCCGGCTTCGACAAGTATTTCCAGATAGCGCCGTGTTTCCGCGACGAAGATCCGCGCGCAGACCGCTCGCCGACTGATTTCTATCAGCTCGACCTGGAAATGTCGTTTGTTACCCAGCAGGACGTCTTCGACACGATCGAACCAGTCATGGCAGGCTGCTTTGAAAGGTTCGGCAAGGGAAGACCGGTCAACCGCAATTGGCCGCAGATCGCCTACAAGGATTCCGCGCTTTGGTACGGCACCGACAAGCCGGACCTCCGGAACCCGATCAAGATGCAGATCGTGTCCGAGCATTTCGCAGGATCCGGGTTTGCCATCTTCGCCAAGCTGCTGGAGCAGCCGGGAACGGAAATCCGCGCGATACCGGCACCAAAAGGCGGCAGCCGCAAGTTCTGCGACCGGATGAACAAGTTCGCGCAGGGCGAAGGCCTTCCGGGAATGGGGTACATTTTCTGGCGCAAGGCCGAAGACGGATCGATGGAGGCGGCGGGTCCGCTTGCCAAGAACATCGGTCCGGAGCGGACCGAAGCCATCCGTGTCCAGCTTGGTCTGGAAGTGGGCGATGCCGCCTTCTTCCTGGGCGGCAAACCGAAACATTTCGAGCCGGTTGCTGCAAAAGCGCGTGTGATCATTGGCGAAGAACTCGGCCATACGGACATGGATCGCTTTGAGTTTGCCTGGATCGTCGATTTTCCGATCTACGAACGCGACGACGAAACCGGCGAGATCGATTTCGAACACAACCCATTCTCCATGCCGCAGGGTGGAATGGAAGCCCTCGACGGTGATCCTCTCGATGTCAAAGGCTGGCAATACGATCTGGCATGTAACGGTCATGAACTCGTGTCCGGCGCAATTCGGAACCACAAGCCTGACATCATGTACAAGGCCTTCGAAATCGCTGGCTATCCGGCAGAAGAGGTCGACAAGCGATTTGGCGGCATGGTCAATGCCTTCCAGTATGGCGCACCGCCCCACGGCGGGTGTGCCGCTGGTATCGACCGCATGGTGATGCTGCTGGCAGACGAAGCAAATATCCGCGAAGTGATGCTCTTCCCGATGAACCAGAAAGCGGAAGACCTCATGATGGGCGCCCCGAGCGAAGCAACCGCTGCTCAGCTGCGTGATCTGCACCTGCGCTTGAACCTGCCCGAGGAGTAAACCCTCTCGAGTGATGCCGCGGGTCTGAGCTCGCGATACAGCTCACGACATGTCCGATCAGCAACAAAAAAGCCCGGGAAAATCCCGGGCTTTTCGTTTTTTTTTTGACCAACGCTCACTGATTTGCGGTGATACCGACTGACAGGATCTGCGGGATCATCTGGGGCGCCAGCATGGCTGTTCCCATAACTTGCGAAAACGGCACCGGCGCTCCGGGGGCGGCAACAACCTCGAGGGAACCGGGGGTGTTCAGATACTCGGTCACGGCTTGCGCCACCTGGCCTTCGAGTTCCTTGTTCTGAAGCATTCCAAGCATCAGCGGGAGGCTGCCTGTCAGGCCTGCGACATAGACCGGCACCTCGACGCCCGCCTTTTGAGCTTCCTGATCAAGAATGCGACCAGTCAGCGATGCATCGTCGAGCCGGATCTTGGCGTTGACGAGCGTCACGTTCTGCAGAAGGCCCATGGCTTCTTCCGGCTTGTTGGATTTCTCCTCAAGCTGTTCGATCACTTCACGTGTGACACCGCCAAGCGCGAGCGAGATCGAAAGACTTGCTGCATCCTTTGCGTCGATCTTCAACTCAGGAATGTCGATCGTCGCAGCTTCCGGGTCCCACTTGCCGGATGCGGAGACATCCAGTGACAAGGTCTCATACCCAAGTTCCCTGAGCGACTTCGTTTCTTCCGCTTCCAACTGGTTGACGTCAATGATCGCGCCTGTCAGCGAGAAAGTGCCTGAGGTCGGCAGGTCTCCGTCCATACTGTCGATAGAAGACGATATCGCGGCAATGTCGGCGACTTTCCCGTCTTCATCCTGGATCTGGACGTTTTTGATGTCCACGGTCTTGTACCCCGGGCTTCCGGCGCCGCCGCTCGCCGCCTCTTCTGCAGAGGGCAGCACGAGTTCGGTCGCATCAAGCGATTCCAGGGACATGCCACCATCATCCGAGGCAAGCTGCAGCGATTGCAAGCTGAGGGCATCAAGCTTCAGCCTGCCGCCGTCGAGTATCGCACCGCCGTTCAGGACGGTTGTTGCGATAGTGACTTTTGCGTTCTGGTCATTTTCGTCCGTGATTACAAGGTTCTCGATCGTAACAGCGTTGCCCGATTCGTTGACGGCACCGTAGCTTTCGACAGTTCCTTCCTGACCATCCAGAACGGTCAGGAATGCATCGGCAATCTCGTTGCCGGTCGGGTCGAAGGCGAGGGTCGGCGTGGCTTGAATTGCGATCAGGCTGACGGCCGTGCAAAGACCAATCGTAATTTTGGACGAAGGGGAAAACATCATTTGAAACTCCACCATGAAAAGGCGCGCTCACTCTGCTCCAAGTTTGGTGCAGAGGCAAGGCGTAAGCCTGCAGGGCGATCAAGCTCCTGGCGGAGATACTGAGGTCTTGGTTATTGCCTTCTTAAGCAGCGGACTTTTCGGGAAACTCCTCTATTGCCCTTTTGACGTCCTCCAGCGTTGGAAGGCTGGCTTCGTTGCCAAGATGCTGGATGGCGTGCGTCGATGCTCCGCGCGCAAACGCGAAATGGTCGGCCCAGCTGCGTTCCGGCCACTGGAGATACGAGGCGATATAGGCGCCGTGAAAAACGTCCCCGGCGCCGTTTGAATCAACGACTTTCTGAAGCGGAACGCTGAGTGCAGGCAACGTTTTGTCCGAGCCGCCCGCTTCGTACCAGACCATGCCGCGTTCTCCGAGCGTCACAGCGCCGACGGGGCAGTTTTTGGATCGCAGATAGTTGAGCGTTTCGCCTGTGGTCTTGCCCAATTGTTGACAGAAGCGCTCAGATACGACAGCGATGTCGATGTGCTCCAGCAATTCGTCGGTGTTTTCGCGGACAGCGCCACCGTCCAGCGATGTCAGGATGCCGAGGTTCTTGCAGGTGGCGGCATAGTGATGAGCCGCATCGGGCATATGCCCATCCAGATGGAGCGCCTTTGTGCCTCTCAGCGTCAAAGGCGGAAACGGGTGCAGGAAATCATTGTCACGGCAGCGGACAATGGCGCGTTTACCTGATTTGGGCATGATGAAGGAGAGCGAAGATTCGCGTACCTTGCGGCCGTGAACAGAGATGCCGTAAGCGGCCGCCATGTCCAGGAACATGCGGGCTAGCCAGTCATCGGCGAGCGAGCAAAGGATTTCCGGCTTGCCGCCGAGCTTTGCGCAGCAAAACGCTGCAGTGACCGCATTTCCGCCAAAGCTGATTGCATAGTCCTTGGCAATCGCCTTCTCATCACCCGTCGGCAGACTGTCGGTCAAAAACGTAACGTCGATATAGGCTTGTCCTACAAACAGTGCCTGCATGAGGTTCTCCCACTATCCGTTCATTCGCCCTGTTCGCACCTAAACACAGGCACTGCGTCAGCAGCTTTGATCTGGATGAAACCGCGACCTATTCAGTCCTTGTTTACCCAGATCGGCCATGGTCAGAAAGAGTTTATTGGTAAACAGGCCCAGTTTTGTCGTTCCGGTACATTGGCTTTGCAAAGACAGTGATGATCGCCCTTTTCCTGGCGACGACACCTCTGTTTGCCATCAATATCATTTTGAACCAGTTTGCCGAGCGTCGCGCCATCACCGAAATGGAAGCGATGGGACAGGTGTCTATCCGTCGCGCCGAAGAAGCGATCAGCACGACGGTTTCGCTTTTGCAGCGCCTCGACCGGGACGGTGTTCAAACCTGCAGTGCGGAAGATCGCGTCATCTACGAAAAGCTGATCGTTGAACACGGAATGATCGACGCTCTCGGGCTGGCCGATTCTGCCGGTCAGCGCATGTGTATCATTCCCGACCGCGAACTTGCCGGAAAAATCATCCTGCCACCCGCCCGCGAGGAGGGACCTCTTGTTGGCATCGGCATGCTGGATCGTGAATATCTGGGCGCAAGAGCGGCAGTAATCAGCTGGGACCTGAAAGACAGTACGCGTTTGTTCGCAGAGGTCACGCCCGCCGTGATCGCAATGGATCCCGGGCCTGAATATCTCAGATCCTATCGCAGGGCCGAGCTGCGCCTCGGCGACAATCTTCTTTGGTACAATGTCGGAGGCTACAACTCAGAGGAATCCAAGCCCGAGGGAACCATCTCGGTTGATGTGATGTCGGAACTCTATCCGCTTGTCGCAACCGTCACTGCTCCGGAATCCGCAGCACTTTATGTGGTCAAGGATCTCAAAGTGGTCGCAGCTGCGGCATGCGCGGGGATCGCGGTTCTCTTTGTTGCGATCGGTGTCTGGCTGTCGTGGCGGCCGGAGAGCGAAGCGAATGACGAGTTTATCGCAGCGATCCGGAACGGTGAATTTATCCCGTTCTATCAGCCTGTTATGGATATTGAGAGCCTCAGACTGCGTGGATGCGAGGTGCTGATGCGCTGGAAACGGCCTAACGGCATGATCGTGTCGCCGGGGCAGTTTATGGCATATGCGGAAAACAACGGTCATATCTTCGACATGACCCGGCACATGATGCGTATCTCTTCGGAAGAGGTTGGCGATCTTTACGGCGACAACCCTGACTTCAAATTGTCGATCAACCTTTTCGCCGGCCATTTCCTTGATCGCGAGGTGGTCGCCGACATCAAGTCGATCTTTGAGAAGTCGAAGATTTCGTTCCAGCAGATTGTTGTCGAAGTCACGGAGCGGCACCCGCTTGAAGATATGGAATTGGCGCGCAAGATCATGGCAGAGCTTCAGGCTCTCGGTGTTCGCGTGGCGCTGGACGATGTCGGCACCGGACACGGCGGTATGGCCTATCTTCAAAAGCTCGGCGTTGACATTATCAAGATCGACAAGATGTTCATCGACACGATCAGTTCCGACGACAATTCCACCACGATCGTGGATTCCATGGTGGAACTGGCCGACAACCTCGGCATGGGCATCATCGCCGAAGGTGTTGAACAGGAAGAGCAAATTGAGCGCTTGCTCGAACTCGGCGTTACCGCGGCTCAAGGCTATTTCTTTGCCGCGCCCATGCCCGCAAATGAGTTCATCGAATTTGCCGAGCGCATGGAAGTTGAAGCGCGCGAGCGGGCCCGTCTGGCCGCTGAGGCTGCTGCGGCCGAGCAGGCGGCAAACGAAGCCGCGATGTCTGACGCTGCCGCATGAGCACCGGCAGGACATCTTCAAAGCACCACCTGACCAAACCTGAAAGCTGAACGCAGCAACTCTCGTCGCTTCACGCGATTGGCAACTCGCGTCACTTTTGTTTTTCGTATTCGGTCTTGTCTGTACCGGCTGGACGGTTTATATGCGAGGTAACTGTACTGACTGGACGGTATAAAATGGCGGCTAGGGCTTCACGAAATTCGCAGGATTCAAAATCGGATATCCTTGCAGCTGCACTTGAGGTGATACGGCGATCAGGTGCGCCAAGTCTGACAATTGACGCAGTGGCCGAGGAGAGCGGGTTCTCAAAAGGCGGCGTGCTTTACAATTTTCCGACAAAAGACGCGCTTATAACTGGAATGGTCGAGTTCCTTGTCGGCCAATTCGAAGCTGATGTTCTGGTCGCGCGCGAGAGCAATCTGAAATCAAAGTCGCCCACGCTCTGCGGGATGATCGACGTGACGGAGCGCTGGCTGGAAACAAGGCGCGATGTCGCACAGGCCATTCTGGCAACGACTGCCGATCGCCCGGAATTGAGCGAGCCTTTCTTGCGGGTGAAGGCGAAATTCAAGGCCGCGATAGCGGAAGAGACAGATCAGTTCGGAAAGGCAATGGCGATTTGGGCAAGCCTGGAAGGCCTGCATTTCTCGGTCGCACATTGCGTTTCGATACTGGATGAAAACGAACGGGCGCTGGTGTTGAGTGAGCTCCGCAATCGCCTTGAACAGGACTAGGATGACCATGGAGCACCTGATGTCGAGACTTCAAAGAGCTTCATTTGCCCGGGCGGCAGTGTTTCTGGTTGCCGCGGGCGTGTTGGCGGCCTGCCAGGACGATGCGGCCAATCCAATTGCAGAGGCCGAGGCAAAGCTGCACGCAGCGCCCCGGCCGGCCAAGATCTTCACGGTGACCGATCAGATCGGACTAATCGAGCGACGCTTTGCAGGGCGAGTGGCGGCCGTACAGACCGTGGACCTGTCGTTCCAGGTCTCCGGTAAGCTCCTTCAACTGCCGGTTCTTGAAAGTCAGCAGGTGAAAAAGGGCGACCTGATCGCCAAGCTGGACACCACCGACTACGACAGGGCGGTGCGGGAAGCGACGATCAATCTGGATCAGGCCAAACGCGAACTGGACCGGCTCGAGACGCTCAAGGATCGTTCGGTGATTTCGCAGTCTGCTTTTGACGAGCAAAAGAATGAGCACGATCTGGCAGTCGAGCGCTTGCAGGAAGCGCGTCAAAACGTCGAATATACGTCGCTTGAAGCACCGTTTGACGGGATTGTCTCTTTGCGTCTTGTCGACAATTTCACGACAGTAAGTGTCGGCACTCCGATTGTGAGGATGCATGACGTTTCCGAGGTCCAGGTCGATATCAACGTTGCAGAAGCTCTGTTCGGCCGTGTGACGGAATCCGAAGTGTCTTCCATCGAAGCGAAATTTCCGGCCTACGGCGACAAGATTTTCCCGCTTGAGTATCGCGAACACTCCAGCCAGGTGGACGATGTCGCGCAAACCTACCGCATCACCCTTGCCATGCCGCGCGAGGAAGCGGAGCAATTGTCTCCTGGCATGACGGCCTCCGTGATCGTCAAGCTCGTCCCGGAAGGGCTTGAACTCGGTGAACAGTTTCTGGTTCCGACCGCATCTGTTGCGGTTGACGGGGAGGGGGAAACCTTCGTCTGGAAGTTTGCCGATGATACGGGTGCAGTTTCCAAACAACCCGTCGAGATCGGAACCATCATGGGAGACTATATTCCCGTGCGCGAAGGCCTTGCGCCCGGCGATGAGATTGTGTCGGCCGGTGTCGCCTATTTGAGCGACGGCCAGATTGTGCGCCGTTTGCGCTGATCCTGAATGGCTTAACAAGAAGGATCAGATCCCATGGATATTGCACGTTATTCCATCGAAAAGCCGGTCAACACATGGATGATCGTTCTGATGGCGCTCTTGGGCGGCCTTTGGGGCCTGACCACAGTGGGGCGTCTTGAAGACCCGGCTTTTACGATCAAAGAAGCTCAGGTCATCACCGTCTATCCCGGCGCTACAGCGGCGGAGGTCGAAAACGAGGTTACGGAAATCCTCGAAACAGCGATCCAGCAGATGCCGCAGCTGGACGAAATCAGGTCGGTTTCCGAACCGGGGCTTTCTCGCATCAGCGTCGAGATCAAGCCGACCTATGACGGCTCTGAGTTGCCTCAGGTCTGGGACGAATTGCGCAGGAAAGTCGGAGACGAGGTCCGGAACCTGCCGTCCGGCGCCGGGACACCCCTGGTCTATGACAGTTTCGGTGACGTCTACGGTCTGTTTTACGCTTTCACCGCAGATGGTTACACCAACCGGGACATTCGCAACACTGTTAAGCGGATCCGGCGGGAACTTCTGGCGGTGCCCGGCGTCGGCAAGGTCGAGGTCGCTGGTGAGCCCGAAGACGTGATCTACCTTGATGTCGATCAGGACAAAATGGCCGGTCTCGGCATTTCCATGACCGATATCGTCGGCGTTCTGGATGCGGAAAACCGTATACAGTCCAACGGTTCGGCCGTTTCAGGGCAATCGCGCATCCGTCTGATGACGCCATCGGCCTTTGAAGATTTCCGTGGCATTGAGGACCTTGTCATCGGCCGGCCGGGGTCCACCGCCATGATCCGATTGTCCGATATCGCGACTCTCGATCTGGGAGAACCGGAGCGACCGAGCCGCTTGATCCGTCACAACGGACACGAGGCTGTGACGATCGGCGTCTCGCAGGTCGACGGAACCAACATTGTTGAAGTCGGCGACAGAGTGGTTGCCAAGCTCTCTGAGATCGAAGCACTTTTGCCGGTCGGGATGCAGATCCATCCGATCTATGAGCAAAACGTCGTGGTCGATGCATCTGTGAACGGGTTCATTTTGAACCTGGCGGCATCTGTGGTCATCGTGATTGGCGTACTTGCGCTCTTCATGGGGTGGCGGGCTGCCGTTGTGGTGGGCACCGTTCTTCTGCTCACCGTGATGGCAACCGTTTTGTTCATGCGCATCTTCACAATCGAGATGGAGCGCATTTCGCTCGGTGCGCTGATCATTGCCATGGGTATGCTGGTCGACAATGCCATCGTCGTGGCCGAAGGCATGATGATCAACATGCAGCGCGGGCAAAAGGCGATCGAGGCAGCCAGCCGCGTGGTGAAACAAACGATGTGGCCGCTTCTGGGGGCGACCGTCATCGGCATCATGGCGTTTTCCGGGATTGGCCTGTCGCCTGATGCGACCGGTGAGTTCCTGTTTTCGCTGTTTGCCGTGATCGGAATTTCCCTTCTGCTGTCCTGGATTTTTGCCGTCACGGTGACCCCGCTGTTCGGAAAGTACTTTTTCAGAACCGCAACAGGCACCTTGAACGGCCAGGATCCTTACAAGGGCATCATCTACACAATTTATCGCGGCTTCCTGATCGGCACACTGCGTGCCAGGTTGCTCACTGTCGTGGCATTGATCGGGATCACGGTTGCCTGTGTCATGGCCTTCGGCAACGTGAAACAGGCGTTTTTTCCCGACAGCAATACGCCGATTTTCTACGTCCACTACTGGTCACCCCAGGGCACCGACATTCGCGCAACTGAGGCGGACCTGACCGAAATGGAAAAAATCGTGCGGGCCGACACGCGTGTTGCGGCGGTGACCAGCTTTGCCGGTGGCGGGGCGACCCGGTTCATGCTGACCTACTCGCCTGAAGACGCAAATCCCGCTTATGGGCATATGCTGATCCGCACCAACAGCCGTGACGACATCGATCTGCTGGCGCTGGATCTGCGGGAAAAATTCGCCGATCAATTTCCCTCTGCACAGATCATCACAAAACGTCTGGTATTCGGCCCCGGTGGCGGTGCCAAGATCGAAGCCCGCTTTTCAGGACCTGATGAGAACGTACTCAAGCGTCTCGGTGACGAGGCACAGGCGATTTTCTCGTCTCCCGAAAACAGGCTGGCGGACGTGAACACGGATTGGCGCCAGCGCGAATTGGTGGTCCGGCCGGTCTTTGATGAAGACAGATCACGGATTTCTGGCGTCACGCGCGAAGAACTCTCGCTATCCCTCCAGTTTGCCACCGAAGGCGTTCAGGTCGGGTCTTATCGGGACGTGGACGAGAGTATTCCGATTGTTGCCCGAAAGGCCGGACCGGACGGAATATCCGTCAACGAAAGCGTGTCTGATTCCCTTGTCTGGAGCACTGGTCAGCGCAGATACGTTCCGATCGATCAGGTTGTCAGCGAGTTCCTGATGGAACCTCAGGATACGTTGATCCACCGGCGTGACAGGGTGCGAACGCTCACAGTCAAAGCGGAGACAACGGCAGGCGAAACGGCGACAGCTGCGCTCGCGAGAGTGAGACCGCAGATCGAGGCGATTGCCCTGCCACCGGGCTATGGTCTGGAGTGGGGCGGCGAATACGAAAGCACCAATGACGCGCAGGCTTCACTGGGAGCGCAGTTGCCGCTCGGTTTTCTTGTGATGCTGATCATCTCCATTCTGCTGTTCGGCTCTGTCCGCCAGCCGTTGATCATCTGGCTGATTGTACCGATGTCCATCAATGGTGTCGCGATCGCCTTGCTTGCAACGGATACGCCCTTTGGGTTCATGTCTTTGCTCGGTCTTCTGTCGCTCTCCGGCATGTTGATCAAAAACGCCATCGTTCTTCTCGAAGAGATCGATCGGCTGATCGAGGAAGGCAGCGAAAAATACAATGCGATTGTTGCAGCCAGCGTGTCCCGTATGCGTCCTGTGATGCTTGCGGCTGTCACGACCATCCTCGGGATGGCACCGCTACTGTCTGACGCGTTCTTCCGCGGCATGGCGGTGACGATCATGGGTGGCCTTGCCTTTGCAACGGTCCTCACTCTGATCGCGGCACCGGTTCTTTATGCGCTGTTTTTCAGGGTGCGGCCGCCGAAAAAGGACATGGTGAAAGGCGAAGAAGTGCCGAATGCACTTTCGTCGCCAGCCGAATAGGCTGGCGCATGATGCCTGCCAAAATAAAACCCGTCCGCGGGGCCTTCGCGGACGGGTTGATCCAGCTGCTGTGGCGCTACTGGTTTCGGAAGGTGGAAACTCGGCCGGTCTCTCAGCCGGTGGCCATCTCACGCTGGACGGTCGACTTTGCGACCTTGATATTGTCGAGCACCTTGGGGCAGCTGGTGCTCGACGCCTGCTTTTCAGACAAGAAAGAAGACATGCGTGCTTCCAGGTCCTGCAACCGGGTTCGGCGGGTGAACTTCGGCTGCGCTGCAGGTAAGGCCATGAAGGGCCAGAACGGGGTCATATTGGTATTCCTCTCAAAGGACAGTTCGGGGGCTGGTCAGTAGGCCAGCTGATTTGCGTTCAGCTTGTCTTCGATCTTGCTGATCTCGTCGCGTAGACGGAGCTTGAATTTCTTCAGTGATCGGATGTGCTGCGAATCTGGGTAGGGATGCAACTCTTCGCGGCGGATAAGGGAATCCAGCGTATTGTGCTGGCTGCGCAAAGACTTCAAACGGTTGTACATCGCCTACCTCCATGCTGTTGGCTGTCGCTGTGTTGACAACCAAGATATGGGGTGAAAGGTGCATAGAAGAAATACATTGTTTGTATTATGATGATAGGGAAAAACTATCATTGGGAAATGAAAGATGCGTTTCAGACCGTCCCCACGCCAACTGGACTATTTTATCGCCTTGGCCGAGACGCTGCACTTCGGGAAAGCAGCCGAGAAATGCAACGTGTCCCAGCCAACATTATCGTCTCAATTCAAGCTCTTAGAGGATCATCTCGGCAGCAGTTTGCTGGAGCGCGGTGGGGGCGATATCACGCTTACTGCCGCCGGTGAAAGACTGTTGCCGCTTGCAAGGCTTGCTCTTGAGAGTTTGGACGAAATTGTGGCAGAGGCGCATGCGGGACGGGCAAATCTCGGTGGATTGATCCGGTTGGGCGTCTCACCCACATTCGGGCCATATTTCATGCCGTATCTCCTGCCGATTCTGAAACACAATTTTCCCGATCTGGAGCTCTATATCCGTGAGGACCGGCCGAATCTTCTGGAGGAGGGACTGGCTGCCGGGTCTCTCGATTGCATTATTTCTCCGGATATCACACCGAGCGGGCAACTCACCGAGCGAGAGATCTGCAGTGAAGATGTCTCGCTTGCCGTTCCCCGCTCGCATCCCCTTGCAGGCCTCGACATCGTTCCAGTCGCCCTGCTCAAGGGCGAGAAGCTGCTCTCGCTGGGACAAGGGTTCCGGCTTCATAACGATGTCCAGGCGTTGGCACGCGCCGCCGGTGCTGACTTTCTGCAAGACTACGAAGGCACCAGTCTGGACGCGCTCCGGCAGATGGCGTCCATCGGAATGGGGCTGGCGCTTTTTCCCGCCGCCTATGTCGCCTCGGAGTTTCCCAAAGAGCCGAACCTTCTGTTGAAGAAGGTCGAAGGCATCGAGATGCAACGGGTAATGTATCTCGTTTGGCGCCACGGCAGCTCGCGCGCAGCGCACTATGAGAAACTGCTTTCCCTGACCCTGGAGGCCGT
The DNA here is from genome assembly GCF_040530035.1 of Roseibium sp. HPY-6. Taxonomy (NCBI): domain Bacteria; kingdom Pseudomonadati; phylum Pseudomonadota; class Alphaproteobacteria; order Hyphomicrobiales; family Stappiaceae; genus Roseibium; species Roseibium sp. HPY-6. The sequence continues at coordinate 2,595,368 of NZ_JBEWCD010000002.1, forward strand.
TAAGAATATGCGCGCCGAAGGCGTTGTGGCAGCATCCACCTAAACGGTCCTTCGCTCACGAAGGGATCCGAGATGAAAAAGATCAACCGGCGGCCTGGTCCGATGACAACGGCGATCCACGCCGGCGAAGGTCCTGATCCGGCGACAGGCGCGTCTGCGCCGCCCCTGCATATGAGTTCGACTTTCGTCAGCAGCGATGTGGCCGGTTTTTCCGCCCACGATCTGGAAGACGGTCAGGACGGGTTCATCTATTCCCGTTGGGACAACCCCACAGTCGCAATGCTTGAGACCAAAATTGCGGCGCTTCAGGGGACGGAAAGCTGTCTTTGCCTGGCATCTGGAATGGCGGCAGCAACGGCGATTTTCCTAACGTTCCTGTCCGCAGGTGACCATGTTGTCGTTTCAGACGTCTCCTATGCGGGCGTTGCTGAACTCGCACGCGAAACATTGCCGCGACTGGGCATTGAGGTCTCAACGGTCGATGTGTCGGATCTTTCGGCGCTGGACGCTGCGATCAAACCCAATACGAAACTGATCCACACCGAAACGCCGGTAAACCCGATCGGTCGTTTGACAGACCTAAGTACGGTCTCGGCACTTGCGCACAGAGTAGGGGCGTTACACAGCTGCGACGCAACCTTCGCATCACCGCTTGGCATGGATGCGGTCGCACTTGGTGTGGACCTGATCATGCATTCGATCACAAAATACATCGGCGGACACGGAGATGCGGTCGGTGGTGCTGTTGCGGGTCGGGCAGATCTGATTGCACGGATGCGCAAGGAGGCGGCAATTCATCATGGCGGCGTTCTGTCACCGTTCAACGCGTGGCTGATAGCCCGTGGTTTATCGACCTTGCCGCTCAGAATGAAGGCGCATCAGTCCGGTGCCCTTGCGGTAGCGAGTTGGCTCGAAACGCATCCTCGTGTCTCGCGTGTGGTTTATCCGGGTCTTCCTTCGCACCCGCAGGCGGAACTGGCGTTACGCCAGATGACGAATTTCTCCGGTATGATTGCTTTTCAGGTTGGAGATGCGCAGGAAGGCCGAACCGTCGCACAGCAGATGATCGACAGGCTTCAGGTGATTCATTACGCCGTCTCTCTGGGGCATCACCGCTCTCTCATCTTCTGGATGGAAACGGAGCCGTTGATGGAAACCTCGTTCAGGCTGAAGGGCGCACAACTGCAATCCTACAGGGATTTTGCCGGAGACGGCATATTCCGCCTTTCGGTAGGATTGGAAGACGCAGAAGACCTGATCGCGGATCTTGAGGAGGCTCTTGCCTGACACGCCGTGTCGATAAGGTTGCAGGGACACTCCGTATTGCCGCCCTCCGCTTTTCGTGCCAGCCTTTGAGGCAGACCTGGAGGAGGAGAGCCATGCCAGAAATTTCCAGCAACAGTGATTGCCAAACAGTGATCACGACATTTGAAATGACACCTGGGACCTGTTTCGACCTCCTGGACGAGTTGAAGGACGCTTATGAAAACTTCATCCGGCATCAACCGGGTTTTATCGGCGCGGGTCTCCATGTGAACGATGCCCAGACGCGCATTGCCAATTATTCCCAGTGGCGCAGACGGGAGGATTTTCTGGCCATGCTGCGTGCGCCTGAAATGCGCGAGCGGAATCGACGTATCCATGGACTATGCAAGAGCTTCGAGCCGGTCATGTATGACGTTGCAGAGAGCTTTAACTGACGGAACTTTGCGAAGGCCGTTTTGTTTTGCTGAGCCTTGCCGACCATCAAAGGATATTGAAAGGTGCGCACCTGAAGCTGGTCAGGGACCCCACGACACGCTTTTGCAAATTGTGTTTGGCGTGTCTGCCCGAATATTCAAAACCTTGCAGTGCCGGGTAATTCAAAAACGCCCGTCGCGCTTTCAAATCACGCTCAGGAAATCATGACTTACCAGATTACCGATTGCCGGAACCTTGGGTCCGAGGAACTTTGCGCTGCCATGAACGCCGCGTTTTCAGATTATGAAGTGCCGCTCAGGATGACGATCGAAAAGTTCAGGGACTTTCAAAAACAGCGGGGCTATTCGGCGGAGCATTCCTTTGTTTCCGTAAAGGGATCCGAAATTGCGGGTTTCTGGTTGTCCAGCGCGCCGAGACCGGCCTTTGCGGGGAGGAGCTATGCGATTTCCGTCGGCACAGATCCTCACCACAGACGACAAGGGATCGTCCGGCGCTTATCTGAAACTGTGGTTGAGAAACAAAAGTCAGAGGGGGCTACCGGGCTTCAGCTTGAGGTCATCACGACAAACGAAAAAGCCGTCAATGCCTATCGCTCCTTCGGTTTTGAGACCCAAAGGACACTGCGTGTTTGCAGGGTGCCGAAGAGCGGTTTGCCCATCCCTGACCCAGACAATTTGAAGCTGCAAGCGCTCACCCTTGAAGACTTGCCGGATAACGAAAGTCTCTATTTCGACACGCAGCCAACACCACAAAACAGCCGAGCGGCGCTCATTTCACTCCGCGACAAGATCCACCTTTTCGGTGTTCGGCAGAATGGAAGCCTGGCCGGATGGGCCGCTTCCTACGCGGATGGGTCTGTGGCCCAGATTGGGGTCCACAAGGACCACAGACGGCGCGGGATTGGACGGGCGTTGTTGAACAGATTGGGGACATCGGTCACGTCCGATCACCTGACATTCGTTAATGTCGATGCTGCTGCAGAAAACACCAATGCCTTTCTCGACAAGGCGGGAGCCGAGGATCACTTGAGGCAATTTGAGATGCATATGCGCTTCTGAAGAAACGGCTTTCTAGCTTTAATCGTCTTTCCGGAACGGAGCATGCTCGGCAAGAGCCTCGTTTTCCCGTTCCACTGCGAACCGTTCCCGCTCCAAGTAGTCCGACACGGCCTGGTGCAGACCCTCATGTGCAATCCAATGCGCGGAATAGGTGGTCGTCGGCAAATAGCCACGCGCCAGTTTGTGGGACCCTTGAGCACCCGCCTCGACGCGTTTCAGGCCGTTTGCAATGGCGAAATCGATGGCCTGGTAATAGCACAGCTCAAAATGCAGGAAGGGGTGATGTTCGTTGCACCCCCAATGGCGCCCGAAAAGTGTTTCAGACCCGATAAAATTCAGTGCGCCGGCAACATAGCGGCCCTCGCGCTTGGCCATGACCAGAAGCGTCCGCTCTGCAAGCCGTTCGTTGATCAGTGAGAAAAACTTGCGGTTCAGGTAAGGCCGGCCCCATTTGCGCGAGCCGGTGTCCATGTAAAAACCGTAAAACGCATCCCAGTGTGCTTCCGTCAGATCCGATCCCGTGATCCACTCGACTTCGATGCCCTCGGCTGAAAGCGCTGCGCGTCGTTCTTTCTTGATCGCTTTTCGTTTTCTGGATGCGAGATCAGCCAGGAAACCGTCGAAGGTTTCATAGCCCTTGTTTTCCCAATGGAATTGCTGGTCTGTCCGCCGAAGGTAACCAAGGTCTCCGAGAGTGTCCCATTCGGGTTTGGTCAAAAAGGTGGCGTGCACGGAGGAAGCGCCGCTGCGCTGGCATACCTGAACAAGACCTGCGGCAAGCGCCTGTAAACCTGCTTCCCTGTTGAGGCCGGTGCCAACCAGAAACCGGCGGCCGGTCGCCGGTGTAAAGGGCACAGAAATCTGAAGCTTTGGATAGTAGTCGCCACCGGCTCTGTAAAAGGCATCCGCCCAGCTGTGATCGAAGACATACTCTCCCTGAGAATGGCTTTTCAGGTAAGCCGGAACCGCACCCAGAACCGCGCCTTCGCCATCTTCCAGAAGCATATGGCGCGGCAGCCAGCCCGTTGCGTTTGTAGCACAATCAGAGGCCTCGAGCGCTTCAAGAAAAGCGTGTGACAAGAAAGGGTTAAATGACGTTTCCTCAGGAAGTACTTCAGCACTCAAATCCAGCGCTCTGGCGATCTCTGCATCGACGCCATGTTGCGGGCTCTCGCACGTCTCGGATTTTGTGAGCCGTCCGTTTCCCGTCAGGGACCAGCCGGGATTCGCAACCGCATCCCATTTTTCAAAGGCTACGTCCTTGAGTGAGGACAGAATGCGCAGCGAAAGGGTTTCTCCTTCGCCTGTGGCGTTGTGATCTCGGTTTTCCTCAGACAGGGAAGAACTCATGCGTCAATAGCAACCAGAATTGGGGACAACACTCAAAATGTAGCGCTGTCTTTTTGCATCGCAAGAGCAAAACACAGTTCTTTGGCCGGGCCGTGTCCTGATCGGCGAGGCCGCGTTCAAAGGTTGCCTCTGTCTTTGTACGGGTCAAACCCCTCAAAAACGATCTGATCGGCGTATCGCGCCGCTGTTTCCCGTTGATCCCGCGTTTTGACTGTCCAGGTCATAAGCGGAAGCTTGAACAAGGAGCGTAACAAGCTCGGGCCGGTCTTCGGGAGACCCTTTATGCCATAGGATATGAAGTGTGGGCGGGTCCGGGGCGCGTGAAGCAAATGACGAAGTATGAACCGGTCCGTCCGGCTGTAGCGTACGTAATTGGGTCCGGGCTCGGCACCGTCGGCGACAATCCCGCGCAGAACCCCGGAATTATGATTCTTGGCGTGAGAAAGCATGTCAGGGTCGAATGTTTTCAGGCAGGCCGGACCTTTGTAAGCCGATATCTGATCGGTGACCCTGCGCACGAAGTCGCCTTGTGCATCCCGACGCATCAGGGATTTTATCTCGACAACCAGCGGCACTTTGCCGTCCACAAGTTCAAGCAGATCCTGTAGCAGCCAGAGCTTGTCTGTGCCTGTTTTCATATGGATCTGGCAGAGTTCATGGGACGGCGCGTCAATGACTTTGCCGTTTCCCTCCGCCAGGCGGTCAAGCGTGTAGTCATGAAAGACCAGCGCTTCTCCGTCTGCGGTCTCTTGAACGTCGACTTCGATCGCGAAGCCCTTATCCACCGCCCTTGAGACCGCTGTCGGCGTGTTTTCGATGACGCCATTGTCTGCATCGTGATAGCCGCGATGTGCAACAGGGCGCGCGAAAATGGCTTCAAGGTCGGTGGTCATCGACTGCAATCGGTTCCGGGATCTTGTGTGTGGCTGTCGCTGTTACGGTGAAACGTTTAGTCGGCGACTTCGAAAATGGCTTCGATCTCAACGCCGGCACCAAAGGGAAGGGACGCAGCGCTGACTGCTGAGCGGGCATGCCGCCCGGCATCACCCATCGCCTCGACAAGAAAATCGGAAGCGCCGTTAATGACCTGAGGCTGATCGGTGAATTCGGCAGTTGAATTCACGAAGCCGACGATTTTGACAAGGCGCACGACCTTATCGAGGTCACCAGTGGCAGCTTTTGCTTGTGCCAGCAGGTTGATTGCGCAAGTTCTGGCCGCTGTCTTGCCCTGCTCGATATCAAGGTCGTCGCCAAGCTTGCCAGTCACCTGGACCTTGCCGTTTTCCATAGGCAGCTGACCTGAGATAAAAAGCTGATTTCCGGTTTTGACGAAGGGCACATAATTGGCTGCCGGGGCCGCTGCTTCCGGCAGCGACACGCCAAGATCAGTCAAACGGGATTCAATGGTGCTCATGTGGTGTCTCCGCCTCGCGTGAAATTTCCGGTGTCTTGACCCAAATTGTGCAACGAGACAAGGCCAAATTGGCCACTGGCGCCTAAATGAAACTGTGGAGGAGGTGATTTGCTTTTAGTGGCCAAGTCTCTCAATGGCCGAATTTATGAAATAAGTCACTATCTGCGGGATTTCGTCCGTCCGTTGAGATTTCGCAGTAGCGAAACGTGCGTATTATCGCATAATGAGTTCTGACGGATCCGACGGTCACTTCGTTGGAATATTGAGGAAAAGATCATGCAGCGCCTTTTGATGTCCGGATCCCTGGCGGGTGCGTTCTTCGCGGTTTTCGTGAGTAGCGTTCTCACTTCTCATGCGGCCGAAGGCGCATCGATCGCAAGCTCGGGCGGGGCGAAACTTGTGCCGCATCGGGCCGTCTATGACATGAAGCTGGGCGAGAAAGACGACAGTTCGGGGATAGCGGCGCTGACCGGCCGAATGGTCTACGAGTTTTCCGGCAATGCCTGTGACGGCTACAGCGTCAATTTCCGGTTCGTGACCAGGTTCCAGAACAACGACGGCGGCTCACAGGTGACTGACCTTCAGACGACGTCGTTTGAAGAGCCTGAAACGGACAGCTACCAGTTCCTGACAAAAACCTTTGTGGATCAGGAACTCGTTGAAGAATCGCGCGGAACAGCCGAATCCGGCGCCGACGCGAAGACAATCAAGCTCAAGGAGCCGTCGGAAAAGTCGCTCGAGATCGGCAAGGAGGTTCTTTTCCCGACGGAACACCTTTTGAGCATCCTCAAAGCAGGTGAGGACGGTGTCTCCTTCATAGCTGCCGACATTTATGATGGCGCGGAAACGGGCGAGAAAGTCTACTCCACGACTTCGGTCATCGGTGCCAAGAAAGCCAGCAACGTGAAGGCGGATGCGACAGGTCCAGACGCGCCACTTTCGGGTCTGAACTATTGGCCGGTTACGGTTGCCTATTTCGACTCCGAGGAAGAAGACACAACGGGCGAACAGACACCCGTCTACCAGTTGTCGTTCTGGCTGTTTCAAAACGGTGTCAGCGGTCATTTGACGCTCGACTACGGGGATTTCACCATCAAAGGAAAAATGGCGTCGCTCGAACTCTTCGATGAGACCGACTGTCCGCAGGAGTAAGGTCCAGGTCTTGGGCTCTTGAGCGATCCATAGCGCCCGTTTGATGTGAGTGTCGCCGCCGAGGTAATCCCCTCATCGGTGTTTTTCGGCAAGTGCACCTATGCCGCAACTTTCGCCATTTGCACTAGGATTTGGGTCTGGACGTGATCGCGACGCCTCGGCTGGTGGATCTCCTGCGTACTTTCATTGCTCCACGTCTGTGGAAATGCTCAGCTACAGGAAGATGAACATTCGCAATGCCAGCGGCCGTGTCTGAAACCACAGAAAATGCGCTCTTGGATGGCGACGAAGTTTCAAGGATCTTTTGCGATCAGTATGACGTCGGCAGGCCCGTCAGGTGCGAATTGATCAGGAAAGGCTTCAACCACAGTTTTCTGGTCGAAACCGATCAAGGCCAATTTGTACTGCGGATCTATCTGAATGGAAAATACTATATTCGCGACAGTCAGGATTTCCTGTTTGAACTGGAGTTGTTGACTTTCCTTCATTCCAAGGGGTTACCGGTTGTGAGGCCGGTCGCCAACAGATGGAATGGTTTGCTATCAACGCATCGCGCGCAAAATGCAACCAGGCATTTGGCAGTGTTTCACTTCGTCCAAGGTGTAAATGCTGAGCAGGCTGTTGAGGATGGCGCTTTGGTTCGCTCCCACGTCCCCGGAATCGGTCGCTCCTTTGCGCTAATTCATCAAGTGAGTGACAGCTTCGTAAGTCGCTACCACAGATATCACCTCAACCTGGAGACCTGCCTTCTGGATGAGCCAATTCGGTTTTTCGAGAGGCTCTTGGCCGAGCAGGACATGGGGGATCTCTCGTTTTTCAATGAGCGCGCCGATGAACTCAGACGCAGAATCTCAGCGCTTTGCAAGCATTCGCCAAGCTACGGATTGATACATGCCGATCTGAATGTCGAGAACATCCTTTTCTCTAAAGATGGTCATTACACGATCATAGATTTTGATCACTGCGCGTACGGCTGGCGCGCCTACGATTTTGCCGTTGCAGCGTTTCAAAATCCTGACATGCGAGACGAATTCCTGTTGGGATATGAAACGGTGCGCGCGCTAAGCGATCTCGAAAAAGAGCTCATCCCGGTGTTTGTGCAGCTCAGTCGGATTTGGAACCACTACGATATTGCGCGGTTCTTGCCGCTGTGGGGGGAAAGCCTCTCCACACAGCACCTCACGGCGTTCAGGGAAGAACTCAAGGACTTGATCTAGTCCCTAGTTTTCTTCTCTCTTCAACCACTTAAACCACGGTCGTCCCGTGGCGATCCGCCACGAGAAACCAGCCGCCAATCACCTGCCTTGGCAAGGCTCGCGACCAGTCTTGCGTGCTTGTGGGTTTGTCAACCGCCGGTCTACGAACTGCGCGGTTTGCCACCGGACTTCGCGGCGTGCGTCAGGCCAAGTTCCACAGCCGAGTTCCCGAATTTGTCGCGCAGCTTGTCGATCGCCAATTCGGCGTTCTTGCGCCGTTCAGCCGACTGATCGAGAAGATCTTGAGGGTCCGCACGATCGGCCGCTTCCAGATCTCCTACGCCGATTCCGATCAGCCGAAACCGGCGTCCATCCGTTTCGTTTGCAAGCAGTGCTTCACCTGCGGCATAGATCTTGTCGGCCAGTTGCGTCGGGTCCCCAAGATGACGCGCCCGCGTGATCGTCTTGAAGTCAGCTGTCTTGAGCTTGAGCGTTATGCCACGTCCGGCAATATCTGATTTCTTAAGCCGCCTGGAGACTTTCTCGGAGAGATTTCTCAGGATCGGGCGCAGTGTGTCGAGATCGGAAATATCGGTACGGAACGTCGTTTCTGAGGACACGCTCTTTGCGCCGCGTTGCGGTTTCACGATGCGGCTATCGTCTCCATGCGACAGGGTCGCGAGCCGCAGCCCGATGGATCCGTAACGGCGCGCAAGATCGGCGGCTTCCATCGTCTGCAGCTGACCAATGGTTTTGATCCCGTCCTTTTCCAGCGTCTTCTGGAACACTTTGCCAACGCCCCAGATACGGCCGACCGGCATTGGCGCCAGCACTCTTTCTGCCTCTTCCGCGCCGATGACCGAAAATCCTCGGGGTTTTTCGAGATCGGACGCGAGTTTGGCGAGGAACTTGTTCGGCGCGAGACCAACAGAAGCCGAAATCCCTATATCGGTTTCAAGTCCTCTGACGAACTTTGCGAGCGTTTCTGCCGGTGGGGCCTGATGAAGAAGCTCGGTTCCCGTCAGATCGAGAAAGGCCTCGTCGATTGATATCGGCTCTACCAAGGGGGTCAAAGCGCGCATGCGCTCCCGGATCTCTTTGCCCACGCTGGAGTACTTTTCCATGTTGGGTCTGATGACCACGGCGTCGGGACACGCTTCCAGCGCCTTGAACATGGGCATTGCCGAACGGACACCGTAGATCCTTGCTATGTAGCAACAGGTTGATACGACGCCACGCTGTCCGCCGCCGACGATGACCGGAACATCCTGCAGCTCCGGATTGTCCCGCTTTTCGACCGCGGCGTAAAAGGCGTCACAGTCGATATGAGCGATGGACAGAGCGTCGAGCTCCGCATGGGCCACAAGCCGAGGACTGCCACAGGACGGGCATCGTGAGGCGGATGCAGGCGGTCTGTGGCCGCAATCGCGGCAGAGCGCTTTTTGGTCTTTCGGATGTCCGGTCACTTCAATGCGTCGCTGTTGCGGAGATGCCCGCCGGTTACGAATGCTGATCAAACAATAGCGCTGATAAAGTCCGCCGTCTCCTGCCAATCCCCGGTCAGAAGGTCGATATGGTCTTCCGGCGCGGTGGCTTGCCGAAACCTCTGATCTGCGATGAACTGTATCTGCACCGAAGAAGGCAGGGAAGCCTGTACAGAGGTGTGGTTCGTGGGGCTGTCGTCAATGAACACAACCGGGCCCTTCCTGTTGGCGGCAAGCGCGGCCACGGCGCCACCCTTCGGGCCGGAATTTGTTACGACAGGATAGGGAACGCCAAGGCTGCCAAGGAGCTTTTCACGCGTGGGCTTGTTGTGACCACCAGGCAAATTGGTCAGCAAAACAATGTCCCAGTTTTCAGACAGATTGTTCAGGGCAATATCGGCACCATGAACCAAATCCTGTGCATGGCTTATAGCGTCGAAGAAGTCGAGCAGATGCTTCCGAACGTGATCTGCCGACAACACCGACAAGTCATCCCGGCGCCCGATATTGCCGGTTAGACGGTATTCGTGGTTCAGGAAGACCAGGTCTCGCTCGTGGAGATAGGTTTCGAGGTGTCTGATCAGGTGAAGGACAACCTCATCGACATCGCACACAATCAGCCGATTACCGGACGCCGGCAGGGACGCAATCTGTGCAAGGACTTCCGGCAACACCGGTGTCGGTTCAGGCATCTTCCCCAACACCTCCGGCAAGCGCATATCGGGCAGCAGCCATCATGGTCGGCCGAATGTCGGCGTTTTCGCAGAACGCAAGCAAAAGCGCTTCATCCATCATATAGAACTCAAGAACGCCGGCTAAGAAGCCTGGTTCGCTGGCTGCGGTTCGAATCATCTCGGGCCCAATGCCGGAAAAAGCCAAAAAACGACCGATTTGTTCAGGATCCCGGCTGAGTTGGAGAAGGGCTTCCGTCGCAATTCCTTGAGCTTCTTCAACGGATAATGACTTTCCTTGCATATTTTTCATTGTGTTTTTTTGCCTTTCTGAAACGATTCCGGGTTACAACAAATCTAATGCGGGTGCGGGCTGGGTGCTACCGCTGAGGAATGACTGGGTCGAGAAATGGGACCGGCTGTGTGCCGGGCAAAGGGCCGAACTGTATGGCAAAAACCGTGTTGATCGTGGAAGACAACGAGCTGAACATGAAACTGTTTCATGATCTGCTGGAAGCGCACGGCTACAATACGCTTCAGACCCGAACCGGAATTGAAGCCCTGAAGCTTGCGCGTGAAAACCATCCGGATCTGATCCTGATGGATATACAGTTACCGGAAGTTTCCGGCCTTGAAGTTACCAAATGGATCAAGGAAGACGAGACGATTGCGTCCATACCGGTTATCGCTGTTACTGCGTTTGCCATGAAGGGCGACGAAGAACGCATTCGCCAGGGAGGCTGCGAGGCCTATATTTCGAAGCCTATTTCAGTCGCCAAGTTTCTTGAAACCGTTCGGGCCTATCTCGGCGAGGCGTGAAGGCCGGAGCGGCTCGAAACAATTTTCCCGGCAAAATAAATCTCAAAACCACTACGGCCAGTGTTTGGTGAAGGCACCGCGGGTAATCTTTTGTAGTATTTGATTCAATCACCCGGCTTCACATTAAGGTTACGAATTTACTAAAACTCGATCGTTTCTGTGCATATTTTGCGTAACTTATTGCATTTGGGTTACAATAGGGTAGTGTGGCCGCTGATCAGGAATTTTCCTGATCGCTTATTTAGCTATACGAATTTTGGCCTTGCGAATTGCATGGCGACAGTTTCCCCTCGGAGTGCTCAGGTCCGCCGCATCTCCTGGGTCCGTGGGGCAGGTCGGCAGGGAACCGGCCGAAGAGTGGCCTCCTCGAATGCCGTGTTCCCGCCGACCACTATCTTCTCAGACGTCAAATGATCAGTCGCATGGAGCATAGTGCGACAGGCATGATCGGCTTCCGCTACATTCAATTTTTCAACAAAAAACCCGCCGGGTGAGGGCGGGTCTTGAGCGTAGCAAGATGCGCCGGATCTTACTTGATCTTGGCTTCCTTGAACTCGACATGCTTCTTCGCAATCGGGTCGTATTTCTTTTTGACCATTTTTTCGGTCATCGTGCGGGAGTTCTTCTTGGTGACGTAGAAGAAACCGGTATCCGCCGTAGAGAGGAGCTTGATTTTGATTGTTGTCGCCTTGGCCATGGCCTTGGATCCTGTTCTCTGTTGTCGGGCAAAGGGTTCTCATGGCCAGATTGGCTGGCGGTGAATCTGCCCCAATGTCTGAAATTAGCGCGCAAACTACTCATCGGAGCGTGAAAGTCAAGCATTGCCTGCGCTGCAACAGCAATTTGAGTAGCTATTTTTCCCGGCTTGCGATGACTTTGATCTCAACGATCGCATCCTCGTGCACAAAGCCGGCGACCTCGATAGCTGTCCAGGCCGGATAGGGCTCCTTGACGAACTCGGACCGGATACCTTTAAAGAGGTCGAAATGATCGCGCAGACCGACGTGATAGGTCGTCATTTCCACAAGCGCGCCGAAGTCCAGACCCGCTTCGCGGAGAACGATTTCGACCTTTTTGAAAGCGTTTCTGATCTGGTGTTCTGCGTCCGCCGGCAGGTCACCATCCGGGCTCACGCCCGTGAAGCCGGTCAGGAAAACCAGATCGCCACTGGCTAGGCCCGGCGACATCTTCCAGTCGTCGTAATAGGACTTCAGTTCGGCGGGAACGATTGCTTGTTTGCTCATTGATCGGCTCCATGCAGGGCGGATTGACTGTCCGCCACTTCGTTCGCAAGGATAGGGCGCGTAGACTTAAATCCGCTCTCGCACGAACGCACCGTTGCGGAAAAAATAGTAAGGAACGTCGGTTTCCGGCGCCAGGTCCGGGTCCTCTGCGAGACGTTCTTCAAGATCGGTCAGTATCTTGGTTGTGATCAGGGGCAATTCTTTTGCCCGTGCTTCTTCCAGGGTGAGCCATGCGCAGTCCTCAAGCTCACCGGATGGACCTGTGCCCCCGGGCAGACCGTCGGCGACTGCGTCTGCCCACACAGCAAGAAAGCGCGTGTCGAAGCGCCGTGGGCGCTGCGGCGGGGTAATCGCGCGTGCGATCATCCGCAATCCACCTAGATCAGGCTGGATGCCGCGCTCGCCAAAGGCTTCGAACCCGGCGCCAAGGCGCAGCGCGCCATCAGAGCTTTTCCGGCCAACAAACAACCCGGCCTCTTCGTAGGTTTCGCGGATCGCAGCCAACGCAAAGGCACGAACACGCGCGGCCGACTTGCCGTTCTTCAGTCCCTTTGAAAGCTTGGTTTCAACAGCCGGGTGATACGGCAGGACGTTGGAAATGCGGGAATCGCTCGGGTCGACCCGGCCGCCTGGAAAGACGAATTTGCCCGGCATGAAAGTGTGGCGCATGTGACGGCGCCCCATCAGCATCTTTACGGTACCGTCTTTGGCGCGATCCAGAATGAGCAGCGTGGCGGCGTCTTTCGGTCGGATATAGGGATAGTCGCCGGCCTTTTCGTCCTTTGCCAGTTGCCTTTCAAACGAACCGGTCATGTGATCCTTTCAGAAGCGGGCGCGGCAACAGGAAATTCGTCTTCCGACTCCGGATCGAAACCATGCATGTAGAGCGCCCACTGCAGCCCCACCAAAGCACCCTTGATGGGCCGCATGAGTGCAAACGACAGAAGAATGGTCAAGGGCAGCCAGATCGACATGTGGATCCAGATTGCGGGACGCCACATGACCTCCACGATAAGCAGTGCGGGAATGATAATGTGCCCCACGATCGTGATCGTGAAATAGGGCGGCGCATCGTCGGCTCGGTGGTGATGAAATTCCTCGCCGCATTTGTCGCATGCAGGCCGGACCTGAAGGAAACCATCGAACAGTTTGCCCTGGCCGCAGTTCATGCATCGGTTGGAGGCACCGCGCAACATCGCCTGCAGGACCGGTCGCCGCGGCTTTTCCGCCAGGGTATCCGGGATCGCTACGTCTTCTTTCAACTCGTATCGAACCGTCACTTGGACCTCCTTCGGCTTGGTTTCCTGGTGGAGGCCTTGGCCTTTGCGCCTTTGGGAGGGCCGCGCCGTGTTTTTGGGGCGGCTTTACGGATCTTCTTGCCGGCGATACGTCCCTGACTGAGCAATTCAAAGGTCAGAGCACCGGCAAATGGTGCTGCCTCGACCAGTCTGACTTCCACTTGATCGCCAAGTTGATAAGTCTCGCCGGATTTGTCACCTATCAGGGCATGCGACCCTTCGTCATATCGGTAGTAGTCGAGACCGATTGTCGATGCGGGAACGAACCCGTCTGCGCCAGTATCCTGCAAGCGTATGAACATCCCGGACTTGATTACGCCCGCGATACGGCCTTGAAAAGTCGCGCCGATTTGATCGCTCATCCACAAGGCAATCAACCGGTCGATCGTGTCACGCTCAGCCAGCATGGCGCGGCGTTCGGCCGCAGAAATTTCAGCGCCTACGGCCTCCAGCTTGCCCTCAATTCCATCCGGCAGACCATCTGATCCAAGTCCGAGCGCGGAAATCAGGCCTCTGTGAACAATCAGATCCGCATAGCGGCGAATGGGTGATGTGAAATGGGCGTAACGCCGGAGATTGAGGCCGAAATGGCCGATATTCTGAGGTGTGTACTCAGCCTGGGCCTGGCTGCGAAGGATCACCTCGTTGACGAGATGAGCCTGCGGCGTGTCCTTCACCTTTGCCAGGATTCCATTGAAGACGGACGGTCTCAAACCGCCAGAGGAGGGCAGCTTCATGTTGAGGGTCGATAGGAAGTCCTTGAGGCTTTCAAGCTTTTCAGGTGTCGAAGCATCGTGAACGCGGTAGAGCAGCGGGGATTTCTTTTTCTCCAGGGTTTCCGCCGCGGCGACATTCGCCTGGATCATGAACTCTTCAATCAGTTTGTGCGCGTCGAGCCTGTCCGGCACAAAAACATGATCGACGGTGCCGTCTTCTTTCAGCGCAATCTTGCGCTCCGGCAGGTCAAGCTCCAGCGGTTCACGTGCATCCCGGCCTTTTTTCAGAATTTCGTAGGCTGCCCAGAGCGGCTTGAGAACGCCTTCAAGCAACGTTTCGGTCGCCTCGTCGGGCGCCCCGTCAATTGCCTTTTGCGCCTGCTGGTAAGAGAGCTTCGCCGCCGAGCGCATCAGCACCCGGTGGAAGGTGTGGCTTGTCTTACGCCCGGTCTTGTCGAACACCATGCGCACCGCCATCGCCGGCTTGTCTTCCTTTTCGCGCAAGGAACAAAGCAGATTGGAGATGCGTTCGGGCAGCATCGGGATCACGCGGTCGGGAAAGTAAACGCTGTTTCCCCTGATATTCGCTTCCCGGTCCATGGGCGAGCCAGTTGTCACGTAATGGGCGACGTCGGCAATCGCGACATAGGCGATAATTCCGCCCGCGTTTTCGGGGTTTTCGTCGGGCTCGGCAAAGACGGCATCGTCGTGGTCTTTGGCATCCGGCGGGTCGATGGTAATCAGCGGGATCTGTCGCCAGTCTTCCCGCTTGCCCAAGGTCTCAACAGGCTTTGCTGACTCTGCCTGCGCTTCGACGGCGTTCGGGAAAACATGCGGAATACCGTGCGAATGAAGGGCGATTTCTGAAACCGCCTTTTCAGAATGCATAGAGCCGAAACGCTCCACGATGGATGCACGCGGGTGCCCATACCGGCCTGATCGCGTGACCTGCACACTTACGAGGTCGCCATCGTTTGCTTCTTTCACCTCGGATGGGTCGACATCAAGTTCCCGCTGCTTGCGATCGATAGGCTCCAGATAGGGCGGACGATCACCATCCCGCTTGCGGAAGATGCCGAGGACTGCGCCCTGTTTTTTCTCAAGAACCTTGATGACGCGCGCGACATGACTGGCTTCCGGACCGCTCTCCGCTTCAGTCAGACGGATCAATGCCCTGTCACCGACACCCGGCTGGGTCGACTTGGTCTTGCCGGTGAGAACCAGGATATTAGGTGGATCTCCGGCCTCTTCGTCCCAGTCGAGCGGCGTACCCAGGAGGTCGCCATCACGGTCTCTTCCGATCAGACTGGCAACGAAGACCGGCGGCAGGTCGCCGGGCCGGATCATGCGTTTGTTTCGTTTTTCAATGAGACCTTCTTCGGAAAGGTCTTTTAGCATCTTTTTAAGATGGATCCGCGCGCCGCCGATAATGCCGAAATGGCGGGCAATTTCCCGTTTGCCGGCGCGCCCGGGATTATCGGCGACAAACGCCAGTATATCTTCCCGGGACGGCATTTCGCCCGGCACCTTGGCGTGTTTGCGTTTGGTATGCTTGCGCGTGTTGATCCGTTTCGCGTTCAAGACGCATCATCCCAGGGAACCTCTTCAGAAGAGGCATCGACGTCCGTCTTCTTTGCCGTTTTCGACTTGGCGCTGGACGTTTTGGTTTTCTTTGCCGCTGTTTTCTTCGCAGCAGGCTTCTTCTTACCGCCTTTTGCCGCCGCTTTAGCGGCAATCAGCTCGAGTGCCTGTTCGAGCGTGACGGCTTTGGGGTCCGTTTCCTTGGGCAAGGTCGCATTGATCTTGCCGTGTTTGACATAAGGCCCATACCGGCCGTCAAACACATTGACCGGGCCGCCTTCGTCAGGGTGCTCCCCAAGCTCTTTCAGCGGTGTTGCAGCAGCGCCGCGGCGCCCGCCGCCCTTGGCCCGCTTTTCGGCAAGCGCGTCGACGGCGCGGTTGATCCCGACGGAGAACACCTCGTCAGGTGTCGACAGATTGGCGTATGTGCCCTCATGCAGGACGAAGGGGCCGTAACGACCGATCCCGGCTGTAATCATCTTGCCGTCTTCAGGATGCAGACCGACTTCACGCGGCAGCGACAGAAGCTGCAGTGCTTTCTCCAGATCCATGTCGGGGGCCGACCAACCCTTGGGCAGCGACGCCCGCTTCGGCTTGGCTTCCTCGCCAAGTTGGACATAAGGGCCGAAGCGGCCGTTCCGAAGCGAGATGTCCTGACCTGAGTCCGGGTCTACGCCGAGCACCTTGGGGCCTTCATCCGCGTCCCCGGCTTCACCATTTGGTTTGCCGAGCTGGCGGGTGAAACCGCATTCGGGATAGTTGGAGCAACCGATGAAGGCACCCCAGCGGCTGACTTTCAAGGACAACTGTCCCGTATCGCACGCCGGACACTGGCGCGGGTTGCTGCCGTCTTCCTTCGGCGGGAAGATATGCGGACCGAGCAGTTCGTTGAGCGAGTCGATCACCTCGGCAACGCGCAGGTCCTTGATGTCATCCACGGCGCCGGAGAAATTGGTCCAGAAATCGCGCAGCACATCCAGCCACGAAAGTTCGCCGGCGGAAATCTTGTCGAGCTGCTCTTCAAGGCTGGCCGTGAAGTCGAATTCCACGTAGCGATGAAAGAAGCTTTCCAGGAATGCTGTGACGATGCGGCCCTTGTCCTGCGGTACAAGCTGCTTTTTCTCCAGCTCCACATAGTCCCGGTCCCGAAGGGTCTGAAGAGTAGAGGCATAGGTCGAGGGCCGGCCAATGCCGAGCTCTTCCATTTTCTTGACCAGGCTGGCTTCGGTGTAACGCGGCGGAGGCGTGGTGAAATGCTGAGTCGCTTCGATGGCTTCCGACTTGTCGTCGACGGATGTTGCGGTCAGGGTCGCGCCTTCATCGACAGCCGGCAGACGGCGGGAATTCTCATCCTCGTCGTCGTCGCGTCCTTCTTGGTAAAGCGTCAGGAAACCGTCGAAACGCACGACCGATCCGGTCGCGCGCAGGTTCGCCGTCTTGCCGGAACCTTTGGCAAGCACTTCGATCGTGGTGCGTTCCAGGACGGCTGACTCCATCTGAGACGCCATGGTCCGCTTCCAGATCAACTCATAGAGCTTTGCCTGGTCCGGATCGAGAAACTTGGCAACATCCTTTGGCCGGCGGGAAAGGTCTGTTGGACGGATGGCTTCGTGCGCTTCCTGGGCGTTCTTTGCCTTGGAGGAGTAGACGCGCGGTTTTTCAGGGACGTATTTGTCGCCGAAGTCCTGACTGATGACACTCCTGGCAGCAGCAATGGCTTCGCCTGCAATCTGCACACCGTCGGTACGCATGTAGGTGATGAGACCGGAAGTCTCACCGCCGATGGAGATGCCTTCGTAGAGTTTTTGCGCAACCTGCATGGTGCGCGAGGCCGCAAAGCCCATCTTGCGGGAGGCTTCCTGCTGGAGCGTGGACGTCGTGAACGGAGCGGCCGGATGGCGTTTCGCCGGCTTGGAAACCACGCTGTCGACGGCAAAGCTCGCGCTTTCCAGCATGGTTTTGATGGTTGACGCTTCCGTGCCGTCCTTGATGTCGTGGCGGCCGATTTTGCGGCCGTCATAGCCCGTCAATCCGGTCTGGAACATGTCGCCTGCCGGTGTCTTCATATTGGCGAAGATGGACCAGTATTCCTGCGGCTTGAACGTCTCGATTTCCATCTCGCGGTCGCAGATCAGGCGCAGTGCAACAGACTGTACGCGGCCGGCCGAGCGCGCGCCCGGCAGTTTCCGCCAAAGAACCGGCGAGAGCGTGAAGCCGACAAGATAGTCGAGCGCGCGGCGGGCAAGATAAGCATCAACCAACGGGGCATCGAGCTGCCTCGGGTTGTTCATCGCCTCGAGAATGGCTTTTTTCGTGATCGCGTTGAACACAACACGTTCTACGTGCTTGTCCTTCAGGACGCGCTTTTTCTGGAGCACTTCCAGAACGTGCCAGGAAATGGCTTCACCTTCACGATCAGGGTCAGTCGCCAGGATGAGCCGGTCGGCTTCCTTAACGGCATTGGCGATTTCCGTGAGCCGCTTTTGGGACTTGCTGTCCACTTGCCAGCTCATGGAAAAATTGTCGTCGGGCTGAACCGATCCGTCCTTTGGCGGCAGATCGCGCACGTGACCGTAAGAGGCCAATACCGTGTAATCGGATCCCAGATATTTGTTGATCGTCTTGGCTTTCGCCGGCGATTCCACAATGACGACGTTCATTCTTACCCAAATAATTTTGCCGGAAACGGAGCCCCCGCCCGGTGGAGAAGGAGAATTGAGATGCGCAGACGATCACGGATCACGCGCCGCCTGTCAAATGGACCTTTGCGCGTCCGCGGTCAAGTGACCTCCTGGTACACACAGTTTTCCACGGCCGATTATGCACACCGCGAAGGGCAAATGTCGTCAGTTCCGATCCATGACCAGCGAGATCTTTTGCCCGGCATGCCGATCGAGCCGGCCGGCAAGCTCAAGTTCGAGTAGGACCACGTTGACCGACCGTGCATCGGAGCCCACAAACCGGATCAGTTCATCAAGCTCAACCGGAGCCGGCCCAAGGGCCTCGATGATCCTTGTCCGCAGGACATCATCAGGTTCTGCCGGCGAGACGGACTGCGCGCCGGGAGGTTCCAGAACTCCGTTGAAAAGGGGGAGGTCCGCATTCATTTGGGCAGCAAGTCCCTCCAGAACGTCCTCGGCGGATCTTGCCAGTATCGCACCCTGGCGGATCAAACCATTCGCGCCTTCCGAACGCGGATCCAACGGCGATCCTGGAACCGCGTATATGTCGCGGTTCTGTTCCAGGGCGTACCGCGCTGTATGAAGGGAGCCGGAGGCCTTTGCCGCTTCAATGACAACAACGCCGAGAGAAACGCCCGAAATCAACCGGTTTCGTCTTGGAAAGTCGCGTCCGCGTGGTTTCCAGCCAAAGGGCATTTCGCTGATTGCAGCGCCGCCGGCCTCAAGGATCGCGCCCAGAAGGCGGTCGTGCTCGGGCGGATAAAGAATGTTGAGGCCACCGGCAAAGACCGCGACGGTTCCGGTGCTGATGGAGGCATCATGTGCGGCTGCGTCGATCCCCCTGGCAAGTCCGGAGGCGATCGCAAATCCTTGTTTGCCGAGGTCGCGCGCAAAGGCGCTGGCCAGTTTTCGCCCCGACAGAGAGGCATTTCGCGCGCCAACGATGGCAACCATTCTCGAATTCGTTGTGACCTGACCGCCCTTGACTGAAAGCAATGGGGGAGGTCCGTCGATATGTTTTAAGTGGGCGGGGTAGTCGGCTTCTCCGATGGCGACAAGGCGTGCCCCAAACCGGTCATGCGCTTCAAGTTCAGCAAGTGCATCGTCCTGGCTGCACAGCCTGTAACGTTTTTTGCCGCCCCGTCGGGAGAGTTCTGGGAGAAATTCCAAGGCGCGTTCGGCAGAACCGGTGTGGTTCAGCAGATCACGAAAAGTCGCAGGTCCAATATTTTCAGATCGTATCAGGCGTAACCAAGCAAGACGCTGTGCCTCGGTCAGGCTGCGTGTTTTATAGATTTCAGCGCCGCTCATGTGCCTCCGTTGCCGGCCTGCGCATCTCCTTGGGATGCGGGCTTGGATTTGAACCCAATCCGGCTTTCTTCGCCGCGCAGCAGCCTGCTAATGTTTTCGTGATGCTTGGCCCAAAGAAGAACTGTCATCAAAAGAGACATTTCAGCGAGCTGGAATTGGCTGAACGCGACGTAGAGCAAGACGGGCGTCGCCAGGCTGGCGGTCAGCGCCGACAGGGAAGACAGCCGGAAGACGAGGGCCATTCCGATCCAGATTCCGATGAAGATCAGTCCTGCTGGCCAGAAAAGACCAAGCAGTATTCCGATATAGGTTGCGACCCCTTTGCCGCCCTTGAACTTGAGCCAGACAGGAAAGAGGTGTCCCAGAAAAGCTCCGAGGCCCGCCACGACAGCAAGGTCCTGACCGTAAAGGTAGCCCACCACCAGGACCGCAACGGTCCCCTTCAGGCCGTCACCGAGAAGCGTTGCAGCGGCGATCAGTTTGTTGCCTGTGCGGAGCACATTGGTTGTGCCGATGTTTCCCGACCCGATCTTGCGGATGTCGCCGAGCCCGGCAAGGCGCGTGAAAATCAGTCCGAACGGGATCGATCCCAGCAGGTAGCCGAAGGCGAGGGCTGCAAGATAGTAGGGCCAGGCAAATTCCCAGCTGATGGGATCGGGCACGCGGAGTTACTCCCTTATCGCGTGTACAAGCGTTGCTGCGGCAATTTACCCGCATGGTGGCTTGGATCAAGTCCTGTCGGGATGAAAGCCCGGGATCAAGGGAAACTCCGCAAGCCGCTCGGCTGACATAGTCATTTGAGCCTCAAGCGCAAGGAAACATAGTTATTTGGAAAGCTTGTATTTCTCGGCTTTAACAACAAGCGGTCCGAACGGCGCTGTAATGCTCGCTCTAAGGGGTACCAGGAACGGCTTGTCGCCGACGGGTGCAAGCCAGATTTCCATCGACTTGTTCTTGGCAAGTTCCTGGATCGTCTTTCGTTTGGGCCTGTGGCCGGCAACAGGTTCATAGCGGGCTCTGCAAACCAGCACTTCGCCCTTGAAGCGCCCGTCAGCAGTTCTGGCATTCCGCTTCGACTTGTAGCTCAGGTGAACGTTGTAGCGTTCCTTGCCGTCAAAGAGGGAAAGCGTTCGATTGCAGCTCTCTTTTGCGAGACCCTTGGGCGCTGGAAAAACGGCCGCGGTCAACGGGTCGAGCACGTTTTTCAGGTGATCTTTAGTCACCTTGATGCGCTCGTTCATGCGATCCTGGGGTGGGTTCACAGCGACCTTCTTCAGCGCACCCTTGCGCATTTGCATTGTGATCGTGCCCGTCTCGTCCTCACTGTTGACGTCGAGCGCGAAGTTTTTGGGAGAAAGCCGACCGCCGGTGTTGTCACCGCGCACGCTTACATTTCCCTTGCCGTCTGAAACCAGCTTGCCGAACGCCGCCGTCCCACCGCTCGCATCAATGGAATAGGACGTGTCGTCCAGATCCACGTTCAGAACACCGGAGCCAATCGGTAGGCCCACAGCATAAAGCTTGTATTTCATGTAAAGATCAGCCGATGAGGCCTGGCTTGTTGTCAGGGCAATTGCAAAGGCAGAAAGCAGAAATGAGCGCATATACGAGTCCATTCATGGTCACTATTCGCGCCACAAAAAGAAGGCATATGACGCGAGGTCTTATGCTGCATCCAATACGATCCCGCCTGAACGCAATCTGAATGCCTTATTCAGCCCGCTGCCGGGGTACTCAGGCGTACTTATAGACGGTTTTTCCCGCAACCACCGTCTGAATAACGCGCCCTGAAAAACGGGCGTCCTCAAAGGGCGTATTTTTCGACCGCGACCGGATCGCGCTTTTTTCCAGAACCCAGGGGCGTTCCAGATCGAATACCGCAATGTCCGCAGGCGCCCCTTTGGAGAGGCGGCCTGTTTCCAGTCCGAGCCTGTCCGCCGGCCGGCTGGTCATTGAACCAAGAAGCGTTACGAGATCGACCTGTTCGGAATGATGAAGCCGCAAGGCAGCTGCGAGCAACGTTTCAAGCCCGATCGCACCGTCCTCGGCTTCCGCCCAGGGATGACGTTTGGTTTCCACATCCTGCGGGTCATGATTGGAGCAGATAATGTCGATCGTTCCGTCCGCCACGGCGGCAATCATGGCCTGGCGATCGTCTTCATCGCGAAGCGGTGGCGACATCTTGAAAAAGGTGCGGTAGGCACCGATGTCGTTCTCGTTGTGGGTGAGGTGGTTGATCGAGATACCGGCGGTTATGTCCAAACCTCGCGCCTTGCCCGTGCGCATAACGTCGGCACTGTCCGATGTGGAGATCAGGTTCGCGTGGTACTTGCCCTTCGACATGCCAACAAGGCGCAGGTCCCGTTCCAGCATGATGATTTCGGCTTCCCGAGGCACGCCGGAAAGACCTTTCCAGCTTGCGTTGAGGCCGGCATTCATGACACCACCGGCAAGGTCCGGATCTTCCGCATGGTGGATGACAAGTGCATCGAAATCGCGGGCGTAGGTCATCATGCGCCGCATCACCTGCGCATTCTTGACGGAGCTGTGCCCGCTGGTGAAAGCGACCGCGCCAGCCTCTTTCAAGAGGCCGATCTCGGTCATTTCATTGCCTTCCAGCCCTTTGGTGAGGGCGGCAAGAGGATGAACGTTCACGATCGCCGTATCGCGGGCGCGCCGCAGGATGAAGTCGACGAGGGCAGGGTCATCAATGATCGGGTCCGTGTCCGGCATGGTGCAGATCGTGGTCACACCGCCTGCTGCGGCCGCTTGTGACGCACTTGCAAGCGTTTCGCGATGTTCTGCACCCGGCTCTCCGACGGAGACGCACATGTCGATCAGGCCCGGGCAGGCTATTGCACCCTTGCAATCCACGATTTCCGCGCCGTAGGGCGCACCCTGATTGGCTGCTTCCGGCCCGGCAGCGAGGATGGTGCCGTCTGCGATAATGATTGATCCCGGAGCATCCAGCTCTCGTGCCGGATCGATCACCCTGGCATTGGAGAGTACCAGAGGTCTTGGAGTATCAAGTGCCACGATTGGTTCCCTCTAGTGGTTCGGCAGATTGGCCGCAAGCGCTTCAAGGACCGCCATGCGGACAGCGACCCCCATCTCGACCTGCTCCCGTATAAGGCTTTGTGGCCCGTCGGCAATGGAAGCGTCGATCTCGACACCGCGGTTCATGGGGCCTGGATGCATGACGAGGGCATCGTCGCGCGCAAAGGCCAGCTTTTCCGCATCGAGACCATAGTAGCGGTAGTATTCGCGAACCGACGGCACGAACGCGCCGTTCATACGTTCACGCTGAAGGCGCAGCATCATGACGATATCAGCTCCCTTGAGGCCCTCGCGCATGTCGCTGAAGACTTCGACCCCCATCTTGGCGATCCCTGATGGCAGCAGCGTCGAGGGCGCGATTACCCGCACGCGTGCGCCGAGTGCGTTGAGGAGAATGATGTTCGATCTGGCGACCCGGGAATGTGCAATGTCTCCGCAAATGGCGACCGTCAGGCGTGCGATCTTGCCCCGGTGCCTCCGGATTGTCAGCGCGTCAAGAAGCGCCTGCGTTGGATGCTCGTGCGGTCCGTCTCCCGCATTGACCACGGAACAGCCAACCTTGCGGGCCAGCAGGTGAACGGCTCCGGCCGCGTGGTGCCGGACCACGAGGAGGTCCGGATGCATCGCATTCAGCGTCGCCGCGGTGTCGATCAGTGTCTCACCCTTTTTGACTGAGGACTGAGAGACCGCCATGTTCATGACATCGGCACCGAGCCGCTTGCCGGCGAGCTCGAACGAGCTTTGAGTCCGGGTGGAGTTTTCGAAAAACAGGTTGATCTGGGTGCGGCCGTGTAGGACCTGCTTCCGCTTGTTCACTTGTCTGGAAACCTCTACGGCTTCCTCGGCACGGTCCAGGAGACCCAGAATTTCGTGGGGGTGAAGACCCTCTATGCCCAGCAAATGACGATGGGGATAAGGGCTGTCTCGATGGGGATCTGTCGCGGTCATCGAGACCATTGCTATAGGGCCAATCGCGAGTGCGTACAAGAGACGAAATCAACTCATGCCCGCTGTCCACATGACAGTCAAATATTTGAACGAAAGGACAAAAACAGGTTGTGCCGGATCGCAGTCGAGCGACTGCAGGCCAATTTTCAGTCTGGCCTGAGAGCTTTGTCTACTCGGCGTTCGATATGAACCCCAAACGGTCCAGAAACCCTTGAAGAATATAGGCTGCTGCCATCTTGTCGACGACTTCGGCCCGCTTGGCGCGGCTGGAATCGGCTTCAAGGAGCGTGCGTGTCACCGCCGCAGTCGAAAGGCGTTCGTCCCAATAGGTTATTGGAAGCTCTGTTTTCTGTGACAGGTTCCTGGCAAAGGCACGCGTCGCCTGCGCGCGTGGTCCCTCGCTGCCATCCATGTTCAAAGGCAGGCCAAGCACGATCCCGCCGACATTCTGTGCGTCGCAGATCTCAAGCAGCTTTTCCGCATCGATTGTGAATTTCTTTCGTCTGATGGTCTCCATCGGGGTCGCAATGCCGCGGCCAAGATCGGAAAGGGCAAGGCCGATGGTCTTGGTGCCGAGATCAAGGCCGATCAGACGCGTGTTTGGCGGCAGGACGGCGAGAAAGTCTTCGAGCGGAAGTGCGGGATCATTTGCCATGACCGGGCCTTATCAGGGTGCATTGAAAAAAACCAGTTCAAGCAGATGCGAAAAAGCGTGCGTAGCGGCCTGTCCGGTCCTTGCGGTTTACCGGTGAGAGCCTATTGTCGCGGAACGGTTCCTTGTTTTTTCGGGAGGTTTTGATGCAGCTAACATGGTATGGGCATTCCGCCTTCAAGATTGAATTTGCTGACACATCTATCCTGTTCGATCCGTTTCTGAACGGAAATCCCTCCTTTCCGCAGGATCTCTCCGTAGATCAGGTTGGTGAGGGCGTAACGCACGTGATCCTGACGCACGGACATGATGATCATGTCGGAGATTCGATCGAGATCCTTAAGAAAACCGGTGCTCAGCTCATCTCGAATTTCGAGATCTGCATGTGGGCCAGCCGTCAGGGCGTTGAGAACTTCTCCCCGATGAACACCGGTGGCATGGTGGATACCGGTTCCTTCAAGGTTGCGCTGACCAAGGCGGAGCATTCTTCGTCGAAACAAAGCGACGGTGAAGCAATTTACCTCGGCAATCCGCACGGCGTCATTGTCGAAGTCCCCGGAAAGAAGGTCCTTTACCACATGGGTGACACGGACATTTTCTCCGACATGGCACTCATCAACGAGATTTACCGCCCGAAAGTCGGAATTGTTCCAATCGGCGACAGGTTCACCATGGGTGGCAAAGTTGCCGCAATGGCGTGTACGCGCTTCTTCGAGTTCGACACGATCGTGCCCTGCCATTATGGCACGTTTCCAATTATCGACGAGACGCCGGACACATTTCATGCTGCCATGGGGCCCGAGGCCGGCAAGGTCACGACCATGAGCCCCGGATCGAGCATTGACCTTTGAACATGTCGAAGACACACATGACCCCAAATCGCCTCCGAGCTTTCGGTAGTTTCTTGTTGCTGGCCTTCGGAATTGCGGCCTTGCCCGCGCATGCCGCTGACAAGTCAATTCTCCCTTCCAACAAACCAGCTCCGTCTTTACCTGCGGAAAAGCCGGAGGCCTCCGGACTGACCAACGCGGCAGCGAACCAGCACGACCACAGCCCTTACGACAAGGTTCGTGAGGTCTTTTCCGGAGACCTCACAATTGCCGGCGAAAAAGTCGTTTTTCCGCAGCAGAACCCTTCAGTCCGGGCGATTGTCGTCACGATGGATCCGGGGGAGCGGACGGTCTGGCATCAACACGGAGCGCCGCTGTTTGCCTATATTCTGGAAGGTGAAGTGACTGTGACATATGACGGCATTGGCAAGAAGCTCCTCCGCGAAGGGGAAGGTCTGCTGGAGGCCATGACAGTGACGCACCAGGGTGAGAATACTGGGCAGGGCCCTGCGAAAATTCTGGCCGTCTTTCTGCTTGGCGACGACGGCGAGCCTGTCACGGAAGAAGCCCCCCCGGGAGCGGAGCAAAAGAAAATCCAGTAGATCTGGCCGCTCACAAGAATAACCGCCGTTGCTGAAGCCGATGCTGCGTGGCCTGGCGCAACGATTGCCGTTCAGCTGTTATGCGAGGATGTTCATTTACCCGGGCGGCGGCTTCGGACGTCTCAAAACATGAAAAATTTCTAATGCAAATCGGGCCCACATGAACAAAGTTTCACGGGTATTGCAGAACCGCGCACTTATCTCATTCGGTAAGGCGCCGGGAAGATGGATGTGATCCAACGCGGGCGCAGATTATCTCGGAGGATACGCTCGTGCATCTGGTCAAGTCGGACAGTCTTATCGAACGCGGATTGAACGCCGCCGAATACAATATTTTCGAACAAAACCGGATCTGGGCTCGATACGCCAATGAGAAGCCTGATGTGGCGGCGAGCCTCATGCGAACAATCCGGGCTATTCATTCCAGAGTTGCTTCAGACCACGAGCTTTCGGCTTTGTCGATCGGAGCGGCCAACGAGCCTCAGTTCCGGATATTGCAGGCCGCGTGTCAACAAGGGCTTTGGCTCTATGATATCGACGGCGCTGCGCTTGCCACACTTCAGGAGCGGCTTATGCGCCAACAACTGGAGAACGTGCATCTTGTCCAAGGCGACTACACAAAAGACTTTCAAAACAGCGCCGTCGCCAAGAGGTCGCTGGAAACGCTGTTGAACGGCCAACGTCAGGATCTGATTACGCTGCACCACAGTCTCTATTACTCGCCTGCCTGTGATTGGCCGAATTTGATCCGCGCACTCTATGACGAGGTGCTTGCCGAAAACGGAGCCATGCATCTGGTAATGATGTCAGCCCGTGAGACGAGGCCGTTCACGACCACCTGGCTTTACAACCACTTTGCCGGCAAGTTTTTCGGAAGCTCGACGGACCAGGACCTGCTCGGTCTCCGGCATGAAATGAGCTTCGACACGGCGTTGAAAAACAGCGAAATCGTTTCGGAAATGCGCCAGGTGAAATTCTGGGTCGACGACTTCGATCTCTTCATGTCCGTCATTTGGATGATACTGCTCTACCCACAGGGACACGCCTACACCTTGGAGCAGCGGATCGAGATTACCGAGTTCGTGATAGAACACTTCTGGATACCGAAACGCCCGCTCGTCCAGACACAGGACTATGTGACGCTGCACAAACTGGGTCCGGTCAAAGGACGCGCGACTTACTGCGGCTGCTTTTGATGGCCTTCGAGGGGTAATACCAAGCTCAAGAAACAAGAACCGATCTGACCGGGTTCGAAGGCTGTTCGGCAAGAAGCAGGTTGCAGGGCGATATGGTTTATCGCCCAAAATCTGCGACGCGGCAGAAAAGCCTTTAAACATGGCTTTTGGTGACCTGTTTCGGCTCTCCGGAGGCGTTGCCTTGTTTGAACGGCCAACCAGGCCGTCCTGCACAAAGCGCCTTGCCGGAAACCGGAACAGCGCCATCAGATAGGTCCTTATTTCTTGAGATTGGTATAGGTCTTGCTCGGCCGCAAGAACCGAAGGTTTTGCGGCCACTTAGCTATCGCTTTGTATTCGGCGCGGGCATCCTTGCCCAGTTCAACTCTAAGAAGGTTTGCCGCTTACAGGCTGTTGAGAAGGGCTGGGGTCGGCCAGGCATCTGCCGGCATGCCGAGCTTTTGTTGCATGTCCTGAACGGCCGCTCTTGTTCCGGCACCCAAAATGCCGTCGATCTTGCCGACGTCATAGCCCTTGGCGCGGAGCTTCGTTTGAAGCTGCTTCATCTGCGCATCATTGAGTCCCTGGTCCGGATTACCCGCATTGTAGCGCGGAGCGCCGGCAAGACGCGTTGCGAAATAGGCCGCAGACGTCGTGTAAATAAGCGACTGGTTCCATTCCAGGTAGATATTGAAATTCGGATAGGCCAGGAAGGCGGGACCCTTCCGCCCCTGCGGAAGAAGAAGTGACGCCGGAAGGTTGGACGATATCTGTCCCCAGCGCGGCTGAATGCCAAGCGCCGCCCAATCGCTTCCTGATTTGGTTTTTCCAAGGCCCGTTTCGATCCAGTTCAGATTTTGTGGAACGGTGACCTCCTGCAGCCAGGGCTCACCATTGCGCCACCCCAAGTGGTCGATGAACGCGCCGGCTGTCAGGATCGCGTCGGGAGCGCTTTGCTTCAGCTTGACGTGCCCGTCGCCGTCGCCATCGCGCCCGAACTTGATGATGTCTTCAGGCAGCATCTGCACCATGCCGATTTCGCCTGCCCAAGCGCCCGTGGTGCGCTGCGGATCGAGATCCCCGTTCTGCACCATTTCGATCGCTGAAATCAGTTGCGGACGAAACAGCTCCGGACGGCGGCAGTCATGTGCAAGCGTCGCCAGCGCGTTGACGGTGTTGAAATCGCCCTGAACCGCGCCAAAGTCGGTTTCCAGTGCCCAGAACGCGGTAATCACGGGAGCCGGTACACCATATTCGTTCTCGGTACGCTGAAAGATGCCGGCATGTTTCTGCATATTCGCCGCGCCGTTTTTCATGCGGTAGCTGGAGATGACGCGTTTTGAAAAATCCAGGAACGTCATCTTGAAGACACCCTGCGCCCGATCTCGCGAGAGAACCTTCTGGTCAATCCGCGCCCCGCCGAGCGTGCGGTCTGCAGCATTCGCCGAAAGTCCCTTTGCGACAGCTTCCTGCTTGACCCCAGCCAGGAACTGACGGAAATCGCCGCCGCATTGCTGCGCGTATGCGGATGACAGCGTCAGGCAAAGTCCGGCGACAAGTCCAGTGGTGAATTTGAACGCAAAAGGTATTCGGCGGGTCATGAAAAGTCCTGTGGTTCCTGATTGCAGCAAATGGGCATCAACGCCCTGAAATTGGCCATAGTTGACTGTGCTTCGCCGACGGCGTCAACCGATGGGGCAGGCAAAATCAGGC
The DNA here is from genome assembly GCF_040530035.1 of Roseibium sp. HPY-6. Taxonomy (NCBI): domain Bacteria; kingdom Pseudomonadati; phylum Pseudomonadota; class Alphaproteobacteria; order Hyphomicrobiales; family Stappiaceae; genus Roseibium; species Roseibium sp. HPY-6. The sequence continues at coordinate 2,624,021 of NZ_JBEWCD010000002.1, forward strand.
TCATCCACCATCACTGTGGAACACGATTGCTACTGGCAGCCACCGAAATCTGAACTGGCGATAATCCCGCCTTCCGGCGTTCGCTTGAACGGCGCATTGACACGCGCAGAGGATCTGCAATTTGACGAAGGGGCATGGAGACCGGGCGCGGCCGGATAACCTGGCTCTGCGTAATACGGTGCGGCATTCACCCCGGAGGCTTGCTGTTGGCACATCTGGTAGGCCATGTCGTAAAGCGACTGCCAACCGCCTGGCAGCGAGCCGAGATTGTTCAGGACGCCAAGAGCGCCGCCTGCGCGCGCGCCGCGGACCGCTCCGGAGGGACCGGCCCAGGCACCGCCCGCAACCGCTCCGGCCATTCCACCGGAAACCGTATCCCCGACAACATCGCCGTTGCCGACATAGGAGTTTGCATAGTCGGTCGCGTAGACAACGCAGTCGGTGCCGTCAGCTTGCGCGATACCGGGTTGAAGACATGCCACCGCGAACACCAGGGCGCTGGAACGAAACATGGCTCGCTTGAGCATCTCGGGTCTCCCTCAGTTCGTGTCTGCACGTGAATGAGACAGCTCACTCCTCCTGAGCTTTGCTGTTCGTAACGTGCGACAAGATCAACCCTAGGGGAGTGGTGTTAACAAGCCTCTACTTGCGCCCGTGACAAGCGACTATTCGGCCTGCGCGGATCGCTCGAGATAGCGCTGGCCGATAAACCCGGTCTTTCCATCGTGCTCAACGCTGCACCACCATGTTCCGCAGGTGCCGTACTTGACCTGTGTCCCGCTCGGGATGACAGCGATAATCCTTCCGTTTTTGGCTTCGCTTACACGCATATTCACTGAAGCGAGCGTGCGCGCGTCATTGGGAAACCCGCCGGTAGAATCGGCGCTTTCGTCTGAAAGTGTGACGTTTTCGGTTGCGTTTGCATTCTCGCTTGTGGCTGCAGCGACCGGTTCAATCTTTGTTTGGCTGGTGTCTGAAGGAGCGGTCGTGCTTGCAAGGTCAATCGTTTTTTCCGGCAAGGCAGCAGCCGGCGAACTGCTCGCCAGTACAGGATAGTCGGCGCGCGCAGGAGGCGTGATATCTGTTGCCGCCTCGTTTCCGGATGCGGCCGCGTTCAGCGGCGTGGACTGGTCCACCAGTGAATTCTGGCTGGATGTCAGACCTAATGAGGAGCCCGGCGCGCTCGTGTCACCGGCGGCAAATGCTGCCCGGATCCTGTCCTTGGCCTTGGCGATCTGCGCTGGCGTGGCGGCGACCGGTGACTGGCCGGTCGAAGGGGTTTCAACGGCCGATTGCGGGAATGCTTCTCCATCTGACGCAGCAACGTTGGCACGCTCAATTTCAGGCACCGCGACAATGCGTTCGGTCGCAACAGGGCGCAGATCGGCACTTTCCGACTTCAGCATGTCCGGCAGCCCCAATGCCATTGCAGCACCGCCTGCGAGACCGATTAAAAGCGTGATCGCAAGCAGGAATTTGAAACTCGGTCCATTAGCGCCTGCATTTGCTCGAGCCTTGCGGTTCTCGTTGGCTTCGCGAGACTTCCTGACAACATCGGCAAGCCGCTCTGAACCATCTGATTTTCGCAGCACGTTCGGTATGTCGAATTGTTTGTCTTCGGGTTCGTTGACAAGTTTCGGAGCTTGCTTCTCGAGAGCGACTTTTTCGTTTGCGCTGGCGTGAAGTTGGAGGATCTTTGCCGCGAGCGCGCTTGGATCGATACTCCGAAGAGATTCCTGAAAGTCCTTGTTCGATTGTTCACCGCCAACGATCTTGAGATCGCATCTTGGCGCTTCTTCCTGTTTTTGGCTGCTTTCTATTGTTGAATTGAGGTCGCATGAGTTGGCTGGCGCGGCTACTGGATACATTTGGCCCTCCTGGTAATGCGGCTAGGGCACGCGCAAGGCGGTCACCTTTTGTTGATTAAGGAGCTATTAACCTTCGTCAATGCGACCGCGCTCAGGCCGGATTGCGGCGACTCTGGGGTATTTTGCGAAAAATATGACCGGCTTGTGATCATGCGTTGCCTTCTGTGTCCGCCGTTTGCAAATGCATAACCAGTCTTTGCGATGCTTCGGTTCCAACGCGAGGAACCGGAACACCAACTGCAGGTACGTACGGCAGTCGATGCTCCGACAACTGGGTAGATGCAAATGGTTTTCAGGGCACTGTCGAAATGCGCAGGTTTTCTCATCGGCATGATCTTGATGTGCCATTCTCTGGCAGCTCAGGAAGTCAAGGAACTCAAGATCGGCTTCATGGCCACACTGTCAGGGCCGGCTGCTGTTTTCGGCAAACACATGCATGATGGTTTCATGCTCGCGGTCAACCAGTCCAACGGCGCTCTTGGGGGCATGGCAACCAAGATCTTTGTTGTCGACGACAAGCTCGATCCTGACCACGCTGTGGAGGAGGCGACCAAGCTGATCAACGAATACGGGATTGACGTCCTGGTTGGCGTGAATTTTTCCCGGGTCATGCTGGCCGTCCACGATCCGGTCGTGCGTTCCAGAACTGTTTTCATCGGCACCAACTCGGGTCCGGCGCCGATTGCCGGCCGCAATTGTAGCCGCTACTTCTTTTCAACCGCACCACAGGATGACCAGGTCCACGAGACCATGGGCCGGTATGCAAGCCTGAAGGGTTATCAGCGGGTTGTTACGATTGCCCCTGACTATGAAGCAGCCCGCGACTCGATTGCCGCATTTCGCAGGCACTTCAAGGGACAGATCGCACGGGAAATTTTTCCAAAGCTCGGGCAGACCGGGTTCTCCTCGGAATTCGATCAGATTGCCGAGATCGATCCGGACGCCATCTACGCATTCATGCCCGGCGGCATGGGCATTGAACTCGTTCGTCAGTTTCAGACGTCCGGGCTGAAAGGGATCATTCCCTTCCTGTCAACGCGAACCGTGAATGCCGTCACCCTGCCTTACACAATGGAAACCGGCGAGGGGCTGTTTTCTGCTTCACATTGGGCACCAAACCTCGACAATCCGGCGAACAAACGGTTCGTGCGTGAATTTGGCCGGGCTTACAATTACCCGCCATCTGTTTACGCCGCGCAGGGGTATGACGCTGCAAAGCTTATTCACTACGCTCTGGAACTGACGGGCGGAGCGAAGGATCAGGAAGCCTTGATCTCTGCGATCAACGCTGCGCCGTTCGAAAGTGTTCGCGGCGACTTCCGTTTCAATTCAAATCAGTTTCCGATACAGGACTTTTATCTTGTCGAAGGGGTTCGCCGCACGAGCAGGCTCTATGAAATGGAAGCGATTGCCAGAGTTTTTGACGATGTCGGAGATGCGTTTTCCGGGTCTTGCAGACTGTAATTTGAAACACGAATCCAGTCTTTGAAACGTTTCGGACCGATCGGTCCGAAAATAATTCGTCCCGGCCTTGCATTCCGGAACGGGCAGTCCATATTTGGGTCATGACGAATTTGAACCCAACATCTCAGTCAGGAAAGAAGGTCTCAGGACCCGGGAGGCCGCGCAATTTCGACGAGGCGGCTGCTCTTGAACAAGCACTGCTTGTGTTCTGGAAAAACGGCTTTGAAGCAACGTCGCTTGACGATCTGACCAAAGCGATGGGGCTCAGCAGATCAAGCTTTTATGCAGCGTTCGGGAGCAAACAGGCGCTCTTTCTGAGGGCGCTTGAGCACTACTCCGAAAACGGGCTTCAAAACCTGAAGGACGTCGCCGGCTCCGCAGCGGGAAATCCAATCGATGCGATGATGCAGGCGCTCTCCAATCCGGAAGGCGGCAAGCAGGGCTGTATGTTGGTGAACTGCATTACCGAGTTGGCGCCGCACGATGAAGAAGTGGCTGCGATCGGCCGTCGTCACCTTGAGAAGATTGAGGAAATCTTTGCCCGCGTTCTTAATCCCGGCAATCCGGAAACCGTGAGAGACAAGGCGCGTGCTTATTCGTCTCTTGCGATTGGAACTCTGGCCCTTCGCAAGGCTGGTTATCCGGCGGACCGGATTGCCGAAACCTTGAAACAGGCACGGGAAATTCTTCCAGCCTGAAGGATCACAAACCACCGCTGTAACACGGCCGAACCGGTCACTCGCAGGTTAAAAAATGGACTGATCAGTCCAGAAATAGCAATCAAGCAAGTCCAAAACATCCAAAAGGAAACGATGATGTCCGATTTGAAGCTGTTCACCCCAACACGGGTCGGAGCTGTTGAGCTGAAGAACCGCATTGTCATGGCCCCTTTGACGCGAAACCGCGCCCGGGCGGAGGACGACGCGCCGTTCGAGATTCACGCGAAATACTATGGCCAGCGCGCCGGCGCCGGTCTGATTATTACAGAGGCGTCTCAGATTTCACCTCAAGGCAAGGGGTACGCCTGGACGCCGGGTATTCACTCCGAAGCACAGGTCGAGGGCTGGAGGAGGGTCACGGATGCAGTGCACGCCAAGGGCGGCAAGATCGTGCTTCAGCTCTGGCACGTGGGCAGGATTTCACATCCGGTGCTGCAGCCTGGCGGCGCTGATCCCGTTGCACCTTCCGCGATTGCGGCAAATTCCAAGACGTTCGACGGCGAAAGGTTTGTCGACACACCGCGGCCGCGGGCGCTGGCTGTTGACGAGATCCCCGGCATCGTCGCGGACTATCGGAACGCTGCGGAAAATGCCAAGCGTGCCGGCTTTGACGGCGTGGAGGTGCATGCCGCCAATGGTTATCTGATCGACCAGTTCTTGCGCGATGGATCCAACAAACGCGATGATCAATATGGCGGGTCAGTCGAAAACCGGGTGCGCTTCTTGCGCGAGGTCATGGATGCTGTCGTATCGGTCTGGGGCGGTGACCGGGTTGGCGTACGTCTCAGCCCGTTCTCGAACGCCAATGACATTGCAGACAGTGACCCGCAAGCAACCTTCTCCCATGTCATCAAAGTGCTGAACGGATATGGGCTTGCCTATCTTCATTTGGTCGAAGGTCAGACAGGCGGGCCGCGCGACATTCCCGAAGGAGGCGATCTGGCAGCGCTTTACGGGTTGTTCGATGGCGCCAGGATGGGCAACAACGGTTATGATCGGGCGTCGGCCATCGATGCTGTGAAGGCAGATACACTCGATCTCGTCGCCTTCGGGCGTCCTTTTATCTCCAATCCGGATCTTGTCGACAGGCTGCTGCAAGACACGTCATTGAACGCGCTCGATCCGGACACGCTCTATGGCGGCGGCGAGAAGGGCTACACGGATTACCCGTCGCTTGCCGAAGGCTCGATTGCCGCCGAGTAGCGGTAACGGAATGACCCTCACGCTGACCGGCATCCACCCTTCCAGGTCAGCCTGACGGTCTGCCGGTGCAGGCAATCGCCTGCACCGGCTTTTTGTTTTGTTTCAGTGCGGACATTCTCGGATAACCGTTACGCCGTCACGCTTCCTGCTGACGTGCGGACAATGTTCTGGTCGACTTCCTCAAGAATGAGACCGCGCGTTTCCGGTGCGAACGCCCACGAATACCAGAGCCCGAAAGCGCAGCAGGCCGAAAACAGACCGAACGTCATCGCTTCCCCGAGGCTTGCCGCAAGCGTTGGAAACAGGAACACGACGAGGAAGTTGCAAAGCCAGTTGGAAACGGACGCGATTGCCATTCCCTTGCCTCTTAGCGCAAGCGGGAACAGTTCGGACATATAGAGCCAGGGAAGAGGCCCCAGACTGATGGCGAAGAAAAAGACAAACGAAAACAATCCAACAAGCGAAAGCCAGGCAAGATTGTTGTCGTTCAGATGAAACAGGACAGCTACCAGCGCCATGCTCAGGAATGCGCCCGCAAACCCGAAAATGAAAAGTGGCCGTCTCCCAAGACGATCCACAACGATCATCGCCAGAATGGTGACCCCGACATTTAATGCGCCAATGCCGATTGTTGCCACAAGTTCGTTGGCGAGGCCTTCAAAACCGGCGTTTTCAAGGATGCGCGGCGCGTAGTTCATGATCACGTTGATACCGCTGAACTGTTGCAGGAAGAATGCCAGGACGGAAAAGATCAGCACGCCTCGAAGGGCTGGTTCCTTGAAACGGCTCCAGCTTTCCTCGCGCGGGTCTGATGGGCGGCTTTCTTCGATTTCCTTGACAATCTTGTCGAGCCGCTCGGGGCTGGCCTCCGGCTGAACCGTTTGCAGCACTTCGCGCGCAGCCTTGTCCCGCCCGGCAAGAACAAGCCAGCGGGGGCTTTCCGGTGCCTTGAATATGCCGGCAAGGCAGATGACAGCAGGCACCAGGCTGAAACCGAGCATGTAGCGCCAGGACCCGGAAAACGAGAACGCCCAATCGACCACGAACGCTGCGAGGATGCCGATTGTGATCATGAGTTGAAAGGCGGAGACAACGGCACCCCGAATACGCGCCGGAGCGATTTCCGCGAGATACATGGGGGCCACGAGCGATGAAGCACCAATCGCAGCGCCAATGACCAACCTTGCAAATGTAAGCGACCAAACGCTGAAGGCCGCAGCGGCGGCGAAGGAACCGGCCGCAAACAGGATCGCGCAGAATGTCAGGACAGGACGGCGCCCGAACTTGTCGACAGTCAACAATGCCAGCAAAGCGCCGAATATGGCGCCAAACGGTACGGCACCCGTCATGAAGCCTTCTGTTTGCGCGGTGAAAACGAATTCTTTTTTCAAAAGGGGCAGGGCACCTGAGATGACGCCCTGATCCGTGCCGAACAGGAAGCCGAATATTGCGGCCAGTAGTGCAATCAAAAACAGCAATGCGTTTCTCCCCGGAACGCGTCCACGTTGTTTGGTTGCCCATCTTGTGATCGGGCTTGTTTTGGTGTGGACACTCAGCTTCGCCTGATCGTGTTGGTTGATGCAAGACAAAAGCAGGCGCGGACGGTGCCTTTCTGCAACCGCAGATCACAAAAGAACGCTCGTCAAACCGTAAAACGGCTGTTGTTGAGCAGGGAACCGTACCGTACCGTACTCTTTTTTGATATTCCGGCCTTTCGTTCTGGTCAAAAACCTGTCAAACCCCATATCAACTCAAAATCGGGCGCGGATTTCCGGCGTATTGTGGCCTTCAAGGCTCATGCGATCGGAGGGCCTGCGAGGTGTAGGGAGAGACTAATGCCCCCGTATCGTTCCAGAACATCCACCCACGGTCGTAACATGGCCGGAGCGCGCGGTTTGTGGCGCGCCACTGGCATGAAGGATGATGATTTCGGCAAGCCGATCATTGCGATTTCAAACTCGTTTACCCAGTTCGTTCCGGGCCATGTGCATCTGAAGGACCTTGGCCAGCTTGTTGCGCGGGAAGTTGAAAAAGCCGGCGGTGTCGCCAAGGAATTCAACACGATCGCAGTTGATGACGGCATCGCCATGGGTCATGACGGCATGCTTTATTCGCTGCCCTCCCGCGAAGTCATTTCCGACGCTGTGGAATATATGGTCAATGGCCACTGTGCCGACGCCCTGGTCTGCATCTCAAACTGCGACAAGATCACACCGGGAATGCTGAATGCGGCCATGCGTTTGAATATTCCGGTGGTTTTCGTGTCTGGTGGGCCGATGGAGGCCGGCAAGGTTGTCCTTGAAAACGGCGTCCAGAAGTCGATCGACCTGGTTGACGCCATGGTGGCCGCAGCCGATGACAGCATGTCCGACGCCGATGTTCTGGCAATGGAACAAAATGCCTGCCCGACCTGTGGGTCGTGCTCCGGCATGTTCACCGCAAACTCAATGAACTGTCTGACGGAAGCCCTGGGGCTTGCTCTGCCTGGCAACGGTTCGACCCTCGCGACGCACGCGGATCGCGAGCGCCTGTTTGTCGAGGCCGGACATCTGATCGTCGATCTGGCCAAGCGCTACTACGAGCAGGACGATGAGAGCGTTTTGCCGCGCAATATTGCAAACTTCAAGGCATTCGAGAATGCCATGACGCTCGATATTTCCATGGGCGGGTCGACAAACACGATCCTGCACCTTCTGGCGGCCTCCTACGAAGGAGAGATCGGCTTCACCATGGATGACATCGACCGCCTGTCAAAGCAGGTGCCGGTCCTCTGTAAGGTCGCGCCAGCGGTCGAGAACATCCACATGGAAGATGTTCACCGGGCAGGGGGCATCATGGGCATTCTTGGAGAATTGGATCGCGCCGGAAAGCTCCATACCGATATCCCGACCGTTCACTCCTCAACCATGAAGGAAGCGCTCGCACGCTGGGACATCTGCCAGACAAATTCGGAAAGCGTGCATAATTTTTACAAGGCGGCTCCCGGCGGGGTTCCGACTCAAACCGCATTCAGCCAGAGCAGGCGTTGGGACGACCTCGATCTTGACCGTCAGACCGGCGTCATTCGCGAAGGGGAACATGCCTACAGTAAGGATGGTGGACTTGCTGTGCTCTACGGCAACATTGCCGAAGAAGGCTGCGTGGTGAAAACCGCGGGTGTCGACGAAAGCATCCTGAAATTCACGGGGCCTGCCCGTATTTTCGAAAGCCAGGACAGCGCGGTTTCGGCGATCCTGACCAACAAGGTCAAGGCAGGCGACGTTGTTCTGATCCGCTATGAAGGACCGCGCGGCGGTCCGGGTATGCAGGAGATGCTCTATCCGACGAGTTACCTGAAGTCCAAGGGGCTTGGCAAGGAATGCGCCTTGATCACGGACGGGCGCTTCTCAGGTGGTACGTCCGGCCTGTCTATTGGACACATGTCTCCGGAAGCAGCGGAAGGCGGTGCAGTCGGACTTGTCGAAGAAGGCGACACGATTGTCATCGATATCCCGAACCGTATCCTGAAGGTCGACATCTCGGATGAGGAACTGGCACAACGCCGCGCCGCCATGGACGCCAAAGGCGACGACGCCTGGAAGCCGCTTGAAAAGCGCAGGCGCAAGATCACCAAGGCGCTTCGTGCCTACGCCAAAATGACGACGAGCGCCGCGAAGGGCGCCGTGCGCGAAGTCGATTGAGCTCACATTTTTGCACTATTCTTGGAAAAGGCGGGTTTGATTACCCGCCTTTTTTAAATGGTCTTCTTGCCTTTGGGCATGCCTTACCACATATCCGGCTAACCTTACCGAGCTTAGCCAAAACGGTCTTATCTATGGATTCAATTACGCAATTTGTTCTGGGCGCAGCCGTTTCGACCGCCTGCCTCGGAAGCAAGATCGGACCGCGTAAAGCAGCGCTGATGGGTGGCTTGCTGGGCACGCTCCCGGATCTTGACGTGTTCATTCCGTTCGACGACCCGATTGACAGTTTCGTCTACCACCGGGGTTGGTCGCATTCGATCTTCGTCCATGCGCTGGCGACGCCGTTGATCGGCGAGGTGCTGTTGCGTCTCTTCAAGGGGCTTCGCGAACATCGCTGGCTGACGTGGGGGGCGGTCTTCCTGGTCTTGACGACACACGCGATGATCGACGCGATGACGGTCTACGGGACCCGTATCTTCTGGCCGCTCTATCCCGACCCGGTGGGGGTCGGGTCTGTGTTCATTATCGATCCGATTTATTCGGTACCGCTTCTGCTCGTGGTGATTTATGCGCTCTGCAAGAAAAACTGGACGTCGAGATTGCGCAACTGGGTCGCCGGTGCGCTTATTTTCACGACCGGCTACATGGGCTTGAGCGTGGTTCTCCAGCAATATGTTGAAGCGCGTGCCCAGACGCTTTTCCAGAGCGAAGGCGAGCCGCCTCAGGAAATCTATGCGATTGCAGCACCATTCAACATCATGCTCTGGAAGGTGATCGGCCTGCGCGAAGACCGCTATGAAAACATGTACTATTCGCTACTGGACGGCGAAGCTGTTCCCGAGATCTATGAACACCCGCGCCATCCCGAACTGACGGCCTGTCTCGCAGAGACGGCAGCCTTCAAGAAACTCGAATGGTTCAGCCGGGGCTTCTTCCGCACAGAACTTGTGGACGACAGGATCGTGGTCTCGGATCTGCGCATGGGGCTGACACCCGGATACGCGTTCCGCTTTGCGATCGGCCAGATTGAAGCCGGTAGCATTCAGCCGATTGAGCCTTTGCGGGAGACCGGCCTCTCACGGATCGACTCCGAAGACTGGGCCTGGTTCAAGGAGCGTCTGCAGGGGCGCCCGAGTGTCCGGAAGGCCGAAATGGGCGCGAGAGACTGGACGGTCGCTCAAGCCTCCGAAACCTGCTCAAGCGGCCGCGCACTCTCAGGCTGACCGGCCGCAACCGGATGTCATTCGGTCGGCACTGTCTCGACAATCGGCAGCAGCATCGTTTCATTCAGGATCGCGCTTGGGTCGTGAATCTGGGGGACCTGCTGGCAATCTGCAGACGGTTCGCTGGTCTCTTCCTTGTGCTCCTTCAACGCAGCGCATATCGGAATCGCGGCCTGACGTGTTCCGCCAACAGCGATCGTCATGACGTCCTGCAAGGACCCGTCCGTTTCCTCGAGCGCAAGTGCAAGGTGTTTGGCGAAGAGCGAGATCGTCCGGTCAGCCGAATAGTTGGCCGTCTGGCCGGCACCTGCGGAAGAAACGAGCGCTTCCGGCCGGCCCTTGTGGTCGACGGAGTGCGTGTCCAGAAGATGCATGTTGACGGCATAGGAATTGTTTGTGTCCAGCATCAAAATGACCTCAGCTGCCGGAATCGTATGGATCATCGCCGCAAAGGCAGGCGCGGATATCCAGGTTCCTTCACTGATCGCATCAGCCGCTGTCTCCGGCTGTTCGTTGGCCCAAAATTCCAGGATATAGCCGTTGACCTCTTCAGCCTGTTCCGTCTCAAGTTGGCCGAGGGGAAGGTTGGCGTAGATAATCAACCGGTCATTCGAACCGAGCCCGTTTGCAAGTTCGGTAACCTTCAGCTTCAACGCAGAGGCGCTGGCGCCTTCATTGATCAACAAATGAACCGCGTCGGGTTCCGCATCTAGGCGCGGGCTCAGGGCGCCGACAACTCTTTCCAGGCTGTTGTAGCAGACCTCAAGCGCTTGCGGATTCCACGGGGGGCAGTTGCCGATCCCAAGAATGTGGTTCCGCAGCCCCTGATCCTCCTGTGCGTGCGCTACATCACCCGGCAAAGAAGCGGATACAACGCCCGCGAGAAGGGCGGCAGAAATCACTCTGCCGCACAGCCTGACGTGCCATGCCAATATCCAACTGGTAATGCCGGTCATTGCGTCTCCCCAGAACCCAAAAAATGGATCCCGATAATTATAGCGCCAGCCTGTGAAAACAGTGCAAAAGCAATATTGGAATTCAATAGAACTCCGTCGTGCTTTGTTAATCAACTTTATTTTGGTTCAAAGATTAATCGAAAGGCCGCAAGCGCTGATTACAAGCTGGAAAGCAGCGGCAATCGTGATTTCGAAGCGCATTCGATTGAATTTCAATCAGTTACTCAATTGTTTGAGCTTTTCTATTATGTGAACGGTGTCGTCGGTCAGCGTGCCTGTGTCTGCGTTCCCCACGGCCGTAACCATCTGGATGAGGTCGGGCAGCGTATCTCGCCCGCCAAGGTGAACAGTTCGCTTGATCAGTCGTCTGATCATGTCATCCGGGTTGGTGCTCTGATTGGCGAGCCATTTGGCAAACAGATACAAATCTTCAGCAGCTTCACCCGACATCTCAAACACTGTCTGCAGCTGTTCGAGAATGACGGTCTGTTCGGCTCTCGAAATCCCGCCATCTGTTTCCGCAGTCAGAACCAGCAGTGCCGCCGCAGTAACACGGGGGTCATCGACACCTTCGCTTGGATGCTGGTTGGCGCGCGTGTGAAATCCGAAACGGCGTGCAGCTGCTTTAACATCGTGCGTTGCATCGAGCACCACGCGTGTCGTATCTGCGGCCTGACGAGCGCGGTAAAGCCAGTAAGCAGCGCCAGCGGCGAGCGCAAGAAGTGCGAGCAGAATGTGCAAGGGGAGTCTCCTTCAATCTCTGCTCGCATCCTTAGCGTAATTTTTGCTAACGAGTTGTGACAAAAACTACAAAACCGCTTCAGCTTGACGGGCTCTCTGGTGCACAAGCCGGCTAACGACGTTTTCGATGATCTTGTGCCCGGCATCCTGGTCAAGGGACATGATCGATTCAGGGTGGAACTGCACGGCGGCGATGGCCTCGTTTTCGTGTTCGATCGCCATCACAACGCCGTCTTCCGTTTCGGCTGTCACCCGGATATCGCTCGGCAGGGTCGACCGTTTTGCAAACAGCGAATGATAGCGCCCGACGATCACCGGCGCGTTCAAACCGTCAAACAGAAGCGAATTTCCGGACAAACTGATCGGCGAAGGTTTGCCGTGCATCGGAACTTCAAGCTGGCCGAGTGTTGCCCCGAAGTATTCCGAAAGGGCCTGGAGGCCGAGGCAGACGCCGAAGATCGGCAATTCACGCGCACGGGCCCGGCCGATCGTTGCGGCACAGTCGAAGTCCTTCGGGTTTCCCGGACCGGGAGAAAGCACAACCAGATCCGGACTGACATCGTGAAATACGTGATCAGCGACGGGCGTCCGATAGGTCACGACGTCAGCGCCGGTCTGCCGGAAATAGTTGGCAAGTGTGTGGACGAAACTGTCTTCGTGATCGATCAGCAGGATCTTTAGTCCGGCTCCAGGCTTGCTGCTTTCCTGCTTTTCATAGGATTTTGTCGCAAGGCCAGCCTCGCGCACGGCAGCGCGCATGGCTTCGGCCTTCAGCTCCGTTTCCGCTTCCTCATCTTCCGGAACGCTATCGTAAAGCAGTGTTGCGCCGGCACGGATCTGCGCCGTGCCATCCTTGATCCGAACCGTCCGCAATGTCAGGCCGGTGTTCATGTCACCGTTGAACAGGACAGCGCCGATTGCGCCGCCATACCAGGCGCGTGGCGACTTCTCGTGGTCTTCGATGAACTGCATCGCCCACCGTTTCGGCGCGCCGGTCACGGTGACTGCCCAGGTATGGGAGAGGAAAGCATCGAGCGCGTCCATATCCGGCCGCAGGATACCTTCTATATGGTCCACCGTGTGGATCAGGCGGGAATACATTTCGATCTGGCGACGTCCGATAACCTTGACCGAGCCCGGAACGCAGACCCGGCTCTTGTCGTTCCGATCGACATCGGAACACATCGTCAACTCTGCTTCATCCTTGGCGGAGTTTAGGAGCTTGCGGATCTGGGCCTCGTCTTCAATGGCGTTTTTACCGCGCCGGATTGTTCCCGAAATCGGACACGTTTCCACACGCCGGCCACCGGTGACGCGGACATACATTTCCGGTGACGCACCGACGAGATACTCGGCATTGCCCAGATTGAAGAAGAAGGAATAAGGAGAGGGGTTTATCTGAGCAAGTCGCCTGGAAACGGCGGAGGGAGGATTGGCGCAAGGCTCGTAAAAGGTCTGCCCCGGAACAGTCTCGAAAAGATCGCCGCGCCGGAAGTAGTCTTTCGCCTTTTCAACCAGCTTGGCGTATTCGCCCGGTTCATGGTCGCCGCGGCCAGGGTCCCTGTTTGCTGGCGTATAGGGCCTGGATTGTCCGGTCCGCTCCAGTCCCTTGGTGGTGCGCCCATTCACTGAAAAGTCGTATTCCAGCACATAGGCACGCTTGCCGTGGTGGTCGACGATCAGGATCTCGTCCGGGAAGAACAGGATTACGTCTCGTTGATCGTCCGGCCGTTCCAGCTTCAGGTCGATCGGCTCGAATTGAAACGCCACGTCATATCCGAAGGTGCCATAGAGACCGAGCTGGTCATCATCGCAGGAAAACAGATCCTTGAGCGCGCGTACGATGGAGAACGTGGATGGTTGACGGGAACGTTCTTCTTCGTTGAAGAGACGGTCGGGTTTCTTGACGGTCAGTACGATCGTGTCGTCGCTTGCACTGAAGGTGTCGATGACATCAAGCGGCTTCAAGGCATCCGCGACGGCCGGAACCAGCACTTTGCCGCGCTCGTTAAGCGCCCGGATTTCAACCTTGCGATCCGCAGCTTCAAGGACGAGCGGCGGATTGACCAATGCCATGTCCCAGCGGGTATAGCGCCCCGGATATTCGTAAGACGAAGACAGAACGGCGCCAAGCTCGTTGTCCAATCGGTCGATCCACTCGGAAGTACCCGTATCGTAGTCGGAGGGGCGCGACGTCCGCAGGATCGTGATCCCGCCCGGTGTTTCGTAACTCTGATCTGCCAGCGGCGGCATGGTCTTTCCGTTCCCGTATCTGATGGCCATTTGGGAGATTGGCGGCCTTTTAAAACACCAAGGCCGCCAGCGGTATCCCGCGGCGGCCTTTGGTGAGTTTCTTCGATCCTTTCAAAGCATGACTGATCGCAGGCCGCCTATTTCGCGCCGCGCCACCACCATACTGAAGTCAGGATCGTTCTCATGCCACGACGCATACCGGAAGTGGCTTTCAATGGCAACGGTCTATTGTGTGACGGACCTGAATTGCCGCTTTTTTGTCCAATTCGTGCAAGCACCTGCTCATATTTTTCCGTCAGTCTTGACCCGCAATTCAAGATACTGTTTTGCAGTGCGTCAACAAACGCGAGCCCGGCGTGATTCCGGTGCTTGTGATCAGGACGCATCCGGAAGAGCAATGAGGGGCACATGGAGCATTACGATCTTATCGTGATCGGCAGCGGGCCGGCGGGGCGGCGCGCAGCGATCCAGGCAGCGAAATTCGGTCGGGATGTTCTGGTCGTCGAGCGGGGCCGCAGGGTCGGTGGCGTGTCCGTCCACACCGGTACGATTCCCTCCAAAACGTTGCGCGAGACAGTCCTCAATCTAACGGGTTGGCGTGAGCGCGGGTTTTACGGCAGCTCCTATCGTGTGAAGCAGGATCTCACGGCGGCCGATCTCAGGGCACGCTTGCATATAACGCTCAATCACGAGGTTGACGTCCTTGAGCACCAGTTCTCCCGCAACAAGGTGGACACCGTTCGAGGTGAGGCGCGTTTTGTAGACGCGCATGTCGTCGAAGTGGAGGGCGAAGCTGGTGAAATTCTGAAATACAAGGCAGACAAGTACATCATTGCTGTCGGCACGAAACCCTTTCGCCCCGAATATGTCCCGTTCGACGGACAGTATGTTCTGGACAGCGATGAGATACTGGAGCTAAGCGAAATCCCGCGCTCGATCGCCGTTATCGGTGCAGGTGTGATCGGCGTTGAGTACGCCTCCATCTTTTCCGCGCTTGACGTGCACGTGACGCTCGTGGAACCGCGTGAGACGATGCTCGATTTTCTCGACAAGGAACTTGTCGCTGACTTCACGCACCAGCTTCGCGACCGAGGCATTGCCCTGCGTTTTGGGGCCAAGGTCGAAAAAATTGAAAAACACGGTCCTGCGGACTGCGAAATCACGCTGGAGGGAGGGCGTTGTGTTCGCACCAATGTCATTCTTTTTGCGGCAGGCCGCATGGGTGCGACACCTAGGCTTAATCTGGACAATTGCGGCCTATCGGTGGACCACAGGGGCCGATTGAAAGTCGACCCGGTTACGTTTCAGACCGAGGTTCCGCATATTTTCGCCTCAGGCGACGTCATCGGCTTCCCCAGCCTTGCGTCCACCTCCATGGAGCAGGGCCGTATCGCGGCCTGTCACGCACTTGGTGAAACGGCCTATGACCCGCCGGACTACTTTCCCTATGGAATTTATGCTGTTCCGGAAATCTCGACAGTCGGCATGACCGAAGAGGAGATCAAGGAACGCGGCATCCCGTATGAATGCGGCGTTGCGCGCTTTCGGGAAACCTCTCGTGGCCACATCATGGGTCTCGATACCGGAATGCTGAAGATGATTTTTTCGCTCAAGACGCGGCGCCTTCTGGGGTGTCATATCGTGGGTGAAGGGGCGACGGAGCTTGTCCACATCGGACAGGCGGTGCTCAATCTGAGGGGGACTCTGGAGTATTTCGTCGAAAACACCTTCAATTACCCGACGCTTGCCGAAGCTTACAAGATCGCGGCGCTCGATGCGTGGAACCGGATGCCACCGTTGCCGGAGTAGTATGGCGTAAATCGCTGACTGCCTTTGCTTTTCGCGTACTTGGTAACGGATCGGTATAGCGTATACGCTATCACTTCACGTCATGTCTGATTCTAACGACCGTGAAAGCGACAGATGCCACGCACACTTCTTTTGAAAAACGCGGACATTCTTGTCACGATGGACGAGGAACGCCGTGAGGTCAGGAAGGGCGGGCTCTACGCCGAAGACGGCTTTATCAAACAGGTCGGCCCCTCCGACGACCTGCCGGTTGACGCGGAGACGGTGATCGACGCAACCGGACAGATCGTGCTGCCCGGCTTGGTGAACACACATCATCACCTCAATCAGACACTGACGCGAAACCTGCCTGCTGCGCAAAACAACAACCTCTTTCCCTGGCTGCAGGCGCATTACCGGATTTGGGCCAGGACCCATCCGGAGGCATCACGCGCCAGCGCGTTGATTGGGCTTGCTGAGCTTGCGCTTTCGGGCTGCACCACCGTGTTCGACCATTCCTATCTCTTCCAGAGCGGAAACAAGGTCGACTATCTGATCGAGGCGGCCCGCGACCTCGGCGTTCGTTTCCACGCCAGCCGTGGTTCGATGTCACTCGGCGAAAGCAAGGGCGGTTTGCCGCCCGACGAGTGCGTCGAGGATGAAAAAGACATTCTCGATGACACCATTCGCGTGATCGACCGCTATCATGATGCAGGCGACGGCGCCATGACGCGGATCGTCGTGGCACCGTGCTCTCCGTTCTCGGTATCAGAAGATCTGTTGCGCGAGAGCGCTCTCCTAGCGCGTGACAAGGGCGTCATGCTGCACACGCATCTGTGCGAAACACTGGACGAAGAACACTACACGCAGAAGCGTTTCAAGAAACGCCCGGTGGAGTGGATGGCGGATCTCGACTGGGTTGGTGAGGATGTCTGGTTTGCGCACGCAATCCACGTCAATGACGGTGAAATACAGCTCTTTGCCAATACGGGCTGTGGCGCAGCCCATTGTCCGTGTTCGAACATGCGCCTCGCATCCGGTATCGCTCCGGTGAAGAAATACATGGCGGCGGGCGTGAAGGTCGGGTTGGGCGTGGACGGGTCGGCCAGCAATGACGGATCGAACATGCTGTCTGAAGTTCGTCAGGCAATGCTTCTTGCACGGCTCAATCTGGGTTTGCTCCCGATGGAAGACACAGACGGAACGCCAAGGCTGCCACCGTCGCATCCTTCACGGGCTGGAGAGTGGATGACTGCCCGTGAGGCCTTGGAACTGGCCACTCTTGGCGGTGCATCGGTTTTGGGCCGAAGCGACATAGGTTCTTTGGAAACAGGAAAATGCGCCGATTTCTTCACGCTTGATCTGAACACGCTTCAGTTTGCCGGCGGGCTTCACGACCCTGTCGCGGCTGTTGTGTTTTGCAGCCCGCAAGCTTCCAGAACAACCGTCGTCAACGGCAAGGTTCTTGTATCAGATGGTCAGATAGTGACCCTGGATATCGACAGGGTCATCGAGGATCACAATCGCATGAGCCTGGAACTGGCATCCGGTCGCTGATTCAAGCCGGTAGGCTGTACTTTCCTGCTACGTGATAAGGGCTTGCCGGGTCAGCAAAGCCAGCATTTCTCGGGCATCGTCGCCTCTGCGACGTTTCCGCCATCGGAAATCCAGCTCACGATGCCGTCCTGAACATTGACGACGTTTGTAAAGCCCGCCTGGCCGGCAAGATATTCCGACAGAACCTGACTGCGGCGTCCCGTGCGGCAAATCAGGACGATTTCGTCGGCAGGGCCTGAAATAAGCTGCTGCAACTTGGCGCCGAATTCCGGGTTCACGTTTCCGCTTTCGTCGAAAAAGGTGACGAGATGGCTTCCCGGCAGAACACCGGTTTCACGCCATTCGTCCGGGCGGCGAATATCAATGACGGTGGCACCCGCTGCGAGTTTTTCCTCCAATTCCTTGTTGCCGATATCGGAATACTTCTTGCCTTTCACATCAAGCAGCTCGATCTCGAACTTCAATGTCGCATTTGGCGGAATGACGCCGCCGGCACCTTGCGCGCCATAGGCCATCTCAGGGGGAATGATAAGTTCGCGCTTGCCACCGACCTGCATGCCTTCAACGCCCTTTTCCCACCCGGGAATGACCCGTCGTTCACCGAGCGTGAAGGAAAACGGTGTTCCCCGGTCGAGGCTTGAGTCGAATTTCGTGCCGTCCATCAGCCATCCCGTGTAGTGAACGACGACGGTTTCGCCGACATTGGCCTCTTCTCCGGTTCCCTTTTCAATGTCCTTGATCTGCAGTTCTTCCTGCGCAGCTGCCGGGAGACACAAAAAGAACGCCATCAAAACAGTCGTCAGCCACTTAATCATCACGCTTGTTCCATAGAATTTTGAGACTAGTTTCGGGAAAGGTCGGCTATCGACCGCTTGATTGCAAGTCACGGTGTCTTTACGAGCCATCACTTGAAAAGGATCTGTCGATGCTACGGCGTTTTTGTTTGGTTTTGGCGGGTGGAGCCGTTGTTCTCGGGGCCGATCTCATGTGGGCCAAACCATCATCGGCGGCAGATCTCGAGCTGGGACTTCCCATCGTCTGCAAGCTTGGGGAAGACTGTTTCGTTCAAAACTACGTAGATATCGATCCCGGCAACGAAGTCCAGACCGCCACCTGCTTCCGCGCCGGTTATGATGGCCATAAGGGCACGGATTTCCGGGTTCTGGACACCGGGGAAACAGCGGATGTCGTCGCATCAGCGCCAGGTATTGTGCGAGGGGTGCGAGACGAAATGCCGGACAGGCTTGTCGTTTCGGAACAGGACAGGCAGCGTGTCGCGGACAAGGAATGCGGCAACGGTGTTGTGATTGCGCACGCAGGTGGTTGGGAAACGCAATATTGCCATCTCCGCCAGGGTTCTGTTGCCGTTGCCGGGGGAGATCGGGTTGAACGTGGCCAGAAACTCGGTGAAGTCGGATTTTCCGGGTTCGCAGCTTTCCCGCACGTACATCTGTCGGTTCGCAAGGACGGCAAAACCGTCGATCCGTTTCTCGGAAGTTCCGATCAGGCAGGGCCGCGTCTTGCGCGTTGCAACGAGGGAACAAGCGAAGCTCTATCTTATGACCGACCGCTCTGGCAGGGAGAAATTGAACCGATCCTCGCCGATGCGGAAGGCACGATCATTCAGTCCGGTTTCGCGGACGGGCCGGTAAAATCGCTGGACCTTGAACAGGGGCTCGTTTCGCAGCCGGACAGCCGGTCAGCGGCACTCGTCTTTTTTGCAAGGCTGATTAACCTGCAAGAGGGCGACCGGGTCGCGCTCAAAGTTGATGGTCCGGAGGGTACTCTTGCGGAATCGGAAGGCAAACCACTCGATAGGCAGAAGGCGCAATGGGTTTCATTTGCGGGCCGCAAACTCAGGTCATCGGCCTGGCCGGACGGAGACTACACCGGCACCGTGAGCCTGGTGCGTAACGGCGAAATTATCCGTCAGAAAACCTCCCGGTTCACAATAGGTGGCTGACAAGGCCTCTTAAGACATGTTCCGGGCCCTGGTATTTTGAGGTGCTGCAATCAGTTCATTTTCCCGGAACCGGGTCGTTGGCGGTCTTGATCAGCTTTTCCAGGAGCGTTGAGAGCTGGGCCTGTTCGTCTTCGGTCAGCCCGTTGACCGCCTTTTGCTGTGTCTCAACGTAATCCGGGATCATGTCCTTGACCAGCTTGAGGCCTTTGGGTGTGACGCAGACAGTCAGCGCGCGCCGATCCTCTGGGTGCGGACATCGCTCCACGAGCCCGGCTCTTTCCAGTTTGTCCACCCGCGCCGTCATACCGCCCGAACTCATCATGGTTGACCTGTAAAGTTCGGTCGGCGTGAGCTTGTAGGGAGCGCCGGACCTGACAAGCGTCGCCAGGACGTCGAACTCACCAAGTTTCAAACCGATGTCCGCGTAGGCCGGAACCAGGTAGTCCCGGTTCATCAGTTGCGCCGCTTCATTGAGGCGTCCGAGCAGAACCATCGGCTGCAGCTTGTCGGCAACTTCAGGCACTTCCTTCTGCCACTGCAGGCTAGCCCGTTCCGCACGATCCATCATCAGGTCTGCCGGGTCACCGAAAAGGTGTTTGGAACCGTCTGGCGCCCTTTTTGAGGCTTTGGTCATTTCTCAATCTCCAGGTTCCCACAAAGGGTATTTGCCGATCGGGCAAAGTTCAGCCGACAAGAGCGGGAAACGCGTGTGTCTCCATGCAGTTTGGTGCCTCGAAAGTTTCACTTTCGGCAACGCAGTGTCAATGAGTATCAAGAATCTTTAAATTAAGTATCTTGATATCAAGATAAAAATCTTTATCTATGATGCTGAATTTGGCAGATGGTTTGCCAAGCCGCTTGAGGGAAAAGGTCCAATGACAGTCATGGCAAGACAGAAGTCGCAGGCAGAGCAGGAGCAAAGCGGAAAGCAGCAGGCTAAGCCAGAAGGCAATCGGAACCTGCTTGAAATTCCTTTGGTGCTGTTGCTGATCGTGGGTGCTTTTCTCGGCATTTCGACCTTGTTCGCAAAGGCTGCGCCGGAAATTGGCTGGCATCCTGTCGCGCTCCTGCAATGGTCGATACTCGGCGGAGCTATTGGGCTGTTCACCGCAACCAGATTGGCGGGTACAAAGTCCAGACGCAGTCAGAGCAGACAGGACAAAGCGCCGCTTAGGCAATTGCTCGTCTATGTCTTCATAACCGGCATCTTGTTCATATTGCCCAACATGATCGCAGTCGCCGCAGCGCCAAAGGCGGGTGCCGGTTTTGTCGCGCTTTGCTACGCGTTTCCGCTTGTCCTGACCTACGCGTTTGCAGTCCTCTTACGTCTGCAACGCTTCCAGGTTCTTATGGCTGGTGGCGTTTTGTCAGGCGTTGCCGGTGGTGTCCTTCTCGCCATTTCGGGCGCGCAACTTTCCGCCGAAGCCTCTTTCTGGTCGGCACTTGCGCTATCAATCCCGTTTTTCCTTGCCGCAGGGAACATCTACCGGACGCTTAAATGGCCGGACGGGGCCAAACCTGTAGATCTGGCTCTTGGAATGATGGCGATCGGATTTGTTGCTCTGGCCGTCTTTACCGCCACCTGGGGCATCCCGATCATTCCAACGGCATGGACCGGAGAAGCTGTCACGCTGCTGGCAGCTCAAACGGCGATTTTCGCGCTGCAATACGGTCTTTACTTCCGGCTCCAGCAAACGGCGGGTCCCGTCTATCTCAGCCAGATAGGATCGGTTGCCGCCGTGGTCGGGCTCGTCCTGGGCTACTTCGTCTTCAACGAAGTTCCAAACGCCGCGAAAATAGCCGCGGTTGCCTTTGTCGGCATCGGTATCGTTCTGGTTACCATCGGACAGCGTCGTCTCTTGAGTGCGAAGGCTTGAGAGGTCAGTTCCAGAGCCAGGCAGCGCCGCGGACACCGGAGCTGTCTCCATGAACTGCCCTGCGGATTGGCGTATCGAACGTGTCGGAAAAGATGTAGGGCGCCATCGCGGGAGGCAGGTCCTGGTAGAGCTCGTCAATATTGGACATGCCGCCGCCGAGAACGAAAACATCCGGATCAAGCAGGTTGGCCGACATGGCAAGAGAGCGGGCGAGGCGGCTAACATAGCGCGCGTAGATCTCGCTCGCGACGGGATCACCTGACCGCTTTAGGGCCATAATTTCATGACCTTTCAGCAAATTGCCGGTCTTTTCCTTGTAGTCGAGCTGAAAACCGGTACCCGAACACCAGCGATCGATGACCCCCTTGTGACCGATCCAACTGTCGGGGCCCGGAAATTCATCAGATTTCAACCACGGCACAGTGATTGCGCCCCATTCACCGCCAATCCCGTTGGCGCCAAGATGGGCCTTGGCGTCAATAGCGATGCCGGAACCGCTGCCCGTCCCGATGATGATCGCATGTACCACGTGAGCGCCAGCACCTGCACCGTCGGTCGCCTCGGAGACGGCAAGACAATTTGCATCGTTTTGAATGCGCACAGGGCGCCCAAGAACCGACTCAAGATCCTTGTCGAGCGGCTTTCCGTTCATCCATGTCGAGTTTGCGTTTTTGACCAGTCCGGACTTGGGCGACAACGAGCCCGGAATACCGAGACCAAGCGTACCTGTTTCGCCTGTCGCCGTTTCGGCAGCGCCAACCAGAAACTTGACGGCCTGAAGACAGCCGACATAGTCGTCGCGCGGCGTATCGACCCGCTGGCGGAACATCTCAGCTCCATCCTGCGACAAGGCAATGATCTCGATTTTGGTTCCGCCCCAGTCAATACCCAAGCGCATGTCAGTCCAACCTTTTCGGCAGTTCGAAGGCCGCGTGCTGTCCCTTGGACAGTTCACCGGTCTGTTTGCCGTAGCTTTTGAATTTTACCAGAATGTCGGCCATCTCCTGCGCGTCCAAAGTCGCGGGCTCGCCGAGAACCAGAGCAGAAAGATACTGGTCTGCAAGGTCCTCGAGGCCCTCGGCCAGCGCCAGTGCCTTTTTCAGGTTCGGCCCTCCGGCAATCTGACCGTGATTGGCCAGAAGACAGGCGTTGCGCTCGCCGAGCGCAGTGATCATGGCTTCTGACAGAGCACGCGTACCGAAGCTTTCATAATCCGAGCACTCGACACGATCGCCACCGGCCATTGCAATCATGTAGTGGAATGCCGGGATACCCCGCCGATGGCAGGACAGTGCTGTTGCCCTGGGGCTGTGGCAATGAACAACCGCGCCGCATTTCGGTTTGGCAAGATAGAAATCCAGATGCATGCGCCACTCGGAAGACGGCAGGATATCTCCGCGATAACGGCCTTTCAGGTCCAGCGCGACGATCATGTCTTCGCTCAGCTCTTCATAAGGGGTCCCTGAAGGCGTTATCAAAAATCCGGATTTCACGCGCGCACTGACGTTGCCCGACGTTCCTTTTGTCAGGCCGAGACGGGGGAGGGATCGCGCCGTTTCGATGATCTCGCGGCGCAGTTTCTTGCTGTCGCCCGGGAAAGAAGACTTTTTCGGCATCACGGTTCTCTCAGTGAATAAGGCAAGAGACGCCGGAACGTCCTCAGATCGGGCACCTTATTGGCAGAGAACGGAACGTAATTGCAAGTGCCTGGCATCCGAAACCGCGCGAAACCTGCGGTAGGGGATTGGAGTGGCTTGCGATGAACATCGACACGAAAGCGCGGGGAAGCGGACTGTTCCGGCTTTCCCGCGCAAGGTGTTGATTGGGCACGTGCGTCCTGGCGCTTTACGGTCCGGGACGGTCTGGCAGGGGTATGAACTCTTCCGCGTCACCCGGGACCGTGTCGAAACGGCCGAGTTTCCAGTCTTCCTTGGCCTGTTCAATGCGTTCCTTGGAAGACGAGACGAAATTCCACCAGATATACCTGTCACCGTCCATCGGTTCGCCGCCCAGAACCACAAAGCGGGCCGGTTCCGGAGAATTGTTTTCAACAACGAGATTGTCACCGGGTTTGAACACGAGCAGCTGCGCCGGATCGAACGTCTGTCCGGCGATGGTGATCTGCCCGGAAACGGTGTAGAGCCCGCGCTCTTCCCATCCTGCGTCAAGCGGCACCTTCGCGCCCGGTTCCAGGGCTATGTCGGCGTAGAACATGTCCGATGCGGTTTTGACCGGAGCCGTGTGACCATAAAGGCTGCCGGCGATCAGCTTGACCGAAGCGCCATTGTCGGCAAACTCCGGCTGCTCCGCCGTCCCGTGGTGCTGAAAGGTCGGATCGCCTTCCTCAAGATGTTTTGGCAGGGCGACCCAGCTTTGCAGTCCGAACAAGGGGCGCTTTGCCTGCAGGCGTTCGGGCCTTTCTCGCTCGGAATGAACGATGCCTTTGCCGGCGCTCATCCAGTTGAGCGCACCCGGTGCGATCGCGATTTCCGTTCCAAGGCTGTCGCGGTGGTACATCTCGCCTTCGAAAAGATAGGTGACGGTCGCCAATCCGATATGCGGGTGAGGGCGCACGTCAATGCCGCCGCCGACCAGAAGCTCAGCGGGCCCCATCTGGTCGAAGAATATGAAGGGGCCGACCATGCGTCGCTTCGCGGACGGCAACGCACGGCGCACTGAAAAACCGCCGAGGTCGGAGGTGCGCGGAACGATGATTGTATCGATGGGATCGCAGCTTGCTGCGTCGCCAGGTACTGGGTCAGGACTGTTCAACCAGCTCATGGGCCTCTCCTTGCCTCAAAACGCGTGTCTGGTCCCCTAGATAGGGCCGGCACTGCGAAAGTGTCCATTGAACAGTCCGTTTCCATCTTCCCAGGCAATCGGGAGCGTGTATAACGGCGACCCCGCAAGCTCTTACGAGGTGCTCCCATGAAACGCGTGATGATCGTTGGCGGTCCAGGTTCTGGAAAAAGCACGCTTGCCACGCGCTTGGGAGAAGTTACGGGGCTTCCGGTTTATCACATGGACCAGATTCATTGGTGCTCAGGCTGGGTTGAAAGAGCACGTGAAGAAAAGAGCCGGATGACCCACGAGGTCCACATGAAGGACGAATGGATCTTCGAGGGCGGGCATTCAGCCACCTATGCAGAGCGCGTCGCGCGGGCCGATACATTCATTTGGCTGGATGTCCCTGTCTGGCTGAGGATATTTCGGGTCTTGAAACGCTCGGCCATGCACCACGGACAGACCCGGCCTGATCTGGCTGAGGGTTGCCCGGAACAGTTCAACTGGCAAACGGTTGAGTTCTTGAGTTTTATCTGGCGCACCCGCCACACCGCACGTGCCAAGCTTGTTGCGATTTATGAGGCGCCCCACGAACGCCTGAAGGTCGTCAGATTGAGGACGAAGACGGAATACAATGCGTTTTTAGAAGCGGTTCAAAACGGGACCTGATATCGAGAAGTCAAATCATGAGGTCAAAGAAGGCGCAGGAATGAAACTCGATCCTTTCTATCCACTGGTCGACAGCGCCGAATGGGTTGGCCGTCTGGTGCCCTCGGGCGTCAAATTGCTTCAGCTGCGCATCAAGGACATGCCCGAACCAGAGCTTCGCAACGAGATATCAGCCTCCAAGGCTATTTGCGACCGGTACGGGTGTCAGCTCATCGTCAACGACCACTGGAAATTGGCAATAGAAACGGAGTGCGATTTTCTTCATCTAGGCCAGGAAGACCTTGCAGATGCCGATCTGGAAGCAATCCGACGGGCGGGCTTGCGTTTGGGCGTTTCCACACACGACGGAGATGAACTCGACACGGCGCTTTCGGTCGACCCCGACTATATCGCTCTGGGACCTGTTTTTCCGACCCGTTCGAAATCTCTGACGTGGGCTCCTCAAGGTCTTGAGAAAATTGGCGGCTGGAAGCGTCAGATTGGTGACCTGCCGCTTGTGGCGATCGGGGGCATTACGCTGGAACGGAGCAGGGACGTCCTGCAAAGCGGTGCCGACAGCATTGCCGTGATCAGTGACGTGACAGGCCATAAAGACCCTGAGCGGCGAGCCGCTGACTGGATAAAAGCAACGCAAGACTGGCGACGGTAATCCACGAACTAGGCAAACATGACTTTATCGCGTGCGACCTGATCGCGCAGGAAGTTTTGAACGGCGGCGACATGACGAAGCGGACGTGAGCTTTCGTGCGTCACCATCCAATACGACCGATGGAGTTTTAAAACTGGCAAAACAGCAACGAAATCATTATCTTCGCGCGCGATAAAATCGTGCAGGATGCCAATGCCCGCGCCACCACGGACAGCCTCAGTCTGGCCCAGGGCGGAGGCAATCTCGAAACGCGCCGTCCAGTCCTTGGTGAACTCGGTTCCATAGTTGAGCTGCGGCGAATAAAGCAGATCCTCCACATAGCCGATAAGATCGTGCGCGCTAAGATCGGTTGCGGAAGTTGGGGTGCCGCGTTCCTGCAAATAGGCCCTGGAGGCATAAAGGCCGAGTGCGTAATCCACCAGCTTTCCGGCAACCAAACGTCCGGTTTCCGGACGGTCGATGGTAACTGCAATATCGGCCTCGCGGCGTGACAGGGAGAATGACCGCGCCACAGGAACAAGCTGCACGGTCAAGCCCGGATGCTTGTCGGTCAGCTTGCCGAGCCTTGGCGCAAGATAAGCTACGCCAAACCCGTCAGGTGCGCCTATGCGCACCGTTCCGGCAATTTCAGGCGTGTCTCCTCCCAGATCCGCTTCCGCCGCGACGGCTTCGGCTTCCATCCGCTCTGCGCGCTCGAAGAAACGGCTTCCGGCGTCTGTCAGCACGCATCCGGATGTTGACCGATCGAAGAGACGGGTCCCAAGGCTGTCCTCAAGAGAAGTCAGGCGTCTGGCAACGGTTGCGTGATTGACACCCAACCTCTTTGCAGCTGCAAGGATTTGGCCCGTGCGGGCAATCGAAAGGAAAATTCGAATGTCGTCCCAGTTCATCGCGCTTCCTGGCTATTTCCTTCCGAAAGGATATTCCTCGCAAGTTTCTCTCTCGAGACGCTTCAGCCGCTCGGAACTTTAAAAGTAGAACCGGCCCGTCGTCCGATCCCTTTCGCATCAGAGATGACAAGCGCCGAAACGTCTGCGAAGCTCAGGCAGACACATGACATAACTTCAAAAAATGCACAACAGATCCGGAAATCTGGATCTTGTATGCAACAAAAATAAAAGCGACAAAGATGCAGACATAAAATGGAACGCTGCCGCGTTTTCGGCGGTTCCCGGGCTTGATGGGAGAAACGCAGATGCAAATGATCGGTCACTTTGTTGATGGAAAGCACGTCGAGGGTACGTCTGGCCGCTTTGCCGACGTTTACAACCCTGCGACCGGAGAGGTTCAGGCACAAGTCGCGCTCGCGAGCCAGGCGGAAATTGATGCTGCCGTCGCAAATGCAGCTGCCGCGCAGGTCGGATGGGCCGCCACCAACCCGCAGCGCCGCGCTCGTGTGATGATGAAATTCGTCGACCTCCTGAACCGTGATATGGACAAGCTCGCCGAAGCATTGTCGCGAGAGCACGGCAAGACCCTGCCGGATGCCAAAGGCGACGTCATCAGAGGACTTGAGGTCGCGGAATTCTGCATCGGCGCGCCACATCTTCTGAAAGGCGAATTCACCGAAGGAGCGGGTCCGGGCATCGACATGTACTCCATGCGTCAGCCACTTGGCGTCGTTGCGGGCATCACGCCGTTCAACTTCCCGGCAATGATCCCGATGTGGAAATTCTGTCCGGCGATTGCGTGCGGCAATGCGTTTATCCTGAAACCGTCCGAACGCGATCCCTCCGTGCCGATCATGCTTGCGGAGCTGATGATGGAAGCAGGTCTTCCCGCTGGCGTTCTGAACGTCGTTAATGGCGACAAGAGCGCTGTTGATGCCATCTGCGATGACGAGACCATCCAGGCTGTCGGCTTTGTCGGATCAACACCGATCGCGCAGTATGTCTATTCCCGCGCAACGGCGGCTGGCAAACGTGCCCAGTGCTTCGGTGGCGCGAAAAACCACATGATCATTATGCCGGATGCCGATCTGGATCAGGCCGCTGACGCGCTAGTCGGGGCGGGTTACGGTGCCGCGGGTGAACGTTGCATGGCGGTTTCCGTCGCCGTCCCGGTCGGCGAAACCACGGCAAACGCGTTGATCGAAAAGCTGGCACCGAAAGTCGAAGCTTTGAAGATCGGTCCGTATACGGCCGGCGACGATGTTGATTTCGGACCGCTTGTGACCAAGGAAGCCCTTGGCCGGGTGAGAGGTCTCGTCGACCAGGGCGTCAAGGAAGGGGCCAGGCTTGTCGTCGACGGGCGGGACTTTTCCATGCAGGGTTATGAGGACGGCTTTTTCATGGGCGGCTGTCTTTTCGACAACGTCACCAAGGACATGGATATCTACAAAACCGAGATCTTTGGCCCTGTTTTGTCGGTCGTTCGCGCCGAAAGCTACGAAGAAGCGCTGGACCTGCCACTCAGCCATGAGTACGGCAACGGCACCGCGATTTTCACGCGCGACGGCGACACCGCGAGAGACTTCGCATCCAGGATCAACATCGGCATGGTCGGCATCAATGTTCCGATCCCCGTGCCGCTTGCCTATCACACGTTCGGCGGTTGGAAAAAGTCCGGTTTCGGCGACCTGAACCAGCATGGACCGGATGGCTTCAAGTTCTACACGCGCACCAAAACGGTTACCACACGCTGGCCATCCGGATTGAAGGACGGTGCTGAATTCGTCATCCCCACGATGAAATAAGGAACGATCGCTAAACGAAGGTTGAGAGCGGCGCCCTTGGACGCCGCTCTTTGTTTTTCAGGCCGCTGCCACCTGTGCTTCAACCACGCGGTCTGCGGTGTAATGAGAAATCGTCAAGACCCCCTCGATTTCGGCAAGAATGGCCGCGAAGGCAGGATCCTTCATTATCTTCTCCGAGGCCTGTTTTGCGCACTCAAGGTCCCGCCAAAGAACCATATCGGCAAACAGGCCTTCGTCTTCGACCGCCTCATATGCGGTCCAGGCAATGAAACCTTCGTAATTCCTGACGGTGTCTTGTGCAGCGTGGCGTGCCCGGCGCGCGTTGGCGGTGTCCTTGACCTTGAACACAACCAATTCGAGACATGGCTCTTTCATTACAATCTCCAGGTGTTGAATTGAATCAAGACACCGAACATCGCACACCGTTCCTGACAACCTCCTGTCAGGACGATTGGCCGCGCAGCCATTCAATCAAGCGCCGGCCAATAAAATGCCGCACGCTTTTAATTCCCTCCATTGTAGAGAAATCGATCCGCACGCTGTAAAAAAAACCTGGGAGAGGCTCCGTTTGAACATCGAACTTGCTCGATTTAAGTCGTTACCAACGGAGCTCAGGATAACAACCTGAAAGGTTCGATTTTTGGACGCAAGGAAAGGGATTGGAAAAGACGCTGACTGCGCTCTTTCAATAGGAGATCCTGGTGTTTCTGAAACGAAAACCCTGAAGCGCGCGGGTGTTTCTCTGGCGGTTTCCGATCTTCTGTGGATCCCCCAGGCCGGTTTTCTGGCATGGGCCCTGGGGATCGTTTTGTCTGGCGCCGCCACCTCGGAGCAATCATTCCTCGTTTCCGATGTGTCACCTCAACTTCTATGGGCCGCAGCAGCCGTCGTCCTGATTGCCGGTGCACGCGTAACGCTTGTGCGCTTCGCACAGACCAAAAGTCTGACGGCTGCCCGGAGCATTCAAAGCCAGGCGAGATGCAGGCTGCTGCGAGCGGCAACCCGAAGGTCTCCCTCCGACAGTTTCCCGTCTGCCGGCGCATTTTCCGCCCACGTTGTAGATCAGGTCGATCTGCTTGGTCCCTATTACCGGAACTTCATTCCCCAGCTCATGCGTTTAAGGCTGGTGCCGCTTGCAATCGTCGCTGTGACAGCATGGTTCAGCTGGCTCGCTGCGTTGATTTTGCTGGTTAGCGGTCCTTTGATACCGGTGTTCATGGCACTGATCGGCTCACGCGCCAAGGCGGCCAGCGCGAGCCAGCAGGAAGAGCTCACACGTCTGAGCGGCATGTTGCTCGACCGGATCAGGGGACTGGAGACGCTGAAGCTCTTCGGCGCTCTGGAGAGGACCAAGGCCGAAATCCACGAGGCTGGTGAGCGTTTCAGGATCGGGACGATGAAGGTTCTGAAGGTCGCTTTCCTGTCGACGACTGTGCTGGAACTCTTTTCGGCGCTTGGCATTGCGTTTTCAGCGGTATACGTCGGATTTTCCCTGTTGGGAGATCTCAATGTCGGCGCCTGGGGAACTCCGTTCGGGTTTTCACAAGGTCTGTTTATCCTTTTGCTCGCCCCTGAATTCTTTGCGCCGCTACGTGCATTTTCAACCGCCTACCATGATCGTGCAGCGGGTATCGCAGCCAGGCAAAAGCTTTCTGCGCTTTTGGCGGAAATAGAAACTGACAGATCCGCAATTGCATCCGGTCCTGTCGAAGCAACGGCACCGAAGGCTTCAATTGTCTCGAACGGGAGATTGGAGCCCGTGCGCGTTTCCTTCGAAGAGGTGTCTCTCACGGCAAGTGGACGGCGGATACTCAGCAGGTTTTCACTGAACGTGGCCGTAGGCGAAACCACACATTTATCTGGTGCAAGCGGCTCGGGAAAAACAAGCCTCCTGGACCTCGTGCTTGGCTACCGTCAACCTGATAGCGGGTCTGTTCGGCTAAATGGCATCGACATTGACCTGGTTGCCGGTGAATTGCGTCAGCAGGTTATGTGGCTGGGCCAGGCACCGACGCTTTTTCATGGAAGCGTGAAGGCCAATTTGCTCAAAGGAGTTTCTGATCCTGCGCCGGTGACCGAAGAAGACATCTGGAAGGCATTGCGTCTCGCTGGTGCTGAACGTCTTGTCCGCCGCTTGCCACAGGGGCTTGCAACGCAGCTCGGGGAAGACGGATTTGGTTTGTCGGTTGGTGAAATTCGTCGGGTGGCGCTGGCGCGCGCCGCGATGCGCATTCATTCGACAATCCTGATCGCAGATGAACCGACCGCGGGACTCGATCCGGAAACGGCAAGAGACGTTATCAGTGGATTGACACAGCTCGCGAAGAACCGAACCACGCTCATCGCAACGCATGATCCGGCAGTCCTGCAGATGTCCGGGCGGCGTGTAGATCTGAATACACGTGTCGAAGCTGGATTGGAGCCTGTTTGATGAACCCGATCTGGCAGGTTGCCAAAAGCCAATTTCGGCATGATCGCTTTCATTTCTGTATCGGGATCTTTGTCGCTGTGCTGCCGGCAGCGGCGGGCCTTTTGTTGCTTGGGGTTTCCGGTTGGTTCATTACCGCAGCGGCCCTTGCCGGTTTAAGTGGCGCCTTTCTGAACATATTTGCTCCGAGCGCAATTATCAGAGCACTTGCCATCATTCGAACCGCGGGTCGCTATGGCGAACGCGTTCTGACACACGACGCGACCTTCCGTTTCCTGGGGGATTTGCGAAATCGTCTGTTTGCGAGCAACGCTGAAAAAGTGTCGGCAGGGCGCCGGTCTGGTCTGGTCCTGAACCGTTTGACAGCCGATGTCGCAGCGCTGGACACTGTTTATCTCCGTCTGTTGGTGCCCATCTCACTGGCGATCATCATTGCCGTTTCTTTGCTGATCATCTGGTGGACAGTCTCAGCTTCTGTGTTTTTGACCGGGCTGTCTTTCATGGCTGTCTGGGCTTTTCTCGCCCAAAAGGTTTTAACAAGGTCGGACCGGCAAATGGCTCGGCGGGCGGACGCGGCATCCGAAGCAATGCGCCTTCGAACGACGGATCTTGCTGCAGGAAGACGGGACCTTGCGGTCTATGGAGGTCTCGAAAACGCGGCCGACCGCATTTTTACCGCTGAACGCCTCCTGCAGAATTCTGAAGATTGGCGCGAAAAGCGCGCAGCGGGGTACGGTGCGGTTTCTGGATTTGTCGGCCAGACATTTCTCGCCGCTATGCTGCTTGTGTGCGTCTGGAATGTCGTGGACGGAACATTTGGCGTTCCCCTTGCTGTCGGTCTGGTGCTGGCGGTCATCGCTCTTCCGGAGCTGGTGTCCGCTGTTTTGCTCGGGCTGACGAACCTGCCACGATCCGAATTGGCTGCTAAGCGCACGGTCTCCACGGGGCTGCAAATCCTCGAGGCAAAAACCGGAGCCCGGCGGAAAGGCGATCAGCCAGTTTCCACCAAGCGGCCAGACTATGTTCTGAGCTTCCAAGCTGTATCTTTCACATACCCCGGAGCAACGGAACCGGTTCTCGACAGGCTGTCATTCGATGTCAAACCCGGCGAGATTGTTGCCCTTGCCGGACGAAGCGGATGTGGCAAGAGCACGATTGCCACCCTGGCAGCACGACTGCGGAATGCCGACTCAGGTTGCATCCTGCTGAACGGAAGGAACATTGAAACCTTCCGGGATACTGACCTGAGCGATGCTGTCACGGTCCTGGGTCAGCGCCCCTATTTCTTCAACGACACGATTGCTGCCAATTTGCGTGTGGCGAATCCCTCAGCCAGTGAGCAGGACATGTGGAAGGCTCTGGAGCAATCCGTGCTCATGGATCGAATCGCGTCGGACGGAGACGGTCTGAATTGTGTGCTGGGAGAGGGCGGACTTGGGCTGTCGGGCGGTGAGTTACGCCGGCTCGCACTCGCAAGGGCATTTCTAACGCGCCCGAGCCTGTTCATTCTGGACGAAATGACGGAAGGCCTCGACCAAGAGACGGCGAGCGAAGTCCTGGATCGCTTTTTCAAGTTCAGAGGAACGGCCTCTGTTCTGATGATCGCTCACAAACAGCGCGAAATCGATGCGGCGGACCGGGTTGTCAATCTGGACAATATGTCCGGTGACTGACACCGATTGCACATTGATTCATTTGGCTTGTCAAAAAGATGAGTGCTCTCTTTTTTGCGATTTCTGGTTGTCGAATACGATCTGTCGCATTGACCTGCCTGCCGGGCTGCGTCACCATCCTGACTCGTTAGCGTGTTGCTTTGAACCGCTGTTTTGACGGGAACAATCCACGCAGCCTGACGCGTAGCGCAGTTATCCGGCTGATGTGAAGAGGTTCGAAGATCGCCCTGACCATATGCTCAAGCCAATGCCGGCTTGAAAAGGGGGAATACGATGGAACTAAGCGTCGTTGACCTGTCCCGGCTGCAATTTGCCATGACAGCGCTCTACCATTTCCTGTTTGTGCCCTTGACCATTGGCTTGTCCATTTTGCTCGCGACGATGGAGACGGTCTATGTGATGACCGGGCGCGAGATCTGGAAGCGCATGGTCAAGTTCTGGGGCACGTTGTTCGGTATCAACTTCGTCCTCGGCGTCGCAACGGGACTGACGATGGAATTCCAGTTTGGCATGAACTGGGCGTATTTCAGCCAGTATGTCGGCGATGTATTCGGCGCGCCGCTTGCAATTGAAGGCCTTATGGCGTTCTTTCTCGAGGCGACCTTCGTCGGGCTCTTCTTCTTCGGTTGGGACAAACTGTCCAAGCGCCAGCACCTGGCGGCCACATGGGCACTGGCGCTCGGTACGAATTTCTCCGCTCTCTGGATCCTGATTGCAAATGGCTGGATGCAAAACCCGGTCGGCTCGGAGTTCAATCCGGACACCATGCGCATGGAGGTCACCAGTTTCTTCGAGGTGCTGTTCAACCCGGTTGCGCAGGCCAAATTCGTACACACGGTATCGGCGGGCTACGTCACTGCCGCGCTCTTCATGCTGGGCATTTCCGCCTGGTACATGCTTCAGGGCAGGCATCTTCAGATCGCCAAGCGGTCCATGGCGATCGCATCCGCCTTTGGCTTTGCCTCAGCGCTTTCCGTTGTCGTTCTCGGTGACGAAAGCGGGTACGAGGCCAACCTGAACCAGAAGATGAAACTCGCAACAATTGAAGCCATGTGGGAGACCGAACCTGCACCCGCAGCTTTCAATGTCGTCGCCTGGCCGGACATGGATAAACGGGAGAATATCTTTGCGATTGAGGTGCCTTACGTCATGGGCCTGATCGCAACCCGGTCTCTGGACACGGTGATCCCCGGTATCAATGAACTTGTGGACCGCTCCAAGGACCGCATCCGTCAAGGAGCTATCGCCTGGGATGCCTTGCAGAAGATCAGGGAGAACCCGGACACGGTGTCTGAGGAGGTCCGTGAAACCTTCAGCTATAATGCCAGCTCACTTGGCTATGCGTACCTTCTGCTGCCCTATACCGACAATCCTCTGGAGGCGACAACGGAGCAAATCGAGGAGGCGGCCTGGTCGACCGTCCCGAACGTTTGGCCGATGTTCTATGCATTCCGGATCATGGTGGCGTGCGGCTTCTTTTTCATCCTTCTGACGACAGTGTTCTTCTACTACTCGTCGGCGGGCAAACTGGATGAGCTGCGCGAAAAACGCCGTTGGCTGCTTCATGTCGCCGTTTGGTCGATCCCGCTGCCGTGGATAGCCTGCGAAATGGGATGGTTCGTCGCTGAGTACGGACGTCAGCCCTGGATCATCGAGAGCATGCTGCCGACATCGGCCGCAGTGTCCAGCCTGTCGGTAACAGAGGTTCTGCTGACCCTGGCAGGATTCGTGATCCTGTACAGCACACTGCTGGTGATCGAGATTGCGCTGATGATCAAGTACATCCGGATCGGTCCGGACGATGGCGAACCGGCGGAGACCCTGCCACCGCCGGTGAGCGCACAGCCGGTTTCCGGCGCAGCCCCTGTTCCTGCGGAGTAACCGGCCATGATCCTTTATGAAATGATGGACTACTCGACGCTGAAGGTGATCTGGTGGGTGCTGCTTGGTGTGCTTCTTATCGGCTTCGCCGTGACGGACGGCTTCGACATGGGGGTAGGGGCATTGCTGCCCTTCATTGCCGAAACGGATATTGAGCGGCGGATCGTGATCAACACCATCGGTCCGACCTGGGAAGGCAATCAAGTGTGGTTCATCCTGGGTGGCGGCGCCATCTTCGCGGCTTGGCCGCCACTCTATGCGATCAGCTTCTCCGGATTTTACCTGGCGATGTTCGTTGTGCTCGCGGCGATGATCCTGCGACCGGTTGCCTTCAAGTACAGGTCAAAAAGGCCGGATCCGTCCTGGCGGAGCAGCTGGGACTGGGCCCTGTTCGTCGGCTCATTCGTGCCCGCATTGGTGTTCGGCGTTGCGGTCGGCAATGTTCTCCTCGGAGTGCCTTATTCTCTCGATAACGATCTGCGCATGACCTATGAGGGTTCATTCTTCGGATTGTTCTCACCGTTCTCTTTGCTGTGTGGACTGCTTTCCGTCGCAATGCTCGTCATGCATGGTAGTGTCTGGCTTGTCATGCGCGCATCGGGAGACATCGCGCGCAGAGCACGCAGGTTCGGAACCTTTGCCGCATTGCTTGGCATAGTTCTCTTTGCGCTCGGGGGGTACCTGGTGGCCAGCGGGTATGTCGACGGTTTCCGGATTACCAATGAGATCGATCCCAACATGCAGGCAAACCCGCTTGCCAAGGACGCAGTCATCGAAGATGGCGCATGGATGGCGAACTATGCGGCTTACCCGCTTCTTTGGATCGTGCCCGGCCTGGGTTTCCTAGGCATGTTGGGAACGCTCCTATTGCTTCAGACCCGCTTGGAGATGCTGGTCTTCGTATTCTCCAAATCGGCGATTGTCGGAATAATCGCAACTGTCGGCATTTCGATGTTTCCCTTCATCCTGCCGTCTTCGGTTCAGCCTGAAGCAAGCCTGACCGTTTGGGATGCGTCGTCCACCCACCGCACATTGTTCAATATGCTTGTGGCGACCGTGATCTTTCTGCCGATCATTCTGGTCTACACCGCCTGGGTCTACAGGGTGCTTTGGGGCAAGGTTGACGAAGAGACCATCGAACGCGACAACCATACGGCCTACTGAGGAGACGATTGCATGTGGTACTTTGCCTGGATCCTCGGAATGCCCTTGGCGTGTTGCCTCGCGATCCTGAACGCCATGTGGCTCGAATTGCGCTCAGACGACGAGCGCAACGAACGGCAACGCATTCATCGAAGCTGATTGAGTTTTAGGCCGGGGCGGATTCCCCTGTCGTATATTGACGGCTCAGTTGATCGCAACCGTGTAGCGGACAATCCTGTTGTTGTCGCTGTCCGAGAAATAATACTCGTTGCCACGGATGGCCACGCCCTCGGGATCATCGAAGAGATTGGGACCTTTGCCTGGCTGTCCGGAGCCCAGGACACCGAGGAGAACTGCACCTTCCGCACCGTCCGGGTCAATCAGGAGGATGCGATGCGCGTCCTGATCTGCAACAACCAGTCTGCCGAAATTGTCGATGTCCAGATAACGGGGACCGTAGAAGCCGAATTGCGGACCCTCGACCGTTTGCAGCTTTTCCAGGGCCGGTGAATAGCGCACGAGGCGGCGGTTGAAATTGTCGGCAACCCAGATGGACCCGTCAGGACTTTCCGCGACATCGTGTGCGCCAGGGTGCGAGCCGACGCTTGCAATTGCTTCTCCGTTTTCATAGGCGATCAGAACGCCTGTACCGCCCGCCATCGCGTAGATGCGGCCATTGCTGTGGGCGAGGGCACCTTCGGTTCGGGGGGCGGGCAAAGTGACATATGGCGCGACACCCAGTGTCTCGATACTGCTGAAGACAAACACGCTGCCAAATCCCGTCACGGCGACAGCAACCTCGCCGCCGGGGCCAAAAGAGATGTCATGTGCACCGGGGAGTTTTCCTGCGCTCAGGCTTTCCACGATGTCGAGCGTTTCCGGGTCGACGACGGCGATCCTGTTTCCGAACTTGTCGGCGACGTAAAGGCGTCCATCTGGTCCAAATGCAAGGTCATGTGGATCGTTCAGCACTTCCGGTCCTGCCTTGTCGAACGCCGCGAACGGGGCTGGCTCGCTTTCGGCAAGCGCGGTTCCGCAGGCAAAACACGCAAGAACGAAGGCTTTGATGCCGATCCACATAGCAGGTCTCCCTCACGACAAGAAACTAGGTGTCGGGCGCCCGGATATCGTGCTGCGAAAGCGGGGGATGGTCAACTTGCAGATCACTTTCTGTTCCACGGGGTGGAACGCGTCAGTTGTCTGTATACAAAGCGCCGGGCGCTGAATAAGTTGGTGCCGCCCGGCAGGGTGAGTGCAAGAACAATGCTGCTCGAAGAATGGCGTTTGGCGGGAAGAGTGCTTTTGATACGAGCGGTGTTTTCAGGCGTAAGACGGGTCTGCATGGTCCTCGCGGTAATTGTGTTTCTCGGCCAGCTCTCCATGGTCTTGATGCGCTACCTTCTGGGTTTCGGATTTCTGGAAATACAGGACGCGGTCAACTATGCGTTCGCCTCACTTGTCGCGCTTTCTGTCGCCGTGTCGTTCGAGGCCGACAAGCATGTACGGGTCGATGTATTCCGGCAGAGACTTTCTGATCGGACCAATCGCAGAGTTGACTGGCTGGGCGACATGGCCTTGGCGCTGCCGGTCTTTGTCATCATGTTGTGGATGGCTTATCCACTGGTGCGCGGTTCCTGGGTGATCCTGGAAGGGTCTCCGGAAACCGGTGGTTTGCCGGGCCTTTTCCTCGTCAAAACCTGTCTTCTGATCCTGCCGGGGCTGGTCGTCTGGCTGACCCTCGCGAGGGTGGTTGGATTTTTTCGGCGGACAGCTTCATGAGCATGGAAATCGCCTGGCTTCTCGTGATGGCCCTCGCTGTCTTCGCCTGCATCTTGTCCGGCGTCCCTGTACTGTTGGCCATCGCGGGAGCGCCGACGCTCGTTGCACTCCTGGCAGCGTTCTTTGGCGATTTTGACCTCGTTTTCTTCCAGGCCGTTCCTCAACGGATATTCGGCATAATGACGAACCCGCTCCTGCTGGCAGTTCCCCTGTTTGTGCTGATGGGGTTGCTTCTGGAAAAGTCTCAGCAGGCGGAGCGGATGCTCAAGAGCTTGAGTGCTGCGCTGGGCGGAAACCAGTCGGCGCTTGCGCTTTCCGTCGTTCTTGTGAGTGCCCTGATCGCCGCATCGACTGGTATTATCGGCGCAACGATCGTCATGTTGGGAACGATCATGCTTCCAGCACTTCTGAAAGCGGGTGTCGACAAGCACATGAGCAGCGGGTTGATCTGTGCAAGCGGGACGCTCGGGCAGATCATACCCCCTTCGATTGTTCTGATCCTGCTGGGGGATCAGATCTCCAACGCCTATTTCGAAGCACAACAGGAGGCCGGAAATTTTGCGCCGGATCCGGTAACGGTCGGTGATCTTTTTGCCGGAGCGTTGCTTCCCGGGCTTTTGCTGGTCGCACTCTATGCTGGCTTCGTCATTTTCAGGCTTAGCCGTAGCGGGGAGGGTGCAGAGCAGACAACGGATCGGGAAATCGTCACGGCCCGGCAATTGGCTGGCGCCATCGCGCCAACGCTCGGCCTGATCGTCGCCGTCCTTGGAAGCATACTGATCGGCGTGGCAACCCCGACAGAAGCTGCGAGCGTTGGTGTTGCGGGGGCCTTGCTGATTGCCGCCGCAGGCCAGGGACAAAGCATTGCCCGCCCGGCGCTTGTCTGCGCTGCGTTGGCCGTTGTTCTCCTGATCCTGCGTCAGGCAGGTATTCTTGGCCTCGATTTCGAGGAAGGACGGATCAGCTGGACGGCTAAGTCTGCGATTTCCTTTGCTGCAACTGCCGGAACGCTGGTCTTGATGCTCGTGGTGTCCGCATCGCTTGTTCGAAGCGGTGTCCTCGCAGCAGCGTTGCGCGAAACGGTAACGATCACCGGTATGATCTTCGGCATTGTGATTGCCGCCAGCATATTGTCGCTTGTCTTTCGGGGTTTTGACGGCGACGAACATGTTGCTGATCTGCTCCAGTCCCTCCCGGGCGGAGCCTATGGCATGCTGCTGCTGACAATGCTGGTTATTTTTCTGCTCGGGTTCATTCTCGAATTCGTCGAGATCATCTTTATCGTGGTGCCGATTGTCGGGCCGATCATTTTGCAGACAGACATCAGTCCGGTCTGGTTTGCCGTTCTGATCGCCCTGAACCTCCAGACGTCGTTCCTGACCCCGCCTTTCGGATTTGCGCTTTTTTACTTCCGGTCCGTGGCCCCGCAAGAGATTGCAACGTCACAGATCTACGTCGCCGTGATACCCTTCGTGGTAATCCAGTTGCTGGCGCTTGGCCTGGTCGCATTGGTTCCGGCCCTTGCGACCTGGCTGCCCGGGGTTTTGTTTTGATCAGAGGAGCTTTGACATGAAGAGACGGGATTTCCTGAAGGCTGGGGCGGTTGCTGCGCCGGCAACGGTTTTGGCAGCACCTGCGATTGCGCAGGGTAAGGTTGAATGGAAACTGCCGACATCTTTTCCAGCCAAGGCTCCTGGTGTCGGCACCAATGTGACCTCGTTTGCCGAGCGTGTCGCGGCCATGTCCGACGGACAGCTGACGCTCAAGGTCTTTTCAGGCGGGGAACTGGTGCCGCCCTTTGGCGTGGAAGACGCGGTGGAACAGGGAACGGCTGAAATCGGCCATTCGACGCCTTACTACGCCGCGTCTAAAAACTCAGCGCTTCACTTTTTCTCCGCCGTGCCGTTC
Source organism: Roseibium sp. HPY-6 (assembly GCF_040530035.1). Classification (NCBI taxonomy): domain Bacteria; kingdom Pseudomonadati; phylum Pseudomonadota; class Alphaproteobacteria; order Hyphomicrobiales; family Stappiaceae; genus Roseibium; species Roseibium sp. HPY-6. Next base: position 2,662,925 of record NZ_JBEWCD010000002.1, read on the forward strand.
GGCATGACGGCAGTCGAAACGACGGCGTGGCTTCGTTACGGGGGCGGTCAGGAACTCTGGGACGGAATCTATGCCGAACGCGGCCTGAAGCCGTTCTACTCCGGGAGTTCCGGGGGCCAGTCCGCCGGCTGGTTCAAAAAACCAATTGAAAGCCTGAACGACCTTGCCGGTCTCAATATGCGGATTGCCGGACTTGGTGGCGAAGCCATGCGCAAACTCGGTGTCAACGCGGTCCTTCTGCCGCCTCCGGAAATCTTTCCGTCCTTCCAATCCGGCGCGATCGACGCGGCCGAATGGGTCGGGCCGATGCTGGACATGGCCTTCGGTCTGCAAAAGGTCGCCAAGTTCTGCTACGTACCTGCCTTCCACGAACCCTCAGCAGCGCTTGAGATCGTTGTGAACAAAGACGCGTTTGAGGGACTGCCGGCGCACTTGCAGGCCGTGATCGCAAATGCGGCGGAAGCGACATCCGTCGAAACCACCGCACAGTTCGACTATTTCAATGCCGTCGCAATGCAGAAACTGAAGGCGGACGGCGTCACATTTGCTGCGTTCCCGGACGATGTTCTCGCAGCCCTGAAAACCGCGGTTGCCGAGGTCATGACGGAAAACGCCGAAGCTAACCCGACATTCGCCGAGGTTCAGAAAAGCTATGACGCTTTTCTGACGCTTGCCAAAGACTACGCAATCGAGGTCAAAGCTGCGACCTTCACGCAAAGGGTGTGAACCACCGGATTGCCCCATGGAGGTAAGAACCTCCATGGGGTGTCGCTAACCAACACTCAAAAGCAGGCGAACCAAGGCGGTCTGGGAATTGACGCCCGTCTTCTCATAAAGTCGCGACAAATGAGTTCGTGCGGTATTGACGCTGATATTCTGGCTGGTGGCAATCTCGGAGAGGTTTTTACCTGACGCAATCAGGCCGGCAATTTTGATTTGCCCTTCCGAAAGACCAAAAACTGCACGTGCGACCGCGAGCCGGTGCTCAATCAAACCGTCACCGTCCAGTCTGAGATAAGTCATGCAGTCGCGGACGGATATGTGAACAACGGCAATTCTTCCCGTATCCGTATTCCCGAGAATTACCGGATATTGCAGCGGACCACCGGTCTCGCTTGCAAAGCGGTGAAGTTCGAAAAAACCATGAAAGTTGCCAGCCTTCTTGAACTCTCGTTGCAACACCTTGTCCCAATCAGGCCGGCGCGCGCGGATGCGTCCGTACGAGACTGTGAGAAAAGGATGTTGCTTGAGGGAACTCAGGCACTCTGGGCTCGCCCAAATCACGTGTCCGTCTTTGCCGACTGCAATCTCATGCGTATGGATATTGGATTGCCGGCGTTCAATCACCGAAGAATAGACAACCTTCCAGCCATCGGCTTCCAGCTCCAGATACCGCGTTTCATGATTTTGATGAATGATGCCTGACTGCTGTTCTGAGAGCTCATCGAAAACGACCCAGGCGGTTCTGCCGGCAATGCTGATACGATGGTCCTTCTGCCAGATTTGTTTCTTCTGGCAGGCCAGTCCGCTTTCAAAAACATGTCGCATATGGGCGGCCACCTGCGACCAGCCGTCAAAGACGCTCAGACCGGCGACACTTGAAACGTAGACGGCTTGCGTCCGGGCTTCCTGCACCCAACATGCAGACCAGGCTTCAAAGTCCTGATCCAGAAAAGCATCGGTTTCGGCGCGTACCGCAGCGACAATTGCCTTTTCCTGCTGCGTTATCGCTTTGTCAGCTGGAAGAATTCTGGTGTTGTGCTTCATGAGTGTTCACCCAACCAACGTGTTTGCGCGTCGAAAACCGTAACAGAGCTGTGCCTTTGTAAAATAACTTGGAAAGTGCAGTCACCGCTACCATCGGGATTTTCAAAATTGTTGCGCCGAACACGTGTCCGTTTTCGTTGTAGAACCGATCGACCGCGGCTGATGTGGCACGTGTTTTGTAATTTCGAGACAGCAAAAGGCCAGCAAGAACAAGGCTCGGATCCATGTTTACCTCCTGAGCAAGCATCAAACTGCGCAGAAAGATGCCACGAAGGTGCCAGCACCATTGTCATGTGAAATGACCACGGCCCCTCACGCAAGCGCCGTGTTTGAACTCGCCCCCCAATTGAGATCGTTGACCCTGAACTCGTGCAAACGAGCGGAAAAATGCGATCGGCGCACTAGAAAGACTGGTTGCCGCAAGTCGCGACTGGAACGGCGACTATTGCGCGCCGGTCAGAAAAGACTCATCGAGACGACCTTTCAATGCCTGCGTTCAATCGTAGTCGATGGGTATCTCCGTACGCGGTGAACGGAATACAAGTCGGCGTGTTGGATGGAACTGGGCAAGAAAATCGAATGTAAGCCTTTGTAAGCAAGCCGGGTTTTTGATATCCCGTTTTTGCACCCTATGTGAGCGGATGATTGAACGGGCGTCAAACATGTGTGCTTGCGTCAGATTTGAAACGCGCATCTTGGCCGATAGTCCTTGAGCAAGACAAAAAATGAATAAATATCAAGAGCATAAGTTTGCCGTCGCTCCCATGATGGAGTGGACAGACAGGCACTGCCGGGCGTTTCACCGGCAACTGACCAGTCGTGCGCTTTTGTACACCGAGATGGTGACCACCGGGGCCGTTATCCACGGTGACAGGGATCATCTGCTCGGATTTTCGGAATTGGAGCATCCGGTTGCCTGCCAGCTTGGCGGTTCGGACCCCAAGGACATGGCAGCGTCTGCAAGGATTGTGGCTGACTTTGGCTATGACGAAGTCAATATAAATGTCGGGTGTCCATCCGATCGTGTGCAGTCAGGCCGTTTCGGAGCCTGCCTGATGCAGGAGCCGGAGCTTGTCGCCACTTGCGTTTCCGCCATGAAGGATGTCGTCGACATTCCAGTTACCGTCAAATGCCGGATAGGCGTGGATGATCAGGACCCGGAAGAGGCTCTCGACCGGATGGCCGATGCCGTTTTTGGCGCAGGCTCGGATGCCTTGTGGGTGCACGCGCGCAAGGCGTGGCTCAAGGGGCTCAGTCCGAAAGAGAACCGGGACATTCCACCTTTGGACTATGATCGGGTGGTGCGGCTCAAAAGTCGTTTTCCGGATAAGTTCATTGGGCTGAATGGCGGACTTCAGACACTCGACACGGCAGAGCCGTATCTGGATACGCTCGATGGACTGATGTTCGGTCGAACCGCCTACCAGATGCCCCAGCTCCTCGGACAGGTTGACCGCCGGATTTACGGTATTGAAGCGAACGACGTCTCCCCATGGCATGCCGTCAGAACGCATATGGGCTACCTGGAAGAACAACTCGGGAGGGGCGTCAAGCTCGCACACATGACCCGTCATATGCTGGGCCTGTTTCATGGTCGCCCCGGTGCTCGAAGCTGGCGACGGATCCTCACAGTCGACGCAATCAAGCCAGGTGCCGGACTGGAGGTCGTCGAACGTGCGCTGGCAGCTGTGTCACCGGAAATTCCCTCCGCGGAAGCCGCTGAATAGTATCCGGCAAATTCATGGGTTCATGATGAGACGATCACCCTCAATGCGCCAGCTTCTGAGCCGATCAAGCGCCGTGAGGCCAAAAAGGCTGCCTCCAAGCGATCCCTCGCGTGCGACAAAGCCTCTGACGTTTTTAAGTGTGTAATCGCCAACCGCAATGGTTTCGATCTGAATTGGAGCCACCATCGCGCGGCCATTGGCCGTTGAGACAGGTACCGTGAAGGAAAGCTCGTCTGGATCGAAACCCGCGCGCTTGGCATCGTCAAACGTCAGCACAACCGCGCTCGCGCCGGTATCGAGAAGAAAGCTGGTCCGTGATCCATTGACACGCCCATCCACGACGAAATGGCCGGTTGCATCCCGAACAATCAGAATGGAGCCGTCTGGTTGGGTGACGGCAAGACCGGGCGCAAGGGCACCAAGAACACGGTATCCAGCCTGAACCAGGTCGGTACGGTAGGTATAGCCGACAACAAGAAGTGCGCAGAGCCCGCCCCAGAACAGCGTTCCCTGGACAATTTCGCGCACTTTTGGTTGGCCGAACACAAAGCTTGCGAGAAACACGAAAGCAAGCGCGGACAGTGCGACGAGGCGTGGGCCGGAGTCGTCAAAGTTGATGTTCTCGGGGTCTGTCGGGTCGCCAAAAAAGTAAAAGAACACCATGACGCCCATAATGATCACGAGGGCGGCAATGACAAAGCCGCGAATCTGCTTGGGCCCGCCCATTAATCGAGGCTTTCTTCGCTTTCAAGGAGGCGTCGGCTTGAAAGATCAGTCATGATCTGCGAGCGGCGTTCTTCACTGAAGCCGCTCCAGCCTGCAATTTCATCGAGCGTGCGAAAACAGCCGGCGCACAGGCCGGTTGTCTCGTCAATCTGGCAGTGTTGTATGCATGGCGAGTTCATATGGCGGATATGGACACAGATTATGTCTTTGCCAAGACTTAAAAGCGGCTGGCGGGGGTCAAAATACGTCCTCAGCCACCGCCTGAATACGTAAATGGCGCGGTTATGATGTTGACCGGCAAAGCAACCGTGTTTCCAACGAATGTGCCGAGGCTGTCGCCGAGTTTCGCGCCCCTGGCCGCGTCTGACGCAGACCGTAGCCCGGACTGTCCAAGTGTCTTGCGGAATTCCGGGCTGAGCTGCGCGAGCTGGGCAAACTTGGAGTGATTGGCCGCGTCAAGGGAATCGAGTTCGGTGACATCAATGACGATAGCGCCGAGCTCGGCGAGTTCCGCGTCATTGGAGTAAGCACCGACGCGTTCCTTGCCGCCCGCGATCGCTCTGGATATTCGCAAAGCCCTGTCATCGCGTGAGACAACCACAACATAAGGGTTGGCGGGCGTTCCGAGCTTCCTCAATTGTGCCTTGAACAGGTCGATGTCGATGTCCGGCGCAGCTAGAATGGCGACTTCGACTTTACCTTCCAGGGCTCTTCGTTGCGCAGGCGATGCCTGTATCGCTGTCTCCATCAGCAGCCAGTTCCCCATGGAGTGCGCGAGAATGGTGATCTTTTCTGCGTTCGATTGCGCCAGCTGGAGCATCGTCTCCGCCAGAGCCTGCCGCGCGATGCCAGCGCTGTTCAGGTCATAGACGTAGTCCTGAAGCCGTCCACGCGAAGCCCAGGTGAAAAGAACAGGTACAGCTTCGATGTCGCCGTCATGCACAACCTGCACGAAACGATAGAGCGCTTCCGGGAAGAGGGTGTTGTACCCGTGGATGAAGAGGAAAACCTCCCGCTTGCCTTTTGGCTTTTTTGCAAGCCTGGCATTGAGCTGCCGGGTAAAGGCGCTCTTGTCGGCAATGTAGCTGGCGCTGCGCGCAACAAAATCCGTTTCCGGGTTTCCCGGCAGAGTGTCCGGCCACTCCACCTGGCTGATTTCGTGGCTTGGCGGAACAGAAATGGTTGCCTGTGCATAGCTGACCTGCTGGCCGCGCTCTCCATTGAAATAGGTGTCGGGCCGGCTGTCGCGTTCCCGTGTCGTCACAACGAGAATGTCATGCGATTCAGCTCCTTGTGCCGGAACTGCATTCAGCGCCAGTGCGCCGACCTCAGGCCGGCTGCCGCACGCGGCCAGAAAAATCAAAGACATCAGCAACACCAGGTCCCTGTAAGGCCGGAAGCTGGATTTTGATGCCGTTGCAATGGGTCTTGGTGTCATGATGAATAGCTGTCCGCGCTGCGCCTTCTCAAGGCACCATAAGCATACCCGTCAAAAATCCAAGCCCGCAGATTTGCTGAATCGCCCCGAGAACATCGCCGGTAACGCCACCGATTTTTTTCTCTGCAATGTACCCCACAAAAAATGCCGCCCCGATTGCGAGCACAAGCGCAAGGAAGAGTGCCGGAATGGAAAGAAGCAGTACCGCAGGTGCCAGTAGCGGGACGCTCACCAGAACGGCTTGTTTCAGGGCATTGCCGTCAGGTTTGCCGAACCGGGCGGCCAGTCCTTGCGGGCGGGCGAGGGGGTGTTGATACCACTGCCATACCAAGAGCGTCCGGCTAATGCTCTCGGTTGCTAAAAACAAGAGCGCGGCGTCCGCCGGGTCGAACCGTTGCCACAACGCGGCCAGCAGGACGACACGCAACAGGACCGACAAAGCAAGCGCCAGGGCACCGAAGGAACCGATCCGGCTGTCTTTCATGATTTCCAGACGCCTGTCACGCGTTGCTCCTCCAAAAAATCCATCGGCAACATCACTCAGCCCGTCTTCATGAAGTGCACCGGTCGTCGCTGCGAGCAGGGCGACGGCAAAGGCGGCAACGGCAAGTGTGGGGAGGCTTGTATAAGCGAGCAGCATGCCCAGACCCGCTGCCGGCAATGCAACAACAAATCCCGCGAAGGGAGCTGCGCGGGCAGATCTTTCGAATTGCGGTGCCGCTGCGGGATCGTCCAGCGGGTTCACTCGTGGCAGAGGCAAGCGCGAGAAAAACCGGATCCAGGCTGCAGCATCGGCAGCAAATAGCCTGACACGGTCTGAAGCGTCTCCGGATCCTGGTTTTGCTGCCTTGGGACTCGGTTCACGCCTGGAAACTGGGTATTGGTCGGTTTCGGGGCTCATCAGGCCGGTCCTGTGCTTGAGTTTTTCCAAGGCGCGGTTATAGATCAGCCGCCTAGCAGGACCAAATGTCGGCTCGCAACCAAAAACAGACCGGGAAAAAGAATATGTCCCTTTCCGAAACCGCGCTTCCCTTCGATGATATCCGGAACCTCGTAAAATCGATGCCCGGTCCGGATGAGGAAGCGTTGGCGAAAGTCAGGGAGCGGGACAGCCAGCTGACTAAACCTGGCGGATCCCTCGGGCGGCTTGAGGAGATCGCGGAATGGTTGGCGGCCTGGTCTGGCAAAGCCCCACCGGTGATTACCAGACCGATGGTTGCCATCTTCGCTTCAGCGCACGGTGTGGCCGAGGAAGGTGTTTCCGCATTTCCGAGCGCTGTGAACAAGCAGATGGTCGAAAATTTCGCGGCCGGCGGTGCCGCGATCAATCAGATTTGCCGCGTGAATGACATCGGCCTGAAAGTTTTTGACCTTGCTGTCGACATGCCGACGCCAAGCATCACGCGCGAGGATGCCATGGATGAAGCCAACTGCGCGGCGACAATGGCTTATGGAATGGAAGCGCTCGCCGGCGGGATTGATCTTATTTGCCTCGGCGAGATGGGCATCGGCAATACGACGGTCGCTGCGGCTGTGTTCCACGGGTTGTTCGGTGGAAACGCGGCTGACTGGATCGGCCGGGGAACCGGTGTTGATGATGAGGGTCTTGAGAGAAAGCGCGCAGCTGTCGAAAAGGCTGTTGCACGACTGAACGGCGAAAAGGATCCGCTGGAAATTCTGCGCCGGACTGGTGGGCGTGAGATTGCCGCAATGGCGGGCCTGATCATCGCAGCCCGCCTCCAGCGGGTTCCTGTGATTGTCGACGGCTTCGTGACGACCGCCGCAGCCGCTGTTGTCTATGCAATGGATCCGGCAGGCCTGGATCACTGTCTTTTCGCTCATGTTTCGGCTGAGCACGCCCATGCCAGGGTTCTGGAACACATGGGCAAGGATGCCTTGTTCGACTTCGGCATGCGTTTGGGTGAAGGGTCGGGCGCAGCTCTCGCGGCAGGTTTCGTCAAGGTTGCTGCGGAAACCCATTCCGGAATGGCAACTTTCGCTGACGCCGGGGTGTCCGAAAAGTCCTGAAGTCAGGCGGAGCGGGCTTTTCTGTTACGCGGGTCAAAAGCTTCGGCGGCAGAGGTTTTGGTGTCTTCCGCATAGCTCATGTTCCGGGACGGAGGCAGGCTGACGGTAACTTCGGTGCCTTCTCTCAGCCGCGAGCGGATAGAAAACTTGCCGTCATGCATGCTGACAAGCGCCTGAACGATCGAAAGCCCGAGCCCGGTGCCCTGTTCGGCACTCTTGATGGCGTGCGAGCCCTGGCCAAATGCTTCAAGAACGGTTGGAATTTCCTCTTCCGGAATGCCGGGTCCATTGTCGCGGATGGAGACATACTGGCCACCGTCGGTCGTCGGCCCGAGGTTTATGCGGACTTCTCCGCCGACCGGCGTGAATTTCACCGCATTTGACATAAGGTTCAAAATGACTTGCCTGAGAGCACGTTCGTCGGCCCAAACGCGGGGCAGGTCGGCCTGATGAGAGTGATGCAGCGCAATTGACTTGGCTTTTGCGCGTACCTTCATCATGGTTCCGCACTCCGCGACGACATCCTCCAAAAGGATCGGCTCTTCGTGCAGCTCGTGCCGTCCGGCTTCGATCCGCGACAGATCGAGAATCTCATTGATCAGATTGAGGAGATGGTCGCCAGAACCGTGGATGTCCTCTGCATAGGAACGGTAGTTCTTGTTTTCCATCGGACCGAGAACTTCGTCCTTCATAATCTCCGAAAAACCAAGAATGGCGTTCAAAGGCGTGCGCAACTCGTGGCTCATTGTGGCCAGAAAACGGGACTTGGCCAGATTTGCAGCCTCGGCCCGGCGGCGTGCTTCGTCGGAGACGGAATTTGCTGTCTCCAGCTCCGCGATGAGATGGTCCTTCTCGGCGCGATACTCCAGCATCGTGTTGGCATTTTTGAGCAGCTGGTTCCCCAAAATGAGGAAGAAGCCCTGTGCACCGATTGCCATAGCCGCAAGCGTATAGTGAACAGCGCTGGACTGTTGCAGGAAGCTGAAAGTCACGACGAACGTGATCGGCAACGTGCTTGCCAGCAGGCACTTTGGCAGGTTGGCGGACTGCATCGTGTTCATCGCGATGACAATCAGCAGCGTGGCGAAATGAAAGATGACCAAACCGTCGCCGGATCCGATGGCTTCCGGCATCAGGAAGAACATGGCCCAGCTGCATCCATAGATGAAATCGCCGATCACGAAACGCCGGCGCCAGATGATGCGGACTTTCTGATCAGAGGGAGCCTTTTCGTAGGAATGGCTGATGACAACCATCAGAAAATGCGTGCAGATCGTTACCAGGAACCACGCACCCATGAATTGCGGGCTCACCCACAGAGAAGAAATTGCTGCGACGATGAGGGCCAGCAGTGGTGCGGCGAAGGCCGCGTTGATGCGGGTGTCGGCAAAAAGATGCTGACGCTCGTGCTCAAAAGTCGATTGCCGCGTATCAGAAGCCCCAAGACGGCTGCGGATGTCGCGGACCGAACGCGCCATTTCCCGGCGCCGGAGCGCACGTTGTTTGTTGATAGCGAGAATATCGCTTTCGGTTTCTGACGCGTGGGACTTCATCGGCCGCCCGGACGGTGTTGATTTCGTTATTGTGATACTGCGTGTTTCGCCACACTGACTCACCATTCCTTAAGATCGTCCTCAAGATCGTGGTAAGGATTGTCTTAATCAGCTGTATCAAGGTGCAACTCGTTGTCTTTCAAACCGAATTCCTCAATGCTCAAAGGAACCTCCGAGCGTATCCGGGCCTGCCGGAAGTGTGTGGAGAATCCGGACGGAAAACCCTTGCAACACGAACCTCGTCCGGTGCTTCAGATCTCTCCCACGGCAAGATTGTGCATTTCTGGCCAGGCGCCGGGAACACGTGTCCATCAGAGCGGAAAACCGTTTACCGACCCGTCCGGTGACAGGCTCAGGAATTGGATGGATATTGATGAGAAGGCTTTCTACGACCCGGCACGTCTGGCGATCATTCCCATGGGGTTCTGTTTTCCTGGCCTGGATTCAAAGGGCGGCGACCTTCCGCCTCGAAAGGAATGCCGCAGTCTTTGGCATGACGACTTGTTTGCGCAGATGGGGCAACTCGAGTTGATCCTGGTGATCGGACAATACGCACAGGCCTATCACCTGGGTCCAACCCGCAAGAAGAGCCTGACAGAAACCGTCGCGACCTGGAAAACCTATTTCGAGGCAGCGCCCGAACCGGGAAAGCCGAACGTAATCCCCTTGCCGCATCCCTCATGGCGCAACAATGCTTGGCTCAAGAAAAATCCCTGGTTTGAAAGCGAATTGCTTCCGGTCCTGCGTAAGGAAGTGGCGCGACTGATTTAGGCCGTGCGGGACGCTCTTTTGCAAAAAAATCCTAAAAAACTCGAGAATTGACAGGTGTTGCGAAAAAGAGGATACGTGTTGCGCTTTCATCGCAGAAAAATTTGCTGCAATTGGAGCGCTCGCCTTTCGAAACATGCCACCGAACCGGAGGCCGCCTGAATGATTGACCGCATCGATCGCCGCATTCTGTCCATCCTGCAGGAAGACTGCACCGTGCCTGTCGCAGAAATCGGACGGCGGGTTGGTCTATCGACGACACCCTGCTGGCGACGGATCCAGAAAATGGAAGAAGATGGCGTCATTACAGGACGTGTCGCGTTGCTCGACCCGGCCAAGGTGAACGCGAAGGTGACTGCGTTCGTTGCGATCACCACGAACCAGCATTCCGAGGACTGGCTCAAGAAATTCGCCGATGTCATTCAGGAGTTTCCGGAAGTGGTCGAGTTTTATCGAATGGCGGGGCAGGTGGACTACCTGTTGCGGGTCGCGGTTCCCGACATTGAGGCCTATGATACCTTTTACAAGAAGCTTATAGCCAAAATCGACATTTCAGACGTCTCAACGACATTCGCCATGGAGCAGATCAAAAATACGACGGCGCTGCCTCTGTCCTATGTCATGCCTGAAAAGTCGCGCGCTGAGTCTTGAAACCGAATAGATGCCCGAAAGGCAATGAACGCGCGCTGACAGCATGGCTTTTCGCAATCGTCGAACCAGATGCCCCAGCATAAACATCGCGTTAAGCACTCCGGTTAACTGCAATTTCATGTCGGCCAAGTAACTTGGATTAAACGTGTTTTCAGAACCGCGAGACGGGAATTGGTTTCTGCAGCCTTGAATACGATATCGTCAGTCTGTTCCGGCCTTTTGAAGGCCCGGGCAAACGTGCTTGATCTTCTCAAAGCCGACGATCTGAACGAGAGATTTGGCGGACCGGTTTTCGTCTTTGTCTTGATCGCTGTGTCTATTTTTCTGGGATCCTCATGGTACCAGAACGACTGGGGCGGTCTTTTCGACTTCCACAAAAACTTGTCTGACGTTCAGCGGGAAGACTTCGTTGCGTTTTACAGGGCCGGCGAAATGGCTCTTCAGGGCCGGGCCGCCGAAGCTTACGACCCGGTGCTGTTCAGCGAGCCGTTTTCCGAAAAGAACGAAAACCTACTCTTCCTGAACCCGCCACATGCGCTGCTCTTTTTTGAGCCTCTCGCGCTGTTCTCCTATCCGGCTGCAAAGCTGATCGGGATGACGGTCTTTTTCGCAAGCTTCTTCGGCATGATCTACATGATCCGGCCCAATCTTGCCGCATGGCCATACCTCTTCATGCTTCTGTCACCGGGCGCGTTCTACGCATTCCAGCTTCTACAGCTCTCGCCCTTGATGACGTTTCTGTTGCTGTTTGCGATGATGAACAGCCGAGACAAGCCGTTTTTGAGCGGCATGGCGCTCGCACTCGTTACAATCAAGCCGCAATACGGGTTGCTGCTGCCTGTGTTTCTTGTCGCCATGCGGGACTGGCGCACCTTCGTTTATGCCGCGATCGGTACGATCGGCCTGCTCGCTCTGTCTGTTGCCATCTATGGCGTGGGACTCTGGGAAACGTTCCTGACATCGATGCAAAGCGGAGCGCATTCGTTTCAGTTCTCTGCCAATCACGGCATGATGTCGACGGTTGGCAGCTCATTTGGTAAATGGGGGGTGTCGCCGGAGATGCGCCTTGGGACGCAGCTTATGTCGATTGCCTTTGCCGCCGTTGTGGTCTGGTTTGCGGCGCGGCGGCTATCCAGAATGCGCGCCGTTGCGGTCTCGATGCTCGCCGTCACATTGGCGGCACCATCCTTCATGTATTACGACTGGCTGTTTTACTCGATCGCTTTGATGATTGTCCTGAAGGAAGTGCCAAGGTGGCCGCTGACACTACAGGCGACCGCTGCTCTGCTGTGGATCTCACCGACAATCCACGACGTCCTGTCTGCCCGTGACTGGTTGACGTCAATGATATACTCAAGCCTGGTGCCCCTGATTGCCTTCATTGTCTTGTGTCAGGTCTGGATGCTCCTCAGCAGAGAGACCCGTCAGCCATCAGAACTCGGTCAGGGTGACGAACCATATGTGAGAACCGCATCTTGAACCTGGGAAATTTCTCGGGTGTCGTGGTTACGCGGTGTCGACCGGATGCCGGGAGAAGAACCGCGCTGCTTCCGCGTCGCTGACCGGTTGGCCAGCGAAGATCTCCGCATAGTAGCGCATTCGCTTGAGCCGGGGCTCGAGCGGGTCCGTTGGTCCGTCCTTTTTCATTGAGATGTAGCCGATCTGGGTCTGGTAGACGGTATTGGCCCTCACATTTGCGTGCAGCGTGTCAAAGCCGAAGCGTTCGAACATGGCCTGGAGTGCTGAGACTCGAAGCCTGTCGGCGTCTTCAAGCTTGTCCGCCAGACGCATGTCTGAGTGCGCCCAATTGCGGACGGCAAATTCCAGGCGGGAATCGAACAGGTCCGGCAACAGCCAGAGATCAAATACATTCAGGATCGCTTCGGTGATTGAGTCCGCATAATCCTCCGACCGTTTGATCAGGTTGCCCGTATTTTTGGACTGCCAGAGCGAAATCAGCGCGCCGAGAAGGTCGTTGCGATCTGTGAAATGACCGTAGAAACTTGTGCGTGAAAGCCCAAGCCGTTCGGAGAGTGGCATGACCTTGACCGCGTCGATCCCGCTTTCCAGCAAGGTCGCGTAGGCGGCCTGTATCCAGACATCACGCGTGCCGCGCCAGCCACTGGTCTTTTCGATCAAAAGGTCGTTCATGGGCCTTGGTTAGCAGCCGTCAATCGCTCTTTCAATGGAAATTGACATAAGTGTCATGAAAAGCGACATAGATGTCGTTTTTGAGACTTTCCAACGACGCACAGCACAAACTAATGTCATCCGCGGTCGGGAATACCACGACCGGCTGCGAAGTGAGGGAAGCGCATGTCCAAGGATCCGTTGCTGCAACCATACCAGCTGAAGAACCTTACTCTGAAAAACAGGATCATGATCACGTCGCATGAACCTGCCTATCCCGAGGACGGAATGCCGAAGGACCGTTACAGGGCCTATCACGAAGTGCGCGCCAGGGCTGGTGTTGCCATGACGATGACAGCCGGTTCGGCTGCAGTTTCAAGGAATTCTCCGCCGGTCTTCAACAATATTCTGGCATACAAGGACGAGGTTGTTCCCTGGGTCAGGCGCTTGACCGACGCCTGCCATGATCACGGTTGCGCGGTGATGATCCAGCTCACGCATCTTGGGCGGCGCACCCATTGGAACAAAGGCGACTGGCTTCCGGCCGTCGCACCGAGCCACGAGCGCGAGGCGGCGCACAGGGCATTCCCGAAGCAGCTCGAAGATTGGGATATCGATCGGATCATTTCTGACTATGCAGATGCCGCCGAGCGCATGAAGGAAGGCGGGATGGACGGTATTGAGCTTCAGGCATACGGTCATCTGATGGATCAGTTCTGGTCTCCTGCGACGAACACGCTCGAGGGCCCTTATGGCGGTTCACTGCAAAACCGGATGCGCTTTTCTCTTGAGGTCATCGACGCTGTGCGCAAAAGGGTCGGAGAGGACTTTATCGTCGGGATCCGGTTCACGGCGGATGAGGACATGGAAGGCGGACTGACCGAAGAAGACGGCCTGGAAATCGCACGAACCCTCCAGCAGACGGGTCAGATTGATTTTTTAAATGTCATCCGCGGCCACATCGATACCGATCCGGGCCTGACCGACGTGATTCCGGTTCAGGGCATGCGCAACGCGCCGCATCTGGACTTTGCCGGAAAGGTCCGCAGGGAAATCGGGCTGCCGACCTTTCACGCGGCGAAGATACCCGACGTCGCAACGGCCCGCCACGCGATCGCGGAAGGGCTCCTGGATATGGTCGGTATGACGCGCGCCCATATGGCGGATCCACTCATCGTCAGGAAGATTGCCGAAAAACGGGAGGAAGATATTCGTCCCTGTGTGGGCGCAACATACTGTCTCGACCGGATCTACCAGGCGGGCGACGCTCTTTGCATCCACAACCCGGCGACAGGCCGGGAACTGACCATGCCCCACGAAATCCGTGGGGCAGACGAGAAGAAGAGAGTGGTTGTGGTTGGGGCCGGACCTGCGGGCATGGAAGCAGCAAGGGTTGCCGCAGAACGCGGTCATGACGTAACTGTCTACGAAGCCGCCCCGGACGCCGGTGGCCAGATCCGCCTGACCGCGCAGTCCGAGCGGCGGCGCGAGATGATTTCGATCATCGAATGGCGACTTGATCAGTGCATGGCGCGAGGTGTCCGCTTCAACTTCAATACCTTTGCAGAAGCCGCGGACATCGAAACCGACAAGCCGGATGTGGTGATCATTGCCACGGGCGGATTACCCCACACCGAAGTTCTGTCGGAAGGCGGCGATCTCGTTGTGTCTTCGTGGGATATCATTGCAGGTGACGTGAAGCCGGGCAGGCGGGTTCTTGTCTACGACGACGCGGGTGATCATGCCGCTTTGCAAGCTGCTGAAATCATCGCAGCCTCCGGTGCGCATGTCGAGATCATGACACCGGACAGATCGTTCGCACCCGATGTCATGGCAATGAACCTGGTGCCTTACATGCGCGCACTTCAGGACAAGGATGTGCGCTTTACGGTGACCTACCGTCTGAAAGCTGCCCGTCGGTCCGGCAATATGATCACGGCAGTGATTGGTACGGACTATTCAAACCATATCGAAGAAAGAGAATTCGATCAGATTGTCGTCAATCACGGCACAGTGCCGATGGACGAACTCTATTTCGAACTCAAACCGCGCTCAAAGAACCTTGGTGCTGTAAAGCAGGAAGCTTTGATCTTCGGCCAGCCACAGCCATTGGATGCCAATCCGCAAGGCGAATTTGCCTTGTTCCGCATTGGCGATGCGGTCGCAGCACGAAATACCCATGCAGCCATTTACGACGCGCTTCGGCTTGTAAAAGACATCTGACAAAGTCTGCTCTGCGCTTTTTTTGAGCAGCGTCTCACTTGGATAAGTGAATGCCGTTTTTGCGCTACGACGCAAGACAGCGGCGAGCCTATTTTTCGCAGCGCAAAAAGCACCGGTGGACCCGGTAGAATCAGGACCGAACCATGTACAGCGACGCGGACATTCTATCGTTATTGATGAGCCGGCGGGGCGGCTATTCACTACCGCAGGCCTTCTACACGGACGAAACCGTCTTTCAAGCCGACTTGAAGCATATATGGCAGAAAGACTGGGTATTCGCCGCAGTTTCGTCGGAGATCCCGAAGACCGGCAATTTCATAACGCTCCAGATCGGTGCGTATTCGGTGATCGTGGTTCGCGGTACTGACGGCGTTGTCCGGGCGTTTCACAACTCCTGCCGCCACCGCGGCAGCCGCATCTGTGCTGCCGCAAAGGGGTCCGCGCCTAAGCTCGTTTGCCCTTATCATCAGTGGACTTACGAGCTGGACGGCTCTTTGCTCTGGGCGCGGGAAATGGGACCGGACTTCAAGCCTGGTGAGCATGGTCTGAAAACGGTTCACTGCGCAGATGTGTCGGGGATGGTGTTCATCTGTCTCGCCGAGATTGCCCCTGATATCTCGAACCTGCAACGCGAGGCAAAGCGGTATCTTGGCCCTCATGATCTGGGCAATCTGAAAGTCGCGCACCAATCGACAATCACCGAGAAGGGGAATTGGAAGCTGGTTCTGGAAAACAATAGGGAGTGCTACCATTGTTCCGGTTCGCATCCTTCCCTGTGCCGGACGTTTCCCGATGATCCGAACCTTGTAGGAGCTGATGATTCGTCAACGTCCAATGCGGGGAAAGCCCATGTGGAGCGTTGCGAAAACGCCGGGTTGCCCGCGAAATATCTGATTTCCGCGAACGAGCAATGGCGTTTTGTCCGCATCCCGTTTCTCGGCGAAGCCGTCAGCTACACCATGGACGGCAAAGCGGCCGTATCTCGGCGCGTCGGGTCGGTTCCCTTTGACAATGCGGGAACGTGCCTGTTCTTCAACTATCCCAACACATGGAACCATTTCCTCTCCGACCAGGTTCTGACCTTCAGGGTTCTGCCGATCGGTCCGATGGAGTCGGAGGTCACCACCACCTGGCTTGTGCACAAGGACGCACAGGAAGGGGTCGACTATGACCTTGGCCGGTTGACTGAGGTCTGGACCCACACGAATGACGAAGATCGCCGGATTGTCGAAGAAAATCAGATTGGGATCACGTCTCCGGCCTATGAGCCGGGACCGTATTCACCGGTTCAGGAAAGCGGTGTCATCCAGTTTGTCGACTGGTATGCGCAAGCGCTTGAAAGGGCTCTGATCGGCCGTTTCCGTGTGGCTGCGGAGTAGAAACATGATCCCGATGCCTGGCCGCGAAACGCCTGTCTGGAATGACAGCGAGCTGCTTGAATGCGTGATGGTGGTTCCCGAAGCCCCCAACGTGAAGACCTTTTCGTTTCGCCCGCCCTCCGGCGCAACGTTTGTCTACAGGGCCGGGCAGTTTATTACGCTGGACCTGCCGGTGCCCGGTGGCAACGTTCAACGGACCTACACGCTGTCCTCCTCGCCAGTGTCAAATGCCTATGTATCCGTCACCGTGAAGGCGCAGCCTGACAGCAGCGGATCACGCTGGATGCTGGACAACCTGAAACCCGGCATGCGGCTCAAGGCGTTTGGACCCGCGGGTCTTTTTCACCTTCCTCCGAACCCTGACGGCAAGTTCCTGTTCATTTCAGCCGGCTCAGGTGTGACGCCGATGATGTCGATGGCGCAGACGCTGTTTGAGCGCGGTGAAGATCCCGACATCTGCTTCATTCAGTGCGCCAACCGGCCCGTTGAACTGATTTTCCGTCAGAAACTGGAATACATGGCGAGCAGGGTCACCGGGCTGCAGCTCCATTTCGTCGTAAACCAGAGCGATCCGTACGAGGTCTGGACGGGGTATCGGGGGCATTTCAACCAGTTGATGCTCGGGCTTATGTGCAATGACTATCTCGACAGGGATGTTTTTTGCTGCGGTCCGGAAGGCTTCATGGACGCGGTGCGCGAAATTCTAAACGCTCTCGGCTATGACATGGACCGCTATCATCAGGAGAGTTTTCAGGCGCCGGCAGAAACCAAGGCGGAACTCACTGAATTCGACGACATTGTCCCCCAGGAAGACAGTCAGGCGCAAATCGTTTTTGCCAATTCCGGTGTCTCGGCATGGTGCTCGGAAACGGACACGGTGCTGGCGGTCGCAAAGGATGCAGGCCTCAACATACCGTCCGGCTGCACTTTCGGGGTCTGCGGCACGTGCAAGGTGAGGAAGCTCGACGGTGAGGTTCACATGGTCCATTCCGGCGGCATCAGTGAAGACGATATCGAGGCGGGTTACATTCTTGCCTGTTGCTCCAACCCCATTGGAACAGTCGAAGTTGAGGTTTAACGCTGAACTAGCTCAGTGACAGGCGTGCCCGTACCTTTTCGGAAGAAAGCTCTTTGACAGTTTCGCGGCCAATCTTGCGGGCTGTTTTATCGCTCGAAGCGGCAAGTTCTTTGCCAAGGGCGAGGGCCGGACCGTGCAATTGGGCGGACCGCTTGCCGATCTGGCGCAGAGCCCAGTGGACAGCCTTCCAGACAAAGTTGCGCTCGTCAGTCGATGCTTGCCGGATCAGGTCGAGATAAGCGATGAACTCGCTGTCCGGCGATGATTTTGCGTGAACCGCGCGCCAGGCGATAAGCGCAAACCCGGCACGTTTGACGAACTCCCGTTCTTCGCCGACGAGATTCTCGACGAGTTCATCGGAGTCTTTGCGTCTTGCCAGAACATTGGTGAGCTGGTCACACAGATCCCACGACTGGATATCCTCAAGCCATCTCCTCGCAAGCTCTGGGGTCATGTCCCTGGGCTTTGTTAGCAGGATTGCAAGCAGACGGGCTTCGTGGAAGCCCGACGCCCATAGTTCGGAAGCCTTTGGAGCGGATTTCCCGATCTCCTTGGCGAGGGGGCGCAGAATGGAAAGCGGAACACCGAAGGCACTGCTTGCGTCAATGCCGAACCGGGCCATACCGGCCCGGTTTTCATCGGTTCCCAAGTCCTTGAGCTTTTCAAGAACCGCGGCAATGGTCCAGTCCGATGCTGGGGTTGATGCCATGACCGCGGGACTATTTCTTTTCTGCGTATTCCAGGCGCGCGATCAGGCTCGATGTATCCCAGCGCTGTCCACCCATCGCCTGAACCTCACCGTAAAACTGATCGACAACGGCGGTAACGGGCAGCCTTGCGCCGGTTTCCTTGGCGGTTTGCAGACAGATACCGAGGTCCTTGCGCATCCAATCGACAGCGAAGCCGAAGTCGAACTTGCCGTCACGCATCGTTTCCCAGCGATTTTCCATCTGCCAGGACTGAGCCGCGCCGCCTCGAATGGCGGAAATAACCTTTTCAACGTCCAGATCAGCTTTTTTAGCAAAGTGAATTGCTTCGGAAAGACCCTGAACGAGCCCTGCAATACAGATTTGATTGACCATTTTGGTCAGCTGTCCGGCGCCGCTTTCGCCCATCAGGCCAACAAATTTGGCAAAGCACTCAATCACCGGCTTGGCCGCTTCGAAATCCGTTGCGTCACCGCCGCACATGACGGTGAGGGCGCCGTTTTCCGCTCCGGCCTGGCCGCCCGATACCGGCGCGTCAATAAAGCCGCATCCCTTTGCTTTGGCAGCCGCATGGAGTTCACGCGCAACGTCTGCGGAGGCTGTCGTATTGTCGACAAAGATGGCGCCTTCCTTAAGTGAATGGAATGCACCGTTCTCGCCCGTCGTGACCGAGCGCAGGTCGTCGTCGTTGCCGACACAGGCAAACACGAAATCGCAGCCGTCTGCAGCTTCTTTCGGTGTCTTGGCAAATGCGCCGCCATAGTCTGCGGCCCATTTTTCGGCCTTTGCCGTTGTGCGGTTATAGACTGTCACATCATGACCGCCCTTGGTTTTAAGGTAGCCGGCCATCGGATATCCCATGACACCCAGACCGATGAATGCAACCTTTGCCATGACATGCTCCCTTCGCAGAACAAGGCCCGGTCTGGAAACCGGGCCTTCTATTGAATTCTTCGTCTGCGTTTTAGGATATTTGCCGGCGTCTGTCAGCATTGCTGGGCGGCAAAGGTGCTTTGTTTAAAGCCAGTAAGGCCTGCGGCGCCATATGCGCTCGAGAATTGCTTCCTGAGCCGCTTCTTTCGCCAAACGCTTTTTTGTCTCCGGATCTTGCCGGTCAGTGTTACCGACACGGGTTGCTTCCAGAAGGCTGCGTGCATAAATATCTAACATTGACTTACACTCCTCACGTCGTTGCTGTAGAAAATATGGCGATAAGTCGCCGGTAGCGCGAGTCAGCAAGATTTTGAATATGTAAGGAAGAGTTACATATGGATTGGCGTGCACTGCCTCCGCTCAACAGTCTCAAGGTGTTTGCTGTTGTTGCGGAAACCAAAAGCCTTTCGGCCGCGGGCCGCGAATTGAACGTTACACACGCTGCTGTCAGCCAACAGGTGCGCAGCCTTGAGAGTTTCATGGGACTGAAGCTAATCGAACGGGAGGGCCGGGGTGTCGCCCTGACGGCGGAGGGAGAACAGCTGTTCAGCGGTCTGAAAGGCGGGTTCGAGGCCATTCGGGAATCCGTCGACGCACTCCTCAAGGACGATCAGGCAAGGCCGTTGAACATCACAATGACCCCCACATTCGCGGTCAGCTGGCTGATGCCGCGCATCAATGATTTCCGGCTGAAGCACCCGGACATTGAGCTGATGCTCAATCCAACGGCGGAGGTTATTGAGCTGACACCCGGTGGCACGGACATGGCGATCCGCTTCGGCAAGGGAGATTGGCCCGGTCTGGATTCAGAACTGCTTTTGCCCACGAACTTCGCCGTTGTCGCGGCGAGATGTCTGATCGGCGACAAGGTAATCGGCAGCCCGGAGGACATTCTGGGTTTTCCCTGGTTACAGGAATACGGCACCAACGAACTCGCGATCTGGATGGAAAATCAGGGTGTTGTGCCCTGCGAGAAACTGAATATCATCCATCTGCCTGGTTACATGCTCCTTGAGGGGTTGCGGCGCGGCGAGGGTGTGTCAGCAACCGCAAAGGCGTTCATCAAGCCCGACATCGACGCCGGCAGCCTCAAGGTGCTGTTCGAGGATGATGAAGACCCTGGAACCGGCTATCACATGTTGACGCGGCAGGGCGTAAAGCGTCCGCCGTTGAAGAAGCTGATGACATGGCTGCGCACCATGATCGGGGAAGATGCGAACAGGGCGCATGGCCGGGATTTCGACAAATAGAGTTTGTCTTTTCGAGTGTCCGGCCTATGCCCTATCCGTTGTTCGTCGGTTTAGAATGTAAAATCGTCAATGATACCTGGAGAAAACGCAGGGTCTCCTGTCAATTCGAAATCGAGAACCGCAGCGTCTGAAATGGTGACCTTGATTTCTTCAAAATTCAGGGAGAGGCGTTCTGTCGGAACGTGGCCATCAGACGCGGTTTGCTGACCATCGTCGAATTCGGTGAGCTCGGTGGCAGATGTATCCTGTCCGGTCTTTTCCTTTACGTTTACGACAAATTCGAAAGTGTCAGTATCGGATGAACCGAATTCACCATAATCATTCCAACTTTTGAAATGTGGCATTACGAAAATCCTTTCTTAGAAAACAGGCCTTGGCCTTCAGAAAGGACGCTATTCGTTGAAGCGGATTTTGTCTGTGACTGTTGTCACGCGAATGCGTTTGGATGAAACACAGGGCGAATTCGGCGTCACAGTTTTGGCCAATCCGGAAAAAGACCCACAAAGGCAGCCTTTGCTTTCTTGCCGGTTATGACAGCCGTCGTAAGCGCTGTAATTCGCCAGGTGAAGTGGACGCATCCGTGCTTCAGTTGCAGGGGATCACCCAATAATCCCACATTTTTCAGGAGCACTTTGACCCAACCAGAACAGACTAAAAGCATAAACTGGATCTATCCGATCGGCCTCTTTTGAGGCATGAAAGCGAGAGTAATCGGAGAACACAATTCATGGCGGATGCGCACAACACAACCAATCCCTTGATCCTTCCTGATGACCTCCCGCGCCCGGTCGATGATGGCGGAGCGGATCATCTGACGGGCATGAAAATGCCCGCTGTTCGATTGCGCGCAACGTCCGGAGACTGGGTGGATCTGTCCAAATTGCCGGGTCGAGTGATCATCTATGCCTATCCGATGACGGGTGTTCCCGGTGTCGAATTGCCGCCCGGCTGGAACGACATTCCCGGCGCACGCGGCTGCACACCACAGACACTTTCGTTTCAGGCAGAGAAAGACGCATTCGCAGCTTTCGGTGTAACGGTGTTCGGTTTGAGCACCCAAACCGAAGCCTATCAGAAGGAGCTGTCTGATCGTCTGGATCTGTCCTTCCCGATCCTGAGCGACGCTGATTTCGAACTCACCGACGCGATGCGCCTGCCCACCATGGTGGTGGAGGGGATGCGGCTCATCAAGCGACTTACTCTCGTTATCAAGAATGGCGCCATCGAGCATGTGTTTTACCCTGTCTTCCCGCCCAACAGGTCGGCAGCCGAGGTTATCGCATGGCTCCAGGAGAATGCGGCGGATGCGCACGGACCCGGCGTTCTGATTTACACGACGTCCGATTGTCCCCATTGCCGCGCTGCCAAGGCGCTTCTGGAACAAAAAGGGCTGTCTTTTGTCGAGGTTGACGTTGAACGCGATCCGGAAGCGGCAAATGTCATGGTCGCGCGCAGCAATGGCCGCCGCACGGTTCCGCAGATATTTTTGGGCTCAACGCACATTGGCGGCGGCGATGAATTGGTTGCGCTTGCGAAAAGTGGGCGCCTGGACACGATGCTTGCGGGAACGACGGAGTAAGGTCGCCGAGAAGTGTTCACAATGAATACGAACCGGCCAAGAAGATCCATTTCCGAGACATGGTTCTTCGCCAAAGCCGGACATCAGGGGCGAACGAGTTGAGACAGGCACTATCGGGAGATGAAAGGGTTTTCGTTACCTTGGGGCCCGAAGGCACAAATCATGATTTCGTATTGCGGAAATATCTGCGAGACCGGAAGTGCAGGGCACGGATAATCTATTCACAGGACGCGGCAGGCATGTTGGAACGTTGCGTCCAGCGCGATGCCACTCATTTGATGATATGCGCCGCGCATCCGGCCGCATCTGAGACGGTTGCGCTCGCCCAATACAGCCACGGGATCCTTTTGACCGATACCTTCATAGCCACAAGTGAACCTTTGGCAGTGCTGCGCCGGTCAGATGCGAATTCAATGCGAACAATCGCGCTCCATCCTGCGACACGTCCTTACACACCGCTATCAGAGTTCGAAGATGTCATCGAGGTGGCGTCAACGGTTGCCGCCTTTGAGGGACTGTTGCAGGGGAAATGGGACAGTGCACTCACACAGCGCCGCTATGCTGATGCTGAGAGGGTGACGATTGTCCGGCCCGTTTAGGCGGCGCGGGACGCCTGGCTGATCCTGTCACGCGACTGATGGCATGAATTTCAAACGGCTATGGCGCGGCTGCTCGACTTTTTAGCCTTCAACGTTGCGCAGCGCGTGGGATCGAAGGGACTTTGCAGTAAAGCACCTAAAGCGAAGTCAGCGCCTGATCCATGTCCGCAACGAGATCCGGCCCGTGTTCGATCCCGATTGAAAGGCGCAAGAGGTTTTCCGGGATCCCGGAACCTTCGCCCTCGATTGTGTATCGGTGTTCCACGAGGCTTTCCGTCCCGCCAAGAGACGTGGCACGCTGGAAGACATCCAGATTTCCGGCGACCTTCAACGCAGACCCTTTGCTACCCTTGACGAGCACGGACATCAGCGAGCCATAGCCGCCAGTCATCTGGGATTTGGCCAGGTCGTGCTGTGGGTGACCCGCAAGACCGGGATAAAGCACCGTCTCAACGTTTGAATGTGTTTCGAGAAAGTTTGCCAGATGGAGCGCATTGGCATTCATTCTCTCCACACGAAGGGCAAGGGTCCGTAGTCCGCGGAGCAGCAGCCAGGTTTCAAACGAGCCCAGAACCGCCCCGGCGTTCGTTCGCTCGTCACAAATGAATGTCCAGCTTTCGCTGGACGGGTCTGCCGTCGTTACAACGCCGCCAAGCAGGTCCGAATGCCCGTTGAGCGCTTTCGTGGCTGCATGCACGACAAGATCTGCGCCCAGAGCAAGTGGTTTCAGGATCAGCGGTGTCGCTGCGGTTGCGTCTACTGTGAGCACCGCATTGCGACGCTTGCAGAGCTTTGAGATCTCCGGAATGTCCGCAACTTTCAAAAAGGGGTTGCTCGGAACTTCAAGCCAGACCATGTCGGGCTGTGTGATCGAGAACTCGTCACGGAAAGCTTCCAGATCGCTCGCATCGGCTTCCACGAGCGCGATATTGTTGCGTGCACAGTGTTTGCGAAGAAAAAGAGTGGTGCCCCAATAGATCCCCGACTGTGCCAGCAGCGTGCCACCCGGCTTGACGCTGCGAATGATCGCCGCAATCGCCGCCATGCCTGATGCAAACAGGCGGCTCTGTTCGCCCTCTTCGAGCGTGGCGATCAGTTTTTCCGTCTTCTGGTAAAGCGTGTTGCTGTCGCGGCTGTATATGTGACCGGCAAGAATCGGCTCGTAGTCTTCATCACGCACGAAGGTCGTGGCCGTCTGTATCGGCGGCACAACAGCGCCAGTCGCCGGGTCGAACCCGCCACCGGCATGCGCGAGGAGACTGTCTGGATGAAGTCCGGCATTCGGACGTAGTGACTTTGACATGTGACCTTGACAGATTGTGATGCGGCTTGAGAAACAGCCGAAATCAGCGTTTCAGGTGACGGGTGAGGCGCGCTTCGATCTTGTCCCAGACCCTGCGAAGCGTTTCCACGATCATAAGATAGATCACCGCCGCCCAGATATAGGCCTGAAAGTCAAAGGTGCGGGAATAGGCGCGCCTCGTTTCTCCCATGATGTCGTAGATCGTGATGATGGCTGCAATGGCCGACCCTTTAATCATGAGAATGATTTCGTTGCCATAGGGACGTAGCGCGACCATCAGCGCTTGCGGCAGAATAACCTTGAAGAACGTGACGGGCTTTGTAAGACCCAGCGCGGCCGCGCCTTCCCATTGTCCTTGCGCAATGTTCTGGATCGCACCGCGCAGGATTTCCGCCTGGTATGCTGCTGTGTTCAGCGAAAACGCAAAGACGACGCAGTAAAACGCATCGCGGAAGAACCACCAAAGACCGACGGATTGCAGTTCGGGGCGGAAAGACCCGAATCCGTAATAGATAAGAAATGTCTGCGCCAGCAGTGGCGTGCCACGGAAGAAGTAGACATAGGCATAGGCCGGTGCGGAGAAGATCCACAATGTAGACGACCGTGCCAGTGCGATGGGAATGGAGAGCAGGGCGCCGAAAAGGAGCGACAGGCCCACGATCTGGAGCGTAACCAGAAAGCCTTCCACATACTTTGCGCCGAAGCGTTCCAGAAAGCTGTCGATTTCATGGGTTTCGAGACGCGCATCCGCCCAGGTTGCCCAGTCGGTAGGAAGGTAGGGACGAAGAGCTTCCAGGATCGGTTTTTCGAGATTGCCGAGCAGATAAGCGACAAGCGAGATGCCTGCGATGATCCAGAGCGCCATAAGGACGTGACCGGCAATCCGTGTATTGGTCCAGGGGCGCGACGGGGTTGGAGGTGGTTTAAGTCCCGTCGTTGGGTTCGGTGCGATCATCGCTGCACCTCACCACGTTTGGACCAGCGTTCAATGCGCGTAAAGGC
Organism: Roseibium sp. HPY-6; assembly: GCF_040530035.1. NCBI lineage: Bacteria > Pseudomonadati > Pseudomonadota > Alphaproteobacteria > Hyphomicrobiales > Stappiaceae > Roseibium > Roseibium sp. HPY-6. The sequence goes on from NZ_JBEWCD010000002.1 coordinate 2,687,766, forward strand.
TGACGATGAAATCATCGCCAAGACAAGGTAGATGACACAGGCGAGCCCGAAGAAGAGAAACGGCTCCTTGGTGACACGCGCCGCGATGCTGGTTTCGCGCAAGAGGTCAGAAAGACCGATCGTTGAAACGAGGGCAGTGTCCTTTAAAAGAATAAGCCAGAGATTACCGAGCGCCGGCAGCGCCAGCCGGATGAGTTGCGGCAGGATGATCAGCGTCATCGTCTTGAAGCGCGACAAACCCAACGCATAGCCACCCTCATACTGCCCCTGTGGAATACCCCTGAAGGCGGAAAGAAAAGCTTCGGAGGCGAAGGATGAGAAAACAAGCGACAGCGCGATCATGCCTGCAACGAAGGAATTCACTTCGATGTAAACGTCGAAGCCCATCACCTTCATAAGCTGCTGTAATCCGATCTGAACGCCGAAAAAGACGAGGAAAAGCGTCAGAAGCTCCGGTAGACCGCGAAATATCGTGGTGTAGATGTTGGCAGCCAGTTTGAGGCTCGGCTCACTGGAATTCTTTGCGAGTGCAATCAGGAAACCGATTATCAATCCAAAGGGCAGAGTGGCAAGTGAAAGCGAGACGGTGATCAGCACACCCTTGGCAATCGTGTCGCCCCAGCCATCTTCCCCAAAGGACAGCAGCGTCAAAGCTTCTTCCATAAGCCGGCGCTTCTTTCTTTTCTTGTTGTTGCTGGCCCGGCCACCCCTCTGGCCGGCGTTGCGATTCCCATCGCAAACGAAAGCGCGGCGCTTGTTTCGCGCCGCGCTCCGGTTGTCGTCAAAGGGCCTTCAAATCAGCCGCCATAAACGTCGAACGTGAAATACTTGTCGTTGATTTCCTTGTATTTGCCGTTCGCGAGGATGGCTTCGAGTGCCGCATTGAACTTGTCTTTGAGTTCAACATCATCCTTACGGATCGCGATGCCTGCACCTTCACCGTTGATAACCGGGTCCGGCGTCAGCGTGCCAAGGATCTTGCAGCAGGCGCCGTCTTCGGTTTCAAGCCAGTCTGAAAGAACAACGACGTCGTCGATCACGGCATCAATGCGGCCACTTGCGATGTCGAGCTTGTACTCGTCCGGTGTCGGATAGAGTTTCAGGTCTGCGGATCCCAGCTTTTCTTCGGCGTAGTTGGAATGTGTCGTGGACGACTGTGCACCGAGCGCAATACCGCTCAGGTCCGCATCAGTTGTCCCGGCAATGGTTGAATCCTTCGGAACGGCGATTGCCGGAGGCGTGTTGTAATACTTGTTCGTGAAGTCGACTTTCTGCTTACGCTCATCGGTGATCGACATGGACGCGATGATTGCGTCGTATTTGCCGGCCTGTAGACCAGGAATGATGCCGTCCCAGTCCGAAGTAATGAACTCGCATTCCACTTTCATTTCTTCACACAGGGCTTTGGCGATGTCGACGTCGAAACCGACCAACTGGCCGTCAGAAGTGAGTGAGTTGAATGGAGGGTAGGCGCCTTCAGTTCCGATACGGACCTTTGACCAGTCTTTCGCCTGAGCGCCGCCAACGGCAGCCAGAACAGCAACAGCGGCTGCAGCCATACGCAAAACACGCATTTTCAATTCCCCTAATATCTTTTTCGCGGCGCAAGCGGGTTCCTCCCGCCTTTTTGCCCGATCGCCCTATTCCATACACTTCCGACTAAATTTCAAGCATGCCTACGAAAAAAACACAGTGCAATTTTGAGTTTTTCGCGCCTTGCGCGTGTGTGCCCATAGGGAAGGCATCGTTAAGGCTGTGAGCTGTTGGCCCGGTCCGGCCCCCTGTCGGGAGTCTGGGCGAGGGGCTCAGATCCGCCGCACCACACGCGTCTGGAAGATGCAACGGATCAAACTTGTTCATCAAACCATGAAACAGTTGAATTGGTCCTCGTAGCTTCAACGCACTAGCAATGGTCGAACGCAAGCCCGGTTCGCCCGGTTTGCGGAAGTCCGGTCAGCCGCAAAACAGGAGCGCAGGATGGCATCTTTCGAACTCTTCATCGGCAACAAGAACTATTCCTCATGGTCGCTGAGACCGTGGATAGCGCTGCGGCACAAGGAAATCCCATTCAAGGAGAACCTAGTTCCCTTTGATTTTGAGAACGGAAATCCCGAATTCCGAGCGTTTTCTCCAAGCATGAAGGTCCCCGTGCTCAAAGACGGCGAACTGACGGTCTGGGACAGTCTTGCAATTCTCGAATACGCTGCTGACTGCTATCCGGAAAAGGGTCTCTGGCCGGACGACAAGAGCGCACGCGCAACAGCTCGTGCGATATCTGCCGAGATGCATTCCGGCTTTTCTGCTTTGCGCAACGCGTGTCCGATGAACATGCGCCGACCGGTGGAAGTTATGTCCGTGGACGTGGCTGTTACTGCGGATATCGAGCGCATTCTCGACATATGGAATGAATGCCTGGAGAAATCCGGCGGCCCGTTCCTTTTTGGCGATTTTACCATCGCGGATGCCATGTATGCACCCGTTGTCAGCCGGTTTGCGACTTATACGCTGACAGAGGCTTCGGTTTATCAGCAATATCACGCGGCACTGACGGGTACGGATGCCTGGCAAGAGTGGGAAGCCGAAGCGTTGAAAGAAACCTGGTACGTTGCCGTGGATGAGGTCTGAGCAAACCGTATTATTGTGTCTTGCCCTGGAACGTCTCGTCCAGGGCACCCTTTTCCCTGAAATACGCCTGTAGCTGATCAACGAACCGGCGAACCTTGATCGGAATGAACCGGTTGGAAGGATAAACGGCATGAATCGGGTGAGGCGGGTAGCGCCACTCCGGCAACACCAGTTCCAGCTCACCTGATGACAGAAAAGGCTCGATCAGCCAGCGGTTCGCGATGGAAATGCCGAGCCCAGCAAGCGCTGCCTGGCGCAGCGTGGCAGAGTTGTTGACGATCATTGTCGGGTTGATCTTGATCGACAGCTTTTCGCCGAGCGTGCTTATGAAGGGCACGCGGTCGCCGGTCGAAATATTCTTGTAAAGCAGGTAGTCGTGATCCGGCAGCTCCGCCGGATGGCGCGGACGGCCCTTCCTCTCCAGATAGTCGGGAGAAGCAACCAGGCATCGTTGTGCGACACCCAACCGTCTGACGATCAGCCGTTCGTCCTTGATTTCGCCCATGCGTATGGAAAGGTCGAGACGCTCCTGGATGACATCAACGAACTGATCGGACATCGAGACGTCAAGGACAAGGCAGGGGTGGTCCTTCTTGAAGCGGATCAGGAAATCAGACAGGACGCTCTCGGCAAAGCCGAGCGGCAGTCCGATGGAGAGCGGTCCGGACATCTGCGTTTCATCACTTTGGACCGCACGGTCGGCTTCCACGAGCCGCTCCAGGATGTCGCGCGCATAAGCGTAGTACCGCTCACCCGCTTCAGTCAGGCGTAACTGCCGGGTCGTGCGGTTTAGCAGTCGCGTGCCGAGTTGGTCCTCCAGGCTTCTGACCTGCTGGCTGATCGCTGGCTGAGACACACCGAGATGTTTGGCGGCAGCCGAAAAACTTCCAAGGTTCACAGACTGAACAAAACCGGAAAGCGCGCTGAGCTTGTCCATCGAACCTCTCATGTAAAAGTTGCGAGCATCTAATCGATATATAACCCTTGCTTATGAGTTTTATAAGGTTTGCCGCTCTTCTAAACCGCGGCGAATGAAACAATTTCTAGAGAACCCCGTCGGTGTCACGGCCGGGGTTCCTCAAAAGCATCTTCTTCAGGTCAAGCCGGGAGGCACTACATGACCCAATCCAATCTTTCTCTCTCCAGACGATCTCTTCTGGGCGCAGCGGCCGGGGCGGGCGCGCTCGCAACTGCTGGCGGTGTCACTTTTGTGCCGGGCACAGCGAGCGCGGCAGCACCAAAGGCGGGCGAGCCAATGGCCGGCGCATTGCGCTACAAGGTAGGTGACATGGAAGTCACCGCACTGCTGGACGGTTATCTCGATGTCACACCGGAGGTCGTCGTCGGTTACGAAGCGGACGAAGGTGCGCGGTTGCGCGAAGCGGCACTCATAGAAGGTGAGGCTCTGCGTATCCCGGTTAACGCGTATCTTGTCAACACGGGCGAGCGCCTGGTGCTCGTTGATGCAGGTACGTCCGACGCACTTGGCCCGACAATGGGACGTTTGCCGTCTGCGCTTGAAGCCGCAGGAGTCTCAGCCGACCAGATTGATGCCATCATGATCACGCACATGCATCCGGATCATTTGTTCGGTGCTGTGGATGCGGACGGCAACAGGGTGTTCGCCAATGCCGAGCTCATTCTTCCGGAAGTCGACAATGCTTTCTGGTTTGACGACGCGGCAATGAACGGTGCGCCGGAACAGTTCAAAGCCTTCTTCCTCGGGGCTCGCCGCGCGGCTGATGCGTACAAGGGCAATCAGACGCTCTTCTCGGGCGACAAGGAACTGATGCCGGGCGTTCGTTCGATGGCCCTGCCGGGTCATACGCCGGGCCATACCGGATATGTCTTTGACAGCAATGGAGAAACCCTTGTCGTCGCCGGCGACATCATTCACATGACGGTCTACCAGTTCGATAGGCCGGACTGGGGTATCGGGTTCGATATTGATTCCGCACAGGCGGCTCAAACACGCCAGAAGTTCTTTGACCAGGCAGCAAGCGACAAATTGTTCTTCGCTGGTGCGCACATTCCCTTCCCGGGTATGGGACGTGTCGTGAAAGCCGGGGATGCCTATCGCTTTGTGCCGGCCAACTGGCCCTACACCTATTGATAAGCTGCAGTTATTGCGCCCGGCGGGGATCCGCCGGGCTCACCTGATGCCAAACCCGGAAAAGGGAAGGAAAGTCACGCTGTCGCCCTTATTGATGTGCGTGACATCTTCCGGGATTTCGATAAGACCGTCTGCCTCGCGCAGCCCTGTGATCAGCCCCGAACCGTCGCGCATGAACTTTTGCGCTTGGGGTCTGCCCTGTTCGTCCGCCTGCAAATAGCCTCTGTAGAATTCGCGCCTGTCGGGCTTTTTTTTCGGTATTTCAAACGCCGCCGGTAGCGGAAACGCCTGCGGCTCAAGGAACGGGCCGCCCGCTAGAACGCTGATCACCGGGCGTGCGTAAAGAAGAAAGCACACCATCGCCGCGACCGGATTGCCCGGCAAACCGAGGAAAACACACGAGCCGATGTTTCCGAACATCATCGGCCGGCCCGGCTTGATGGCCAGTTGCCACATGTGCCTGTTGCCGAGCCTGTCCAGGGCGTGCAGCACATGGTCTTCTTCTCCGCGGCTTGCGCCACCAGTCGTGAGGATCACATCGTACTTCGAAGCCGCGTCGCGGAGTGTTGCCTCAACCTCGTCTGCATCGTCTTTCAGGATCCCGAGATCTTCAACTTCGACAGGCACCGTTTCGGACAGACCCCGCAACAGGAAATGATTGGCATCGTAAACGTCTCCAATCGTGATCAGCTCTCCTGGGCGACGCAGTTCATCTCCGGTCGATATGAGGGCAACTTTCAGCTTTCTGTAGGCCTCGACTTCTGGTCGTCCGGTTGACGCAATTGCTGCAAGATCCTGCGGGCGCAGTCTTTGTCCGGCCTGCAGGATGGATGCGCCTTCCGCGACATCTTCGCCAGCCTTCCGGCAGTTTGCGCCTTTTTTCAGGCCTTGCGGCACGATGACGAAATTCTCACCGTCCTGGTCATGCGTTTCACAGTCTTCCTGCATTGCAACGGTGTCGGACCCGGGAGGCATGACAGCGCCGGTGAATATGCGTGCCGCCGCCCATGGTCCAAGCATGGTGTCGCTTGCATGTCCCGCGGCAACGCGTTGCTGCAGCCGGAAGAAGCCGCCTGCCTCATCGAAATCGGAATGCCGGAAGGCGTACCCGTCAACGGCTGAGTTATCCGCAAGGGGAACGTTACGCGGGGCGGTGACGTCTTTTGCCAGGATGCGTTCCAGAGCATCTTCCAGCCTGACCGTTTCAATATCTGCGATCGAGGAAAGTCTGCTCTTGAGGATATCGAGGGCTTCAGTGTGTTTAAGCCGATCCTTGTCATGCAGGAAGCAATCATCCAGCAGAGGTTTTCCTGTCATCGTGCCGGCTCGCCGAATTCGAGATGATTTTGTATGAAATCTGCCATGGAAGGGACGTCATCGAGATCAAAAACCGTCAGCTCTTCGTCCGGCAGGGGATGATCGGCCGCAATAGCCAGGATACTTGGATCCTTCGGCGCAAGAGGTCCCCGGTCGATGGTTTCGGTTCGGCGCGCCTCGATCTTCGGGTGGTTCTCCCGCTTGTAGCCTTCAATCAGAATGAGGTCGCACGGAGCCAGGCGGGCGAGGATGTCTTCAAGTGGGGGTTCTTCTTCATCTCGAAGTTCGTGCATGAGGGCCCACCGCCGCCCTGAAACGAGCGCGACTTCGCTCGCGCCGGCTTCCCTGTGTCTGTAACTGTCGGCACCCGGCCGGTCGATATCAAAATTGTGGTGCGCGTGCTTGACCGTAGATACCTTGAACCCGCGGCTCGTGAATTCAGCAACCAGACGGGTCACGAGCTGCGTCTTGCCGGAATTTTTCCAGCCCGTGATACCGAAGACGGGACTATGTGTCATGTGAAGTTGGCACTCAGGGTTTTGCGCACGGTGACCAGATCGTCTGGCCGGTTTGCGTTAAAGAAAGGATCGAGACCGGTCGCCGGATCAAGGTCAAACGAGACTTCGATACTGTCGTGCCGGTCAACAAATGCGAGAACCTTCCCGCTCTGCCCGGTCCGAAGCCAGGTCTGAAGATCGTCCAACAGACTGACGGGCCAAAGCCCGAAGACAGGATGAAGTTTGCTGGATGAGGACGCAAGCGCGATCACCGGTTCGTCCGCTGGAACCGAACCTATCAGGCGTTCAACGAGCACGGTTGGAAAAAACGGCGTATCGCCGGCAACAGAGACCACGTGACTGACGCCCGGACAACTTTCTGCCGCGTAGGTCAGCCCTGCAAGAACACCTGCGAGCGGTCCGGCAAATTCGCCAACCGGATCGGCAACCACGGGCAACTCATAGTGAGCGAACCGTTGGGGATCGCCATTGGCATTCAGGATGATTTGCGGAACTTGAGGCGTCAGCCTTGCAAGGATGATGTCCAGCATGGACTTTCCGCCGAGGTCCAGAAGGCTTTTGTCGCCTCCGCCCATGCGCCTCGATTGCCCGCCGGCCAAAACGCAGCCGAGCACTTTATCCGCGGTCAAAGCTTTGCGCTTCGCCATCATTTTACCGCCAAACTCCCTTTTCGTTTCGCTTTCTCAGGTTCATCATCCGCATTGCCCGGATCCATATCGAAATCGATGCGTTCGGCTCCTGACAGTGCAACAAAGCGCTTCCCTCGGGCGCGGCCGATCAGGGTTAGACCTGCCTGCCGCGCCAACTCGACACCCCAGGCCGTGAAACCTGACCGTGAAACGAGGATGGGAATTCCCATCATGACAGTCTTGATGACCATTTCGGACGTAAGTCTGCCGGTGGTGTAAAAGATCTTGTCTTCCGCTGGCACTTCATTCAACACCATCCAGCCTGCAATCTTGTCGACCGCATTGTGCCTGCCGACATCTTCCATATAGACCAGTGGCCGGTCTTCCTGACACAGGACGCAGCCATGGATCGCACCTGCTTCCAGGTAAAGCGATGGTGTCGTGTTGATGGTTTTTGTAAGCCCGTAGAGCCAGGATGTCCTGAGCGTGGCGTCCGGCGCCAGTGACACCGTTTCAAATCCTTCCATGACATCCCCAAAGACCGTGCCCTGGGCACAGCCTGAGGTTCGGACTTTCTTCTTGAGCTTTTCCTCAAAATTCGTTTCGCGCTCTGTGCGAACCACGACGACGTCGAGATCTTCGTCGAAATCGATCTCTATGATGACGTCATCGTCCGCCAGCATGTTCTGGTTTTTCAGATAGCCGACCGCGAGCAAGTCAGGATGATCGCCAATCGTCATCATTGTGACGACCTCCTGAGAATTCAGGTAAAGCGTCAGGGGCTTCTCGGTAACGACCCGCGTTTCAACCGTTTCGCCGTTCTGGTCTGTGCCACTAACGGACGTCGAAAGCTTGGAATCAAGAGGATCGGGTTTCAGAAGGTAAGGGCCTGGCAAAGGCGCGCGACTCCACATGTGTACGTTTCCGAAACACTATGGGACGCAAAAGGGGAAGGGCAAGAACTTACTTTGCAAAAGAGAGGCTTGTAACCCATTCGACCGACAGCGTCAGTCATTGGGAGACCCCAAAGGAACAGGGTGGGCACTGGACAGCATGGAGCCGAAATTCACCCTGATCCCGGGATTGCCTTCCATACGCGGATAACCGGACGTGGGCGGTTCCGCAGCAGACCGATCAAATTACTCGCTCAGATCATCAGCATGTCGTTGGTCAGTCTGCCCGCCTGCAGTTCCGAAGCAAAATGACTGAACGCCAGGTAGGCTTCGTCGCGCGTCACCTCTGCAGGATGATCCAGCAGCGGACGCAGCACGGGGTATTGTGAAGCAGCGACGCCGTCGGTCAGATCGCGGAAGAACATCAGCGAATTCGGAAACAGACGAAAGTCGACCGGCTCGTGAATGATGCCTTCGATGTCGTTCAGCCGTGGGTCGTTCATCACACAGTAGACAGTATCCAGGACCTGTCCCGTCTGACCTTCGAGCACCTGAATGATGTGCTGGTCCACAAGCAAAAGTGCACCCGTCACACCGGCCTTCCGGTTGATCCGGCGGATCCGAAGCAAGGTCCTGTCAATTTCGTCGGGAAGGGGTAAACGCATGTTTCCCCATTTGATTTTGCTGCGATAGCAAGCGCGGTATAGCTCCATTGCGTGTCCAATCGTTTTTGCCGATAGAACCAGCCTGCGCTTCAATTCCTCACAATTGCTTAAAATCTTAGTCAAATTCAAAGAAGAGCGTGGAAAACAACACGAATACACCAAGGTTCTGCGAAAACATGTGCTTCACGGATGCGTTCTTGGTTAAAGAAAGCTGTGTAAAACAACCGTTCCTGATCTTTGTGTGGAAAATCCGGCTCAGCGACGCTCGGCGAGCTTGTAGTCCAACCCATTTTTAACCGCTGGCCATTCGTGCGCGAGAACCGAATAGACGGCGGTATCTCGGAGCGAACCGTCTGCTGTACGCTGATGGGATCTGAGCACCCCATCAAGCTTCGCGCCGAGGCGTTCGATCGCTGTGCGGCTTTGCCTGTTCATGAAATGTGTGCGGAACTCCACTGCAATGCAGTTCAGGTCTTCAAAGGCGTGGGTGAGCAGCATGCGCTTGCATTCCGTATTGAGCGGCGTGCGCTGAACGGACTTGCGATACCAGGTTGAACCGATTTCCACTCTCTTGTGTTCAGTGTCGATATTCATGTACGTGGTCATTCCGACGGCCTTGCCATCGGGCGTCAGCACCGCGAACGGCAGCATGGACCCTGTCTTGTGAAGTGCAAGGCGCCGCTCGATTTCGTGTGACACCTGGTCCGGAGCGGGGATGGACGTATACCAGGCCTTCCAGAGATCAGCCTCCGCACAAGCTTCAGACAGATCGTCCGCATGTGCCTGCGAAAGCGGTACAAGCGTCGCGTGTGTGCCGCTAAGGGTAATGGCAGGAGGCCAACTCATTCAGAAACTCCAACATGAATAGGGCGCAGATTGCGTTAGAACGGCCGTTCTTCACCGCTCCATTTGAAAAACTTGCCTGTGTCGGTGAGCTGCAGCGAGGAAGCAACGTTCAGTATCCCCTTTGCAACAACAGCAGCATCATTGTCAGCGCCGGGTCCACCCATGTCCGTCCGCACCCAGCCCGGATCGATCAGGGCGACTGGAATGCCTTCTGGCTCAAGTTCAGTCGACAGTCCTTGCATGACCTTGTTCACCGCTGCTTTTGAGACGCGATAGGAAAGCGCGTCCGATTTGCGATACCCCATCCACGACATCTGGCTTGAGATCGTGAGGATCTTCGCGCTGTCCGATTTGCGAAGGTGGGGCAGAAACGTTTGGGAAACCGCCAGGGGGGCGAGCGTATTGATCTCCAGCGTTTTCAGGAAGACTTCGAAGTCCATGTCCAGCGGCGATTGCCGCTCCCGTGACAGGACACCCGCATTGTTGATGAGAAGGTCCAGTCGATCCGTCATTTCCTGCGCAACGGCGGCCATTGTCACACGATCGGTCACATCGAAAACCAGCGGTGTGTAGCCCTCACCAAGTTGCTCCAAACTCTTGCGGGCGGCGTCCTGTGACCTAACCGAACCAAACACTTTCCAGCCATCAGAAAGTGCGGCGCGAGCAAGCTCGAAACCAATCCCGCGATTGGTTGCGGTGATAAGGCATGTGGGCATTGATCTTCCTGAAAGTTGAGAACCGGAGCGCTACGAATTGGTCACACACATTATCTTCGGTGCTCTCGCACGCAACCTGCTTTTGTTTTTTCGTCGGCATTGCGGCGGCAACTAATGACCGTCAGTTTCTCTTTCACGCAAATGCAGCAATTTGGCAGGTTGTTTTTGTCGCCGCGGAAATTAAGTTTCGGTGCAAAGCACCGGCTCACTTGCTTTATTGCCGGTGAAACAACAGGACCTGTCTATGAGCGAAACAATCAAGAATGCCGTTATTGAAAAGCTGCGGCAAATCAAGGGCCCGGATCTGGAGGGAGATATCATCTCACTCGGTCTTGTCTCCGACGTTTTCGTATCTGACGGCCGTGTCGCTTTCTCCATAACTGTGCCTGCAGAAAGGGCGCAGGAACTGGAGCCGCTGCGCCAGGCGGCAGAAAAAGTGGTCCGTGAAGTCGAAGGCGTAGAAAATGCAATGGTGGCCCTGACGGCAGAGCGCGCGCCGGGTGGCGCACGAAACACGGCGGCGCCCAAACCGGCACCACGCCAGCCTCAAAGGAACGCGGAAGAACAGGCAGCGCCAAAGCCCGGCGTCCCGGGGATCCGGCACATTATCGCCGTTGCGTCCGGAAAGGGCGGCGTTGGCAAATCGACCACGACCGCGAACCTGGCGCTCGGTATGGCTGCCAACGGCCTCAAGGTCGGTGTTCTGGACGCGGACATTTATGGTCCGTCAGTACCAAGATTGTTCAATGTGTCCGGGAGGCCCGAGTCCGTCTCCGGACGGGTTCTGAAACCGCTTGAAGGTTATGGCATCAAGGTGATGTCGATGGGGTTCATGGTGGAAGAGGAAACCCCGATGATCTGGCGCGGGCCGATGGTTATATCGGCGCTTACTCAGATGTTGCGCGAAGTCGCCTGGGGAGATCTCGACGTTCTGGTTGTCGACATGCCTCCGGGCACGGGTGATGCCCAGCTGACAATGGCGCAACAGGTGCCCCTTGCAGGCGCCGTGATCGTGTCCACGCCGCAGGATCTGGCCCTGATCGATGCACGCAAGGGCCTCAACATGTTCAAGCGCGTCGACGTTCCCGTCCTCGGCATTATCGAAAACATGAGTTATTTCCTATGCCCGGATTGTGGCAGCCGGCATGATATTTTCGGTCATGGCGGCGCGCGCGCCGAAGCGACCCGGCTCGCTGTACCATTCCTGGGTGAGATTCCGTTGACCATGAAAATTCGGGAAACGTCTGACGCTGGAACTCCCATTGTCGTTTCCGATCCTGAGGGGCCGGTTGCGGCAATCTACAAGCAGATTGCGGCGCAGGTTGTTTCAGCGATTGAGGACCCGGCCGCTTCTGCAGATCGCAGCGCACCGAAAATCGTGTTCGAATAAGGTGATGAAAAACCCGTTTTGACCGGAGCCAGCGCCGGTCAAAACGGTAATTGACCTCATTTGCGATTGCAGGCGCGCCACGGTTTCTGTCCTGATCGGTAGCCGAGCGCTATGCTGAAGGTGCTGCGCGCTGCATCGGGTGGTCGCGTCTCTTTTCGCGTCGGTTGTTAACAGGTTGACCTAGCGTTATTTCGTGTTTCACGCACGGATCACGCCGCCTGACTAGAGTACCCCTCGTTGAGTCATCCGACTCTTCAATTCTATGTAGAAGGTGCATCAGCGGGCATGGCACTTCGCCATTCAAAACCAGTGCAAAATGAAGGTGTTCCTTCCCTCGGCGTGCTGATCGCAATTTCAACGGTCAGCCCCTTGGCTATGCAGATTTATTTGCCCTCGCTGGCCGGGATGATGGTGGTTTTCTCGGCATCTGCGAGTGAAATCCAACTTTCCATGTCGGCCTATTTCATTGCAGTGGCAGTCTCGCAACTCTTCTGGGGTCCGTTGTCAGACCAGTTTGGCCGCCGTCCGGTGATTGTGGTCGGCATGGTTTTGTTCGTGCTCGGCAGCATTCTGTGTCTGGTTGCACCGACAATCGAAGCGCTCATTGCTGCACGCGTTATTCAGGCTGCGGGGGGATGCACCGGTATGGTGCTCGGCCGTGCCATCGTCCGCGACATTTACGGTCCAAGGCAGTCGGCAAGCATGATCGGCTATGTAACGATGGGCATGGCGGTAATGCCCACAATCGCGCCGGCGGTCGGGGGGCTTCTCGACCAGTTTTATGGGTGGCAGGGCGGCTTCTTTCTCTTGTTGCTGATCGGATTGGCTGTCTTGGCGGCCAGCATGTTCCTGTTGCCGGAAACAAACCATCATCGCAGTCGCGTCGGACCGGGTCAGGTTCTTCGTTCCTACGGTATTCTGATGAAAGAGCGTCTCTTCTGGAGCTATGCATTAACGGCTGCATTCTCGGCGCTGACCTATTTTGCCTATCTCGGCGGCGCCCCTTTCATTGCCGCGCAACTTCTGTCTCTAAGTGCAGCGGAGATGGGCTTCTACTTCATGTTCGTTGCCCTCGGATACATTGTCGGAAACTACATATCCGGCCGGTTTGCGGCGCGGATCGGCCTTTATCCGATGATATTGACGGGCACGCTCATAAGTGTGTTCTCGGTCGGCTTGATAGGCGGCTTTGCCTATTTCGGCAGCGTAACGGCAGCAAGCCTGTTTTTGCCGATGTTCGTTCTCGGACTGGGAAATGGTGTGTGTCTCCCGAGTGCTATCTCGGGCGCTGTCAGCGTGCGCCCCAAGCTTGCAGGTGCCGCATCCGGACTTGTCGCATCAATGCAGGTCGGCATGGGCGCATTCGCCGGCTCGCTTGTGGCATGGCTGTTCGCCGAAAGTTTCCTTGCGGGCTCGCCTTGGAGCATGATCCTGATCATGGCCATAGGTATCGTGGTCAGCCTGTTCGCCGCGCTATCGATCAAGCGCGCCGAAGGGGCTCATGATCTGATGCCCGCAGAATGAGCTTAAAAGTCCTGATTGAGGCTTGCGCCTTTTAGTCGTGCTGTGTGCGTCAGCCGCCGGTGACGCTCATGTGGCGCGAGACGGCTGGCTGTCTTGACTTCCGGTCGATTACAAAATCATGACCCTTCGGCTTGCGCCCGATCGCCTCGTCAATCGCATCATTCAGGAGATCGTTGCCTTCTGACGCCCGAAGCGGCGCTCTCAGGTCCGCCATGTCGTCCTGGCCAAGGCACATGTAGAGCTGGCCGGTGCAGGTAACGCGTACACGATTGCAGCTTTCGCAGAAGTTATGGGTCAAGGGCGTGATGAACCCGAGACGTCCACCTGTCTCTTCAATCGTGACGTATCGTGCAGGGCCACCGGTTTTATAAGGAATGTCCGTGAGTGTGAACTGTTCTGAGAGGCTTGCACGCACCTTCGACAGCGGCAAATACTGGTCGGTGCGATCACCGTCGATTTCGCCAAGCGGCATTGTCTCGATCAACGTCAGATCGTGGCCCTGATCGTGGCACCACTCCATCATCGAGACGATTTCATGTTCGTTCACTTCTTTGAGTGCGACCATGTTGACCTTGATTTTCAGGCCTGCTTCGGTCGCGGCCCGTATCCCATCCATGACTTTGCCGAGATCTCCCCAGCGCGTGATTGCCTTGAATTTCTGAGTATCCAGCGTATCGATCGACACATTGATGCGCCGGACGCCGCAGTCATGAAGTTCGTGCGCAAAGCGCGACAGTTGCGAGCCGTTCGTGGTGATCGTCAGTTCTTCTAGCGCACCACTGTCAAGATGACGTCCGAGGCCTCGGATAAGGCTCATGATGTTCTTGCGTACAAGCGGCTCACCACCGGTCAGGCGAAGCTTTCGCACTCCTTTTTCAATGAAAGCGGTGCACAAACGGTCCAGTTCTTCCAGGCTCAGGACTTCGCGCTTTGGCAGGAAGGTCATGTCTTCCGCCATGCAATAAACGCAGCGGAAATCACAGCGGTCGGTAACAGACACCCTTAGATACGTGACTGCACGCCCGAACGGGTCGATCATCGGGGAGGGGACGTCAGGACCGTCCGAATGTTTCGATGGAACGACTATCTTTCCGTCTGTCACGCTCTGCTCTCCCAAAACTTCTTTGTTCTTGGCCTCATCATATGGCGCGCTTGAAGGCAATATCAATCGAAACCGGACGATGATTGTACTGATTGCGCCAATAGGTAAACTTGCCGGTGTAGTTTTGTCAATCGTGGCTTAAACGGGCCTAGTCGCGGGCTGCGTCTAGGAGGGCGCGAATAGCTGCAAGCTCCGGAACGATCTCGCGAATTTTGTGTTCCGGATACTGTGATTTGAAGACTTCGATGTCCGGATCGATCGAGCGGATCGCATCCTCGCGAAAGCGTCGACCAGCATCTGTCAGCCAGACGGTTTTGCTGCGTCCGTCTTCGGGGTTGGGGCGAATCTCAACAAACCCGTGCACCGTCAGCCCGCCGAGCGTATGCGTCATTGTCGTCTTGGGAACCTGGAATGCATTTGCCAGCGCCAACGGCGTCTGACCGTCCTTCACGCGGATCAGGTGGTTCACGACGCTGAAATGGGGCAACGTCAGTCCCTTCGGCAGCCGCGCCTCAAGAGCGGTGCGGCTGAGTTGCGCAATGATCCCGATTTCGTTGAAGAAAGAGAAGAAGAGCGTCCGGGTATCGTTATCCATTCATGATCCGTGTCTCGAGCGGCCAGCGGGGCGAGGGCGGCACAGTCGGGCCATATCCCAGTCGCCCAAGCATCTGAACGGTTTCTCCGGGTTTGGCAAGTAGCTGGTGGGCCTGCTTGTAGTGAGGTTCCATCTCCTTGAATTCCTGCAACGCCTGGCTGACAGGGTGCAGCGCCAGACCAAGCCGCGTCGTCTCCAGGTTCAGGCGCAGCCAGCGGCGCCCCGCTTCGATCTGGTTTTGCCGGGCGTTTTGGGACGTTGTCAAAACAATGTAGGCCGGTGTCGCTTCCAGCATGTCGCGGTAGATCTTTATGCCTTCCTGAAAGCCTGCCGATTCCGGGTCGAGCTGATTTTCTCGCGTGAGAATACCGGCCAGCATAAGGCTCTCCAGAAAGGGGCCACCCAGATCGATACCATCCGGGTTTGCGTTGATCTCGGACTTACCGAACCGCATCAGATCCACGCTCTCTTTTAGCGTGCGATGGGTGTTCGTTTCCGTCATCCAGGCGTCCCATGTGAGCTTTTTGACGCGCATCACTTCAGCAGGATCCGTAATGATTACGCCGTATTGCGTCAGTTGGGCGATGCTCTCTTTCGGCACGGGGCGGTCTTCAAAAGGTTCCTTGCAGGTCCTGCGGGCGAGGATATGTTCCGCCAGGCGGTCGGCCTTGCCGCCATCCTTCAAGCGGACGCTTGCGACAGGGCCGTTGGTGCCATCTGGAAACAGCTCTATCTCGGCGCGCCTGTCTTTCAGGGTCGACGCAATCGCCATCAATTCCAGAAAACATCCGAGGCCGACAAATATCTGCCTTTGGTTGGGATCTGTATGAGGCAGATCTCTTTCAATATCCCTGTGAAGCAGGAAACCGTCGGCCGTGTCGAGTTCCACAAGCCATGGCTGCCTGTTGTGCGGGTTGGGAGCCAGCAGCGCGTAGGAAAGGGCAAACAGGCGCGGATCTTCATACGCGCCTGCTTTGTCCCACGGCGCAAGCGCACTTGAAGGGGTTCTTGTTGCCAAGAAGGTGCCGGTCACAGCTCCTGCTGCTACGACGAAGCCTCCACCGAGGATTGCCAGTGTTTTTCTGCGCGTCAAAGTCATTTGAAACTCCATTAGTGCGATATCGAACTAAGTAGTGCGAATTCGTACTAAAATCAATATGTGCTCTGAGATAGGGAAAAATTTTCAGGCGGGACTTGAAACGAAACCAAAAGGTGTCATTTAATATAACACCTAAAGGTGTCGCGAGGAGAGTGGTATGCGGATTGCGAAGTGTTTGGGAACGGTTGCTGCTGTGACCATCGGGTTTTTGACGGCTGTCAAAGCCGAAACGGCTGAAATCAGGCTGGCAACGCAGTCAGATTTGTCTTGGGAAGTAACGAGTGAAGGTGTTGCTTTTGCAGCTCTGAAAGGAGCGCGGTTTGAAGAGAGTTATATGGCGATGGTTCGCTTGCCTGCCGGGCTCGTCAGTCCTGTCCATGCGAAGAGCGCGGGCATGTACGGCATCGTTATTGAGGGTGAAATGGTTCACTTGCCCGACGAGGCGGTGGTTGGCGAAGAGACCGTTTTGAAAGCAGGCGACTTTTACGAAATCCCGGCCGGTCTGGTGCATTTAAGCAAGTGCGTCTCGCAAACGGACTGCGTCACATTTCTCTACCAGGACGGTTCATTCGACTTTTTTCCGGTTGAGGAGAAGCATCCATGAACACCGGTCCTCAGGGCGTTTTTCGCGCTTTGGCCGACCCGACGCGGCGCGAAATCCTGGTTCACCTCTCGAATGAGAGCCTGGCAATAGCCGACATCGCGTCGCGTTTCGATATCACGCGCACGGCAATCAACAAACATCTGGCGATCCTTGAAGAGGGCGGCCTCATCAAACGTGAAGTCATCGGTCGTGAGCGGCGGAGCAGCCTTGAACCTGGGCCTTTAAAATCCGCATTCGAGTGGCTTGGATATTTCGATCAGTTCTGGGATGGCAAACTTTCTGATCTGCAGAAGGAAATTGCCAAGGAGATGCAGGAAGAGAAAGGACGGAAAAAATGAGTGCGACAACCATTACGAAGACAGTGTTCCTGAATGCACCGCGCGACGTCGTGTGGTCGTTTCTAACGGAAAAGGACAAGCTGGCACGCTGGTTTCATCCGGCGCAGGAGGATTTGAAGGAGGGCGAGGACTTCACTCTTTTGGATCAGCACGGTGACATGCAGAAAATCTGTTGGGGCAAGGTGCTCGAAATGCGGCCGCATGAAAGCCTCGTCTACACCTTCACAGTGAAGCCCTTGAACGGAGCGATGACAACCGTGCGCTGGTCCTTGGAAAATGCTGCCGGCGGAACGCGTTTGTCGCTCTCGCACGAAGGGATTGAAGAGGCTGCAGGGCAGGCGGCATTCCAGATGCTGAGCGCCCTCGATGCCGGCTGGGACGCACATTTCGGGCGGCTGCGGGAGGTGGCAAAAGCGCTCGAACCAGCCTGACTGGGCGTCCACGAAACACAGTGGTCGGCGGTCATGTTCGCCGGCCAAGAGACTGATCCATTTGCCGTCTCTGACGTATTCCATAACACGTGTTTTAAAGAGGCAGCATGTCGACACTCGTTTGGTTCCGGCAAGACTTGAGAACGGTGGACAATCCCGCATTGTTCGAGGCCGCCAAGAATGGGCCGGTTTTACCGGTTTTCATCCACGAAGACCCGCACCAGACCGGAGAGCTCCATCCCCTTGGAGGGGCAAGCAAGTGGTGGCTTCATCACAGCCTGTCGGCCCTGAAGCAAACGCTCCCGGGCCTTGTGATCCTCAAAGGAGATGCGCGTTTTCTCGTGCCGCAAATTGCAAGGCAGGCTGAGGTCAGCAACGTCTGCTGGAACCGCTGCTACGAGCCGCATGCAATCGAACGGGACACAGAAATCAAGGCCCTGTTGAGAGCCGACGGGTTCAACGTGGAAAGCTTCAAGGCTTCGCTTTTGCACGAACCTTGGGAGCTTACCAACAAGACCGGCGGCTCCTTCAAGGTGTATTCGCCGTTCTGGAAAACAGCGCAGCAACAGGACGTGAAAGCACCGCTTCCGGCGCCCGAAAAAATCGAGTTCATCGAGTACCCGGACGGGGAGCGGCTGGATAGCCTTGGACTTCTGCCGCAAAATCCAAACTGGGCGGACGGCTGGGACGATCTGTGGTCGCCGGGTGAACGGGGGGCAAAGCAGCGCCTTGAAGCGTTTTTGCATGCAGATCTCAAAGGATACGGAACCCTTCGCAATCGGCCGGATCTTCCAAACGTGTCCAGACTGTCTCCGCATTTGCATTTTGGAGATATTTCTCCGCGGCAAATCTGGTTTGAGACACAAAAGACAATGAACCAGGAGCCAGACCTGGGCAATGATGGCCAAAAATTCCTGTCAGAAATTGCCTGGCGGGAGTTCTCTTACCACCTCCTTTATCACTTCCCCGAGTTGCCGAAATCGAATTGGCGCCCAACCTTCGACGCTTATCCTTGGCGGGAGGCACCGGAGGATCTGGAGCGTTGGCAAAAAGGGCAAACGGGATATCCGATCGTCGACGCAGGCATGCGCGAACTCTGGCAGACCGGATACATGCACAACCGTGTTCGCATGATCGTCGCAAGCTTCCTGGTCAAGCACCTGCGCCTGCACTGGCACCACGGCGAAGCCTGGTTCCGCGACACGCTTCTGGATGCCGACCTTGCAAACAATTCCGCAAGCTGGCAGTGGGTGGCGGGGTCTGGCGCTGACGCCGCGCCTTACTTCCGCATTTTCAATCCGATCACCCAAGGGCAGAAATTCGATCCGGAGGGGGCTTACGTGCGCCGCTGGGTTCCGGAGTTGCGTGATCTTGAGACCGCCTATCTGTTCGAACCGTTCAACGCGCCGGAAGCGGCCTTGGAGCGTGCCGGTGTTGTTTTGGGTGTCTCTTATCCTTTGCCGATTGTCGAGCACGCGGCTGCGCGGCAAGCGGCTCTGGCGGGATACGAAGCCGTCAAACTGGCGGGTCAAAACGCCGCTTGACCGTGGCACGCTGCACGGTATCGTCCGCACCAAGTTGATGAAATCTGGCAGGCAAAACTTTAAATGACCGCAAACTCAGACCCTTGGCCAACCGAACTGCGCGTTTCCAGTGACAGGAAAACGCTGACGGTCGCCTTCAACAATGGCGCGAAACATGACCTCGCGGCCGAGTATCTGCGTGTCTGTTCGCCCTCGGCAGAAGTCAAGGGACATGCACCCTCCCAGAAAAAAACCGTTCCCGGAAAGCGCAATGTCGAAATCATAAAAGTTGAACCGGTTGGCAATTACGCAGTCCGGATTCATTTCGACGACATGCATAACTCGGGAATATACTCCTGGCGGTATTTTCTTGATCTCGGTGAGAACCCCGAGCAGCACTGGGAAGTCTATCTGCGCGAACTTGAGGAGAAGGGCCTGAGCCGCGACCTTTGAGGATTGAACCGGCTGGAGGGGTGTCCGTCGAATCTGTTAGTGTCTCGAAAGGGCGTGACCCGCGCCTTCCCCCTCCGATCGGAGCAGCAGCAGACCTGCAGGGCCAATCGTGACTGCATTGGCTTCATGTGCGCTCGCATAAGGAGGGATTGCGATTTTCGCACCTGGCTCTGGAGGTCGCGATGAGACTGTCTGCCCCGATTTTCCGTTTGAAACGCAAAGCCAAGGCAATCGCCAGGCAAGAGAATATTCCGTTGAATGCTGCGCTGGACCGTATCGCGTGCTCAGAAGGCTTTGCCAATTGGGGCCAGCTTGCAAGTTCCTATCGTCGAAGTGGTCCCGAAGACGCTCTTCTTCGTGAGCTTCAACCCGGCCAGATGCTCCTTCTGGCTGCAAGGCCTGGCCAAGGAAAGACTGTCCTGGGGCTGCAGTTGGGTTTTGATGCCGCCAAGCGGGGAGGCCGGTCGTTCTTTCTATCGTCTGAATGTTCTGCGCAGGAGGTCAGATCGGCATTGGCATTGGGGGGACGAACCAAAGAGAAATCTGAAGGGTTTGAAACCGTTTTGACGGATTCGCTGAATGCTGATGCGGTGGTCAAAGTCCTTTCGGAGGCCTCGGAGGGAGCCCTTGGCGTCATCGACTACCTCCAGATCCTTGATCAAATGCGTACCGCACCGGAACTGTCGGCTCAGATTCAGACGCTGAAACGATTTGCGCAGACGCGAAGGGTCCGTCTGGTGTTCTTGTCGCAGATACATCGCTCGTTTGACCCGGCCGTCAAGGATGTGCCGGACTGGTCAGACATTCGCCTTCCAAACCCGCTGGACCTGTCTTTGTTCGACAAGGGCTGTTTTCTTCACGAAGGCGAGATGGTCATCACAACGAACTGAATGAGTTCGAAAGAGATGTCGGCCTGTGCCTCGTTGGACCGGCAATTCCACTAGCGCCGGCTGTCCGTTCCCAGAAAGGCTTTCAATTCCGCATTTTCTGCTTCCAGGTCCTGAATGCGCTTTTGAAGTCTGTTCAGGTCCGGCGCGAGCTCTGCCAAAGAGAACCTTTGCGGGATGTGTTGCGGGCAGTTCCAGTCAAAGGCCTTAACAGAGAGCTTGATGATCCTTTCCGGCAGAGCCCGGTAGCCGGGGAGGGAGACCGCTTCGGCCAGCGCCTCATTCCCCTGCAAGTTCAGTTGCTGCGCCAGCGCCCATACCTTGAGACGGGTTCTGTTCGGATAGTCCATCAGGATCAGGGACACTTTCTCATTTGTCTCAAGATTTCCATGACTTATATACTGCCTGTTGCCCCGAAAGTCCGCATAGGCCAGCGTCGTTTCATCGAGAACCTTGAGGAAACCGGCTGGTCCGCCCCGAAACTGGACATAGGGCCAGCCCGTTTCGGAAACGGTTGCCTGATAGAAACCGTCCCGCGCCTGGATAAAGCCGATTTCGCTCGGCCCCAGCCGGTCGCCTCGATCGATGTCATCTGAGTCCAGAGCGGCATAGCCGTCCCGCGACCCTAGGTCTGACTGTCGGTCGCGGACGGTTTGGGTGAATGCGATTTCCGAAAATGCGCGGGCCATTCGGTTCTCCGGTCAAACGGTCTAGGGTACGGACTCATAAATGAAGTTGATTTGGTTTGAATCGTTTTGGCCAGATGAAAGGAGCGAAAGCGCAGGAAATTTGGTTCATTTTCGAGCCTTTCGCAACACGGCAGGTGGCCAAAAGGCCAAATCCGAAGGACGGCAAAATGGCCTTACCTCGCAGCGTCAACGTGCTTGACCGGGCACAAAGCCCGCTCTTCGCACGTTTCCTCGCGAGAATTCACCATTTCTGCCGCCAAACCAGCTCCATTTATAAGTCCGTACCCTAAAGTCCCAGATCGCTGAGACCTGGATGATCAAGCGGACGGGGGCCGCTGGTCCAGTGAAATTTGCGATCACTCTCGGCGATCGCAAGGTCGTTTATGCTCGCGAACCGGCGATGCATCAGCCCGTTCGGGGCAAACTCCCAGTTTTCATTGCCGTATGAGCGAAACCATTGGCCATCGCCATTGTGCCACTCATAGGCGAAGCGAACGGCAATTCTGGTGTCCTCAAAGGTCCAAAGCTCTTTGATCAGACGGTAGTCGAGCTCCCGTTTCCACTTGCGGGTCAGGAAATCGACGACCTGTTCGCGGCCCACCGGAAACTCAGAGCGATTGCGCCAAATCGTGTCGGGCGTATAGGCCAAGGCGACTTTTTCAGGGTTCTGGCCATTCCATCCGTCTTCGGCTGCCCGGACCTTCTGGATAGCGGTTTCGCGGGTGAAAGGCGGCAGCGGTGGTCGTTGTTCGGTCATTGCGTGAGATCCATGGCAAGAATTTGGGGAGATGACGTCTGGATCGATACAGTGTCGAGCTGCGTGCTTTCCGGTGCCGGTTGGACGAGAGCTACCAGCATGAGGGTCACAAACGCAAAGGCACCGACTACGTAGAAACTATTCGGATATGCGGGTTTCAATCTCTTCATCTTGAACCTCAGCTTTCTAACTGTACCGATCTGTTCAGTTATGATTTTTAAGATGTACAGATCGGTACAGATAATCAAGCCTTTTTAAGCCAAGACAGTCAAAAAACTTGTGAAATCCATTGGAATGAAATACCTACAGATCAGTACAGAAAGAAGCAGTATGCGCCCAAGCAAACGTGACGAACTGGTCAGAAAGGTTCTTCCGGTCTTTTACCGCGATGGCTTTCATGCCACGGGAATGGATGCCCTGGTTTCAGAGACTGGCATTTCCAAGACAACCATGTTCAAGCATTTCCGGACAAAGGACGACTTGATCCTGGCGGTGCTGCGCCACCGCGATGAGATTTTCCGGAATTGGTTGTTTCGCAGGTTGGACGAAAGCGGATTGCCGGCGCGTGAGCGTTTGCTTGTCCTGTTTGATGCCTTGAAAGAGTGGTTTTCGGAGCCGGATTTCAGAGGCTGCATGTTCATCAAGGCGTCGGCCGAGTTCCAGGATCCGGAACATCCTGCCTTTGTACAGTCGGCAGAGCACAAACGTCTTCTACTGACGGCACTAACCAGACTGTGCAAAGAAGCGCAGGTGCGCGACCCCTGCCAACTCGCCAGACAATTGCTGATCCTGAAGGAAGGTGCGATCGTGGCAGCACATATGGGCTTCGATCCGGACCCAGCAGGGGCGGCAAGAACCGCTGCCGAGTGTCTGATCGCTGCCGAAACAGCGACGTAGGTCTCTTTACGGACTGGGCTGACAAAGGCCGGTATGGAAACAAAAAAGGCCGGACGCTCAGGTCCGGCCTTCTTGTTTGATTTGCTATTCGCTTAGCGCTTTACGACAATCTTGGCGCCAACACTTACGCTCTTATAGAGGTGGATGACGTCTTCGTTTGCCATACGGATGCAACCGGAAGAAACCTCAGAACCGATTGTCCACGGCTCAGTGGTGCCATGAATGCGGTAAAGGGTGGAGCCGATGTAAAGTGCGCGAGCACCCATCGGGTTGTTCGGGCCGCCTGGCATATAGGTCGGCAGGATCCGGCCTTTCCGACGCTCGCGGGCACGCATCTGCGCAGGAGGTGTCCAGCTCGGCCATTCGGCCTTGCGGGTAACACGGTGCGTACCAGCCCACTGGAATCCTTCTTTACCGACGCCCACACCGTACTTCATGGCCTTGCCGTTCGGCAGAACATGATAAAGACGGCGCTCAGACGTATCGATAACGATGGTGCCCGGAGAGTACGGTCCATCATAGCTGACTTTTTTGCGTCTCACCGGAGACTTGCCGCCAGGGTGATATTTCGGGGTCACCCAGGTGTTGGTGCTGTGGTCGAAGTAGCCAGCACGCGCTGAGACTTCAGCCGGCAGCAGGAACGATCCTGCCACAATTGCAATCACTGCGTAAAAATATCTCTTCATCTCTATCCCCCTTCAGCGCCTGCCCATCTCACGGCGCTTCATTTCGAAGGTTACGTTAGGAAAATCTCCTTGCCGCACTCTTAACAATCATGGCCTAATTTTGGAGGAAAGGGAATCTCACGATGATGTGAGCAGGCGTGACTTCGATCAATTGTGCTGTAATTGCAACGAGGAATAACGCCTATGAGGGTGAATAGGCGAAATTTCGTCTCTAAATTGTAGTTATTATCGCTCTTTTTGGAAGGGATCGGTTGTTATTTTCTACGTGGAAGAAACAGTGAGATCTGCGGAATCAACACTGAAGCGTCGCATGAAGAAGCGAGCGAGGGGCTCAAGCCGGCGCGATGCTATCTCGCACAATGAGCTGCCTGGACATTTTCGAATGCCTGCGCGGTGAGATCACTTTCGTTGATCATGAAATGGAATTCGCCTCCGTCACCCATGCTCATTTCTGCACCCCAGTCACTGAAAAGCTGGAACAGAAGCTGATCCGGTCCGTTCGGCGACAGATTGAGCTGTGCAGATGAAGGGTGTCCGAACAGCTGGTGATAGCTGTTGCTGGTCCTTGCCACCGGATAGTCCGGACATTTGATGTTGCTGGCATCTTTCAAAAACACCGGATGCCGGTCCGCCGCGGCAACGTAAAGCGCTTCGGGAAGATGCTTTGCAAGATCCGGATTGGCGCCTGCCTCTGTCACAAGGCGGTGCAGAGCACGTTCAATGTCGGCTTTCAGATAGGTTCCGTAATTCTTGTCCGCAGCCTGCGAGAGGAAGTCGTTCAGGTCCTCGATAAAGGCATTGACCATACGCTGGTCTATGCCCCTTGCATTAGACCCCTCGGCCTGCCCCTGCCAATCTTCAAAGCAGGTATCGAAGCTCGTTTCCTCAAGTTTGGCCGCGTGCCGGTTGCGCAGGATCCGGCAGATAAGGGCAATACCCCTCGGCGCAAACGGAAACCCGGTTTCTGAATGCGGCCGCACGACAATGGGCTTTCCTTCGGCGCGCTCCTGCTCGGTCCTCGGCTGAAACAGATGGAATTCCCGATGTTCGACATTGTCGGTTTCAAGCGTGCCGAATGCCGCCTTCAGCTGCTCCATGAGGAGGTGCTTATGGGCAGCGTCATAGCCCTCTGGTGCGGCGAACGGCAGGGCGCTGCTTTGTGGCATCGTTTCAGCAGTCACAAAGGCAAGCGGCCACTCCGGAAAGATGCGTGTCTTTTCATCGCCAGGCAGACCGAACAGCAGGTCGAAATGGTAGTTGCCGTCCCGGATTGGCGGCAGGTTTTTCGGGAACGGTGTCTCGGTTCCCGTATAGTCAGGATCGAAGAGGACCCGTATGTCGTTTTCAGGCGCAACATCGGTTTCTGCCCAGGAAAGGCTTTCATCGAAACGTCCGAAAAAGAGCAGCATCCCGGCATCCGGAATGTCCTTCGGGCGCCATGGCAAGTCGGCAAGGTCGATTTGAGCGAGGAAATGCAGCGGCAAATCCGGCTTGATCTGATCACCGTGTCCCGGTGCGGTCGGCCAGGCAACGCCCTTTGGCAGGTCGGGCAGACCGCCAACTTTGCTCCGGCCATTTTGAGTCCGGTGCGGCGGATAGGGCCTGAAAGCGTAAACGGCGCTGCGTGCAAACTCTGACCGAAGAGCCTCAAAGGAAGAATCCATCCCGGGTGTCGGCCCGCTTGGGACTTCCGGCACGGCCTCCACTTTCGAAACCGGAGCTGTTTCGGGTTTTGCCTTCGGCTCTACGCGCGGCTCCGGTGCCTTTTTTACCTCTTTGGTCAGGACCTGTTGAAATCTGCCATCGTTGATATCCTGCGGTTCGGCATCCTGGTTTCTGTTTGCGCTCGTCGGCAAAAATGAGCCGATTGAGCTGAAGACCGGCCGGAAAAGTGGCCAGAGCACCATGCATGCAACGCTTCCCAGAATCGCAACCAGGAACAGAAAATGAAGCTTGGGCAGGCCGAGTTTCAGACTGCTATACGCAAAAATCACGAGTACGAGCAGGTAAAGGGCGAATTTGACCATAAAGACATCTGTGACGTTGAGTTGCCGGTCACATTGTTTGCCTGCATGGGATAAAGATCAGGTAAAGTTTTTCAGGCAAATACAAACTGCCAGACACAAAAAAGGCGGCAATCGCCGCCTTTTTATTTCCTGCATATAGAAACTTAGCTCAAATTGAGCTCCTTGAAGAAGTCATTTCCCTTGTCATCTATGACAATAAATGCCGGAAAGTCTTCAACCTCGATTTTCCAGATCGCCTCCATGCCGAGTTCTTCAAATTCGACGACTTCCACTTTCTTTATGCAATCCTGGGCAAGGCGTGCCGCGGGTCCCCCGATGGAGCCGAGATAAAATCCGCCATGCGCCTGGCACGCGCGGCGCACCTGCGCAGAACGATTGCCCTTTGCCAGCATGACCATTGAACCGCCTGCGGCCTGAAACTGATCAACATAGGCGTCCATGCGTCCCGCGGTGGTCGGCCCGAACGATCCGGACGGCATGCCGTCGGGTGTCTTTGCCGGACCTGCATAGTAGATCGGGTGGTTCTTGAAATAGTCGGGCAGGGGCTCTCCGCTTTCCAGGCGGTCCCTCAGCTTGGAATGCGCAAGATCCCGCGCAACGATCAGTGGGCCGGTCAGTGAAAGCCGGGTCTTGATCGGGTGCTTGCTGAGTTCACCGAGGATTTCCGGCATCGGACGGGTGAGATCGATCTTGACCACATTATCCGAAAGGGCTTCGTCGGTGACTTCCGGCAGATATTTTTCCGGCTGTGTCTCAAGTTGCTCCAGGAAAATACCGTCTTTCGTGATCTTGCCGACTGCCTGCCGGTCGGCGGAACAAGACACTGCAAGACCGATTGGAAGCGAAGCGCCATGGCGCGGCAGGCGGATGACGCGCACGTCGTGACAGAAATATTTGCCGCCAAACTGAGCTCCGACACCGGTTGCCTGGGTCAGTTTGTGGATCTCTTCTTCCATAGCCAAATCCCGGAACGCGTGTCCGCTCTCCGATCCTTCGCTCGGCAGACCGTCCAGATAGCGTGCTGAGGCAAGCTTGGCGGTCTTCAGGTTCATCTCCGCCGATGTTCCACCGATGACGATCGCCAGGTGGTAAGGCGGGCACGCGGCCGTTCCCAGGGTAAGGATCTTTTCCTTCAGGAAGTCGATCATGCGGTCATGGGTCAGAAGGGAGGGGGTTCCCTGAAACAGGAAGGTTTTGTTGGCCGAACCGCCACCTTTGGCCATGAAGAGAAACTTGTAGGCATCTTCGCCTTCTGCATAAAGCTCGATCTGAGCAGGCATATTGCTCTTGGTGTTCGTCTCCTCGAACATGGAGATCGGTGCCAACTGCGAATAGCGCAGGTTCTTTTTGAAATAAGCGTCCCGGGCTCCTTCGCCGAGTGCCGCCTCATCGCTGCCATCCGTCCAGATCCGACGGCCCTTCTTGCCCATGATGATCGCCGTGCCTGTGTCCTGGCACATCGGCAAGACACCGTGCGAGGCAATATTGGCGTTCTTGAGCAGATCGAAGGCGACGAATTTGTCGTTTTCGGTAGCTTCCGGGTCGTCCAGGATTTTCTTGAGCTGTTCCAGGTGGCCCGGGCGCAGATAGTGGTTGATGTCCTTGAAAGCTTCTTCTGCAAGAAGACGCAGTCCTTCGGGTTCGACCATGAGGACTTCCTCGCCGTTGAACTCGGCGGTGCTGACAAAGTCGGAGCTCAGCTTTCGGAACGGTGTCGTGTCTTCGCCTTGCGGGAACAGTGCGCTGTGATGGTACTCGGGAGGCGTGACGGGTGCGTTCATGGGGCATCTTTCCTGATCTGGCTGTCTCGGCTGTCGAATGCCGGATGCGCTGGAACTTTCAAGGTGTTCTCTTACGGCAAAAAAGCCGCGGACGCCAAGTCCCGCGGCTTGCTAATTTGGGCGCTGCGCAGAGGCAGGGTTCAACGGGTTGCGGTCAGATCGAGGGTTACCGTTACAACATCGCCGACCGTGTCCGTGCCGACGCCGGCACCGATTGCATACTCAAGCCTGTTCAGCGTGGCTGTACCTTGTGCTTTTGCCGTGTCGCCTTCAATTTCAAGCGTGAATTCGAGCACGACCGGATGCGAAACGCCCTTGATTGTAAGCGTGCCATCGGCCTTGTAACTGTTGCCTTCAACCAATGAAGCGCCTTCCGCGGCGAACTCCGCATCCGGAAAGCCCTCGGTGTCGAACCAGTCCTTTGCAGGCAGGGTCGTGTCGAATTGCGGGTTGCCCGTGGCGGCACTGGCGGGATTGATCACGGCGGAAATTTTAGCAGATCCGGGAGCTTCGACGTCAAAATCGATGCTCGCCTGCCAGGATTGAAACTCGCCGTTCAGGGTTCCTTCGCCCTGCTGGACCTCAAACGACAGTTTGCTCGCTTCCGGGTCGACGGTCCACGTATCGGCGCTGGCAGGCGCGACTGCAGTAAGCAGGAGTGCACACGTAAACGCAGTTGCTAGGCTTTTCATAGGCATATGCTGAAATCCTGATGTGGGAAGTTAAGATTCGGATCTGGCCGGTTTTGTCGAAACCATCCGCTTGAGCGTGTCGTCCCGCGCGATGAAGTGATGCTTCATGGCCGCAGCAACGTGAACGACGACGAGGGCAATGAGAAGATAAGCGCCATATTCATGAAGCAGCTTGAAGAAGGCTTCCGCCTGTTCCTTTGTCCCCAAAGCTTCGGGGACCGGCAGGTGCGGTATGGGCTGGATGTTGAAGAGAACAGTCGGAATGCCCCATGGGGAGGCGGAAACCATGAACCATCCAGTAATCGGCATGGCGAATATGAGTGCGTAAAGCCCTATATGACCCAGATGAGCTGCAAGCTTCTCGAGCGGGTGCATTCCCTCGGGAAGTTTCGGAGAGGGATTCAACAGCCGCCAGACGAGGCGCAGGATCGCAAGGGTCAGCACGATAAAACCGATGGACTTGTGCAGCTGAAAGAGCTGGAAGGTCGCGGGGTCCGTCGGTGGCAGTGTTGTCATGTAGAGCCCGAATGCCAGCATTCCGATGATCAGAATGGCCATCGTCCAGTGGAAAGCGATTGCGACGCGCCCGTATCCCGTCGAAGTGTTGCGCAGCATGTCCGGCTCCTTGGAGAAAGAGGCCGGTTCAACCGGCCTCTTGTGAATTGCATCAGTTGGTCGCTTCGGACTTCAACGTTTCAGCATGGAAAGTAACGGTGACTTCATCACCGACATAGGGCACGAACTTGTCCATGCCAAAGTCGGAGCGCTTGAGCACAGTCGTGACGGCAAATCCCGCAGCAGGTTTTTTGGCCATTGGGTGCTCACCGAGTGCAGTGACGTCCACAGTGAGTGTCACGGGCTTGGTGATGCCCCTGAGCGTGAAATCGCCGGTCACTTCCAATTGTTTTTCGCCGGTTTGTTCGACCTTGGTGCTCTTGAACGTTGCCTGAGGATATTTGGCGGCGTCAAAAAAGTCGGGGCTTTTCAGATGCGTGTCGCGATCTGCCCAGAAGGTATCGAGGCTGTCGATATTGATCGTGAACTCAACAGAGGAGTTCGCAGGCGTGCTCTCATCGATGAGCAGTTTTCCGTCCCAGTCGCCGAAGCGGCCGTCGGTGGTGGAGTAACCCAGGTGATTATACGTGAAGGAGAGATTCGCGTGCGATTTGTCGAAATCATAGGCGACGGGTTCCGCGAGTGCGGGGGCGGCCAGAAGAGACAGGGCCAGGGCGGAAGTGGCAAAACGGATCATGATCAAACCTCGTGTCGATTGGTCGAAGAGCGTTCGCTCATGAACGCTGCACGGTGGAAG
Source organism: Roseibium sp. HPY-6 (assembly GCF_040530035.1). Lineage (NCBI taxonomy): Bacteria > Pseudomonadati > Pseudomonadota > Alphaproteobacteria > Hyphomicrobiales > Stappiaceae > Roseibium > Roseibium sp. HPY-6. The sequence continues at coordinate 2,716,875 of NZ_JBEWCD010000002.1, forward strand.
ATAGGGAAGAAATGCCGCAGTGCAATTTGACTGACCGTTCGAATTGAATGAACAATATTGTCTTTGTTACGGCAGATGGCCACGTCCGTGAATTGATTCCCGAATTTTGTCGAATCGACCTTGGAAACAGGGTGCAAACTGTGCGTTTTTAAAGTCTTCCCGAACGCAGCTTGCCACACAAGACTCTGAAACCATTCACTAAATTCTACTGTCATCAATACATCAAGAAAATCGGGCAGGCATTTATGAACTTCCATCAGGTCGGGGCGTAACGGAAGCCCGGAGGACTTCAGGCATTGGTTCTGGAGACAGAGGAGTTTTAACGTGAGACAAGCGGTCATTGTGTCCCATCGCGGTGCGTGTAGACATGCTCCGGAAAACACGTTCGCTTCGCTTGAGAAGGCGATTGAACTTGGTGCGGATGTTGTGGAACTCGACGTCAGGCCCTCCAAGGATGGCGTGCTCTACGTGCTGCACGACGCTACTGTCGACCGAACGACAAATGGTGCGGGACGCTTGTCCGAAATGATGTCTATAGACATCGACCACCTCGACGCAGGAGCCTGGTTCGCGTCCGAGTTTTCCGGAGAGCGGGTCCCCCGTCTGGACGCCTTCCTCGATGCCTGCCGCGGCCGTATCAGAACATATGTCGAGATCAAGGAAGGTGATCCGGCTGAAATACGCGACATGCTCGCCGTACGTGGCATGCTCAATGATGCGTGGACCTTCTCGTTCGATCAGGCCATTCGCGCCGAGGCGCGCGCAAAGGTGCCTGATCTTAAGCGCATGGTGCTCTACACCCATGTCGGATCGGTCGAGCGTGCCGTTGCGCAGGATGCGCATATTCTCGAGTTTCACGAAGAAAACCTGCATGATCAACTTGTCCGGGAAGCAATGGCGGCAAACCTCATCACACAATTGTTTTACGCTGGAAGTGATCGCAAAGTGTTCGAAAACGCGGTCCGGTGCGGTGTTGAACAGATGAACATCGATGATATGGAATTGTTCCGCCGGGTTGAGCAGGACATCCTTTCACCTGCTGCTTAACAGCCGATCCGATTTGCCGATCCTTGGTGTTTACGTATTGGAAACCGTATTCGGCGGAAATTTCTTGGAAATTACCAACTTCATCTTGAGTTAATCAGGTTCTGACTAGAATTAGATCGGATTATACCACTCAGGTGATTTGGTTATGGTTGCTGAAATACTTTATTGCAACTTTGAGAGGCTGCGCAAGGCCGCGTATCTGCCTTTCAACATACGGACCCCGGCTAAGGTGACTGGGCTCGTCGTTGTTTTGTTTCTAGCGCCATTTCTACTCACACAGACCGCGTCTGGTGCACTGGCGACCGAGTGGGTTGTGAAACGTGTATCCGGAATAGTGTACTTTGTAGCTCCGGGTGTTGAAGCCTTTCGCGTTAAGAAGGGAATGGTCTTCAATAAGGGGTATACGATTGGCACAAGACCAGGTGGTCGGGTCATGCTCGTACGCGGGGAAGAGACAATTTCGGTCGGTCCCAACACGACGTTCGCAATTTCCAAATACCAGAGCAACCGAAGCAAAACGACTTTGCTGCAGCGTAAGGGCAACATAACGGTCGACGTTAAGAAACGCGCACGTCCTCATTTTTTCGTCGAAACCCCATTTTTGGCCGCGGTTGTGAAAGGCACACGATTTGACGTGTCTGTAACCAACCGTCAGACCCGAGTTTCCGTGGAACGCGGCGTTGTCGGTGTACAAGACTTCAAGTCCGGAGACCGCTCCGATCTGGGCGCAGGACAGAACGCGACAAGCACGAGGTCCGGCGACGGAGGTCTGAGTGTGGGCGGTCGCACCAAGCCAACCGTGCGCAAAGGGCCAAAACGCGCCCCCAAAGTTGGATTGCCGAATGTCGCTGCTTCGCCTCAGACGCAGCAAAAAGCGGTTAAAAACCGAGGCGGATTTTTCGGCGGGCTGTTTGGCAACGGCAATGGCAACTCGAACGGCAACGGCAATTCGAATGGCAATGGCAACGGGAATTCAAACGGCAACAGCAACGGTAATTCGAATGGGAACGGCAACGGGAATTCGAACGGCAACAGCAACGGCAATTCGAATGGGAACGGCAACGGGAACTCGAACGGCAACAGCAACGGCAATTCGAATGGGAACGGCAACGGGAACTCGAACGGCAACAGCAACGGCAATTCGAATGGCAATGGCAACGGAAACTCTAACGGCAACAGCGGCAAATGAACCTCAGGCAGCTTCCGAGTGAGCTTCATTTTGCGAGAGGCCAACAAGCCTGATGTCGCCTGTGCAAAGGAAATTTGCAGGTTATAGTTCGCAAAGTTTTGTGGCCGCCTGCTGAAACCGGGCCTGCAGGACGCCCGGCAGATCACCAAAACAGGGGCTGGTCGTGCGTCTGCGTCAAGCGCCCTTTTTGAGAGCCGTGCAATCCATCAGCCTCGACAAGGTCTTTCGATACTTCACCGACTACATTGAGTGACCTTTACTTGTTGGAAACCCTGACTAGTAAAAATTGACACGAAATTGCTGATTATACCTGGAGTTAAGCGACGCCCAGCTAGACTGCCCACGAATGATGCCATCCGGATGATTTGGCGATGACCTACAGTTATTTGAAGCGCAGTTTCAGTTTGATCTTTTCGTTGGCGATTTTTGTGGCTGGCAACTTGTCAGAAAAAACAAAATACCAATTTCTCGCCGTTCTACTTCTGGTTCCGCTTCTACTCACGCAGTCCGGCACAACGGCTATCGCAGCAGAGTGGCTGGTCAAGCGCGTTTCGGGGGTCGTTTATTTCGTCGCCCCTGGTGTCGAAGCCTATCGCGTGAAGAAGGGCATGGTTTTTCAAAAAGGCTACACAATAGCCACCAGATCCGGCAGCCGCGCGTTGGTCGCGCGAGGCAACGAGACGATTTCCGTTGGACCGAATACGACATTCGCCATCTCGAAGTATCAGAGCAATGGGGCCAAAACGACGTTGCTTCAGCGCAAGGGCAACGTCACCGTGGACGTGTCGAAGCGGGGCCGTCCGCATTTCTTTGTCGAAACACCTTTTCTGGCTGCTGTCGTGAAAGGAACGCGGTTCGACGTGTCCGTGGATAAAAGCAGGACCCGCGTTACAGTTGAGCGTGGCGTTGTTGAGGTTCAGGATTTCTCTTCCGGAGACAGAGCTGATCTCACACGGGGGCAGAACGCGTCGAGCAGCCGCTCCGGATCGCCAGGTTTGAACGTAGGTGGCCGGACAAGACCTGCTGTCCAAAAGGGGCGCAAAAGAGCACCGCAACCCGGTTTATCCGTTGCAGCAGTTGATGCGCCTCAAACGCAGGGAGCAGCAGCACCGAACGCGGCAAGCCGAAAAGGGCGAGGGCTCTTTGGGGGGCTGTTCAGCGGCAACGGGGCTTCGAACGTCAGCAACAATGGCGGTTGGGATAACCGAGACAATTCAAATCGCAGCGACAGTTCAGGCGCAGCCAACGGTGGTGGCGGAAACTCTGGTGGATCCGGCGGTGGTGCTGGTAACTCAGGCGGATCCGGCGGTTCTGGTGGCAGCGGTGGCTCCGGCGGCAGTGGCGGTGGCGCTGGTGGCGGCTCAGGCAGCGGCGGTGGCGGCTCAGAACCCGGATCAGGTGGTGGCTGGGGTGGCGGCGATGACGACGACGGGGATGATGATGACGGTGATGACGACGATGATGACTGATTTTCGAATTTGTATGCGAGCGCAGCCGTTCTGCATCATCGTCGCAACTGCTGGACTCTAACGACTTCGGTTTGGTGCTTTGCAAGCTTGGCAGACGAACAGATGGCATAGGTTGCCCGGTTTGGTGGTCATCGCGATCCTCTCGGTCGCGGTTGTCTTCGGTCTGCGTGCATCCGGCATTGCCACTTCACTTGACAGGTTCGTCTGGGAAACAAGGTACGGCTACGACGAACGTCCGGTTTCTGGAGACATTCTTTTTGTGGATGTTGATGCCAGGACCCTCGATGAAATAGGGGTCTGGCCGTTCCCGCGCCGTATCTATGCTGACCTTACGGAAAAACTTGCCGGTGCTGGCGCACAGGACATTGTGTTCGATATCGATTTCAGCGCCACATCCAATCCCGAAGATGACGCCATTTTCGCTAGCGCGCTTGAGAAAGCTGGAAATGTCAGCCTTGCAGCCTTCCGACAGGCTGCTTCGGCCAATTCTGAAGGCGAAGTGATCGTCAATCTTCCGATTGAGCCTTTCCTCGAGCATGCATGGCCTGTTGTCGTCATGGTACCGATGGAAGGCGACAGCCGTATCTGGCGAAACCTCTACGGATTTGAGATCGACGGAACCACCGAAGTATCCGCATCCGCTTTTTTGGGTGAGCATACAGGCGATGCATCGGGGGCCTTCTTTCTGGACTATGGCATTTCAATCAATGACATCAAAAGAACGGCACTCATCGATGTATTGAATGGAACAGCCGATCTCAGCGAATTTACAGGCAAAAAGGTCATTGTTGGAGCAAGTGCCCTTGAGCTTAGGGACCTGTTTGCCGTGCCGGTGCACGGCATCCTTCCCGGAGCAATGATCCAGGCATTGGGCGCTGAAACACTGTTGCAGGATCGGGCGCTGATACCGGGTGGCGAAAACTACGCCCTGACCTTCGCTGCGCTCATTTTTCTGTTGTTGCTGATGACGAAGATCGAAGGGTGGTCGGTAAAGCTCGGCATTCTTCTGCTGTCTGTTTTTGCGATTGAAGTCGTTGCCGTGAGCGTTCAAAAAACGATGCCGGTCCTTGTTCCGACTGCGAGCGCCTATCTCCTGTTTATTCTTGCGGCGGCCATTATCGTTTTGCGCGAACTTGGGTTGCACAAAGTCTTGGCTCACATCGCCGACGTCAAGCAGCGAAACAGCGACCGTATGCTTGGCCAGGTCTTCGATGATAGTTTTGATGCAATCATCGTCATAGACGCGGACTGCCGGATAACGGCAGCCAATCAGACTGCGCGAAAGCTGTTTTCGACTGAAACACTCGCGGGCAGTTCAGCGCGCTCTGTTCTTCCCAGTGCATTGGTTGAAGAGGCGATTGCCGTTCTGCAGGTTTCTGAAGGAAGAGAGCCGATTCCGCAGATACTCGTGCTGGCTCAGGAAGGCGCTAAGCGGCGGTTTATCGAATACGTCGTGACGAAGGCCGAAAAGACGCTGGCCTACGGCACGAATGCCAACAAGACTGAGACCCGTGCCTTGGCCTGTCTGACCTGCCGGGATGTGACCGATGAGCGGGAGTCGGCCGCAAGGCTGGAGTATCTGGCGCGCTTCGATCCGATCACCGACTTGTTGAATCGCAGCGGGTTTGAGAGGGAACTGTACCGCCAGACGAAAAACGCCTGCACCAAAAGCGAAGCCGTCTGCGTGTTTCAGTTTGCGGTCACGAACATGGACCAGATCGTTGCAACGCTAGGCTTCAGCTATGGTGATCGGGTACGGCAGTCGATCGCGTCTCGCCTCAAAAGTCATCTGGCACAGGGCATAACCTGGTCGGCCGTTACGGCGGATGTGTTCGCCGGGATTTCGATTTTGAAGTTTGGAAGTGGCCGGGACGTACAGATTGTCGATGACATCCAGCGCATCATTGGCGAGGACTACTCGATCGACGGCGCACGCATCTCCGTTCAGTTGAAATTCGGCTACGTGGTTTCCGAAGGCGAAACGGATGCGGATACGATCCTGAAACGTGCGGGCAATGCCTTGTCTAAGGCGCGCAGGGATAGTCAGAACCAAATTGTCCGCTTCGAATCCGAGATGGATACGGCGCTCCAAAGACGAAGAAAGCTTGAAACGGAACTGTTCAAGGCGATTATTCGAGACGAATTGCGCCTGGATTATCAGCCGCTGGTAAATCTGAAGGATGGATCTCTCTTCGGTGTTGAGGCTCTTCTGCGATGGGACAGCCGGGAATTCGGCGCGGTGTCTCCTGGGGAATTCATTCCGATCGCGGAGGAAAACGGCTACATACAGGAACTGGGTTCCTGGGCGTTGAACCGCGGTATGAAGGAAATTCTGACCTTGCCGGTGCCGCTGCGCGTGTCAATCAATGTGTCTCCCGTTCAGTTCTTTCGAGGCAATCTGGTAGAAACGGTGACTGAAGCCCTGGAGCGTTCGAGGTTTCCCGCCGAGCGTCTGGATCTGGAAGTCACTGAATCCCTCTTCATCGAGGACAGTCCTGACTTGAAACGCAATATGGAAGACCTGAAAGCCATCGGTTGCAGTTTCTCGATGGACGATTTTGGAACCGGGTACTCTTCGCTCGGCTACATCACCAAGTTTCCTTTTTCCAAGATCAAACTCGACCGGTCATTCGTGCGCGAAACCATTGACCAGCAGCAAGACACAGCGGTTATCGAGGCGGTGCTTCTCCTGGCAGAAGGCTACGGGATGTCGGTGATTGTGGAGGGGATCGAAACCTTCGAACAATCACACAGGCTCCAGGAACTCGGATGCCGGTTTGGTCAGGGATACTACTTTGGCCGTCCGGCAAATGTGGCCGGTATTGCTGAGCTCCTCGTGGCAGCAGCCTGACCAACTGCGAACATCTTCGGCACCACAGATACCGTTCTCGTGAAATCGGCACGACGTGTTCTACACAGTTGTGCACGATGATACGTATTTACCCTTGATTATACGCAGTATCGCATGATATTGCACATTTATGTCTAATATTGCCTATTTACCCGATGAAAGACGCACTGCAATTCTGGCAATGCTTGCCCGCGGTGAGGCGGTGTCGGCAACGAAACTGGCAGCTCAGTTTTCAGTTTCCGAAGACGCAATCCGGCGGGACCTGCGCCGACTTGCGGCCGAAGGGTTGTGCGAGAAGGTTTACGGCGGTGCCCTGCCGCCTGTGTCGGCTGCAAAGCCCTTTTCCGTCCGAGCCGGGGAGGGGTGTGATCGTAAGGAAGCGCTGGCCCGAAGTGCGCTGTCACTGCTGAAGCCGCGCGACTGCGTGTTTTTGGACGTGGGTAGCACGAATGTGGCATTGGCCGAGCTGCTTCCCACAGATCTGGAACTGACGATCGTTACCAACTCGCTCCCGGTGGGGATGGCCCTCATGGGACGCCCTGGATTGAAACTCTTCATGCTGGGCGGTCCGGTCAATTCCCAGGTTGGCGGCGTGACCGGTGCCAGAACGGTGGCAGACATTCAGAACTACCACTTTGATCTGACCTTTCTCGGGACGTGTGCATTAAGCCGCGAAAACGGCGTCAGTGCATTTGACGGCGAAGATGCGGAAGTAAAGCGCGCGGCGGCAAAAGGGAGCAAAAAGGTCGCCGTACTCATCGCAGAGGAGAAACTCGGCACGCAACAGCCTCACAAAGTGCTCCCCTTTGATCAGATCGATTTTTTGATCTTCGAAGACAACGCCGGCAAACAGAACCTGCGCGATTACAAGACGGATACGAACGAAGTCATTGCTGCAGGCGAAAACCGGCCACAGGCAGCAGGGACGTCATGAACGAATTGGACGCCCCGCCTGCCAGCAACCGGCCGGCAACCCGCCATGCAACACGGCTGGTGTTTTTCGTCGCCGGATTTGTTTTGGGATGCTGGTCGCCGCTTATACCTTACGTCAAACAAAGGCTCTTTTTGGATGACGCCGGTCTGGGCCTCCTGCTCTTGTGCCTGGGTATAGGATCGGTCGTGACCATGCCGTTGGCAGGTGTTGCGTGTTCGCGTTTTGGCACACGCAAGGTCATCGTTTGGGGAGGTCTCGGTCTGACGGCGATGTTTCCTGCGGTCGCTCTTGCCGGTTCGGTGTGGCTTATGGTCGGCGTTGTGGTGTGGGTCGGCGCCTTTCTCGGTCTCCTGGAAGTCGGCATGAACTCGCACGCCGTCGAAGTGGAGCGTGGTTCGCCAACACCGCTCATGTCCGGGTTTCATGCGCTTTTCAGCGTTGGAGGATTTGCCGGTGCAGGTGGTGCGACCCTGTTGCTGACACTTGGCGCAACACCGGTTCACTCGGCTTCGGCCTGTGCTCTGCTTGGCATGATTGCGGTTCTTGTTGCCTGGCCATTCCTCTTGAAAGACGAAAGTGGAGCGGATGCCGGCGGGATCGTGTTGCCGAAGGGCATCGTGCTTCTTATCGCCGTGTTGGCGGCGTCCACTTTCTTGGTTGAGGGGGCAATTCTCGATTGGGGTGCGTTGCTGGTCACCGGTCAGGGTCTCGTTGAAATCGCCATGGGTGGCTACGGCTACATGTTGTTTTCGGTTGCCATGACGGTCGGGAGACTGTTTGGTGACAGGTTTGTCGCCGCGGTCGGCAGCAGACAATCACTTGTCTGGGGAGGCGCGCTCACAATTGTTGGCCTGCTGTTGGCCACCGTTGCGCCGCATATTGCCGTTTCGGCCGCCGGATTCCTGGCGATTGGTTTGGGTGCCTCAAACATTGTGCCGGTCCTGTTCAGCCTCGCCGGATCGCAGACCCAAATGCCGCGCGGACAGGCCGTGGCGGCTGTGGCAACGGCAGGGTACGGAGGCATCCTGCTCGGACCCGCAGCGATCGGATTTCTTGCCGACCTGACAAGCCTTCAGGCGGCTTTCCTCGCCCTTGCCCTGCTTATGGGCCTGCTCCCGCTGTTTGCCTTTCGCGTTACAGCGAGGCAGGGGTGATTGTAAGGATCAGGCAAAAAAGAGAAGGTCCCGCGCAGGAAGTTTTTCACCCCAGACAGCGACGTCTCAGAGGCCGAGGCCTCCGAGACAGCTGTATTTGATATTCAGATAGTCATCGAGACCGTATTTGGAGCCCTCGTTGCCGATGCCGCTTTCCTTGAAACCGCCAAAGGGTGCAACTTCGGTGGTGATAACCCCCTCATTGACGCCGACGAGACCGTACTGAAGGGCTTCCATGACCCGGAAGCAGCGCCCGAGATCCTGCGAATAGAAATAGCAGGCGAGACCGTACTCCGTGTCGTTGGCAAGATTGATTGCGTCGGCTTCGCTGTCGAAACGAAACAGCGCTGCAAGCGGGCCGAACGTTTCCTCGTGCGCGACCTTCATCTCAATTGTTGCGCCTGTGATAAGTGTAGGTTCGAAAAAGGTTCCCGCACCTTCCCCGCGCTGACCACCCGTGACAAGGGTGCCGCCCTTGTTCAGCGCGTCCTGGACGTGCGCTGCAACTTTATCAACGGCGGCATCGTTGATGAGCGGACCTTGCGTAACGCCGGACTGAAGCCCGTCGCCCATCTTCAATTGCTCGGACATCGCAGTCTTGAGCTTTTCGGCAAAAGCATCGTAGACACCGGCCTGCACATAGATCCGGTTGGCGCAGACGCAGGTCTGGCCGGAATTCCGGAACTTGCTTGCAATGGCGCCGGACACGGCCTTGTCGAGATCAGCATCATCGAACACGATAAACGGCGCATTGCCGCCAAGCTCCATGGAGATCTTCTTCATGTTCTTGCCGGCATTGGCCGCGAGCAGTTTCCCAACCCGCGTGGAGCCGGTGAAGGTAATCTTGCGCACGTGCGGGTTTTCGCACATTTCTTCGCCAATCGCCGGAGCATCGCCGGTCACGATGTTGACGACACCGGCGGGCAGGCCGACCTTGTCCGCCATGACCCCATAAATCAGCGCGGAATAGGGGGTGAATTCAGCCGGTTTCATAACCATCGTGCACCCGGACGCCAGGGCAGCTCCGAGTTTTCGCGCAATCATGGAATTCGGAAAGTTCCAGGGAGTTATCGATGCGACCACCCCGACCGGTTCCTTCGTCACCAATATGCGGCGATCCGGCCATGGAGACGGAATGGTGTCGCCGTAAATGCGCTTGCCTTCTTCCGCAAAGAACCGGATGTATTTCACGCCGAGCGTGATCTCGCCCTTGGCTTCGGCAAGCGGCTTGCCCATTTCGCTCGTCAGAAGGACTGCAAGATCGTCGACTTGCTCCATGATCGCATCGCACAGTTTGTGCATATAGTCCGCGCGCGCATCAGCAGTCAGAGCTTTCCAGGATGGCAGGGCCGCCTGGGCTGCTTCGATTGCCCTGGCGGTCTCGGACCGGCCGCAGTAGGGGATCGCACCGATGCTCTCGCCATTTGCGGGATTGACCACCGAAATTGTCTGGCCGCTGTCGGCGTCGGTCCAGGCACCGTTGATGTAAACCTGTTGCTTGAGAAGCGCGGTGTTCAAGGACATGAAAATACCCTCTGGCATGTGGGACAAAAACGGCCGTCAAATCATCCTTTGAACCGGCTCACAAACAGATAGTGCCCCTCGCAACCGTCTGGCAAGCGCTTTTGAAGTCAAAGCGGTACTCGTAAAGTGACGGAGGTGTGCACGGCAATGGGAAACGCGAGGCGGCTCCTGAACCGGAGCCGCAAAAAGCTGTATCTGCTCGAAACTGAAAGCTGAGTTTGCGCTCCCTGAAACGGGGCAAGAGGAGGGCTTTACGAGCCGCCGAGCCGCTCCTGAAGCGTGGCGATTTCGTCTGCAAGCGCCTGTGCCTGCCGCTGAACGCGATCAAGGGCAACTTTCATGCTGTCGAGGTCCGCAGCATCATTTTCCTCCGCAAAGGGAGGTGTCCCGCGGCCAACGAGCAGCCACGTCGGGCTGACATTGAGTACTCCGGCAAGGAGAACAAGCTTGTTGGAACGCGGTTCAGAGCGATCGCTCTCCCAGCTCTGCATCGTCGCGGTCTTGATCCCCAGGCGCCGTGCAAGCTGTGCAGTCGACAGGCCGGAAGCATCGCGCGCCTTGCAGATACGCTCGCCCAGAGTGTATTCGCTGCTACGTGTCGACATTATTGAACTCCCGTCGCGCCCGGCTGAATCCGTTACCAAGTGAACGGTTGCGTCCGGCAGGAACGGAACATTTTTTCTGTATGGATGGGTCATGGCGCGCACACTTGCATGAACCGCCTGTGCAGTGCAACAGCTGCCCGCCGATTTGTCGCATTGAGAGTGGGCGAGGGCGGGTTTGGACAGAACACTTGGTAAAAATAACGGTCTGCATAGACGGCTCAGTATTCGCGCTCGAAGAAGATTCCGGCCTTAGAAGAGCCGTCGGCGCCGACCTCGCCGCGCACCTTCAATCCCCGATCGAGATCGATATCGACCTTGACCCGGCTTGAGCCGGAGCCGGTCCCCTGTTCAACACCTAGATAGATGTTGTCGTTGATGTATTTGCCGACCGCAACTGATGGTCCTTCGTCTCCATCGGTGTTGATGTCGATTGCGTCCAGGCCCAGGGATTTTCGGATCGTTGCAAGAGGACCGCTGTCGCTGCCGCCAGTCAGTGTCGCCAGGGCTGCCGCAAGGCTTGCGATCTGAGTTGCTGAAAGGTTGCCGACGCTTTTGCCGAACAGGAGCAAGGCCAGCACTTCGTCCTGAGGAAGTTCTGGAGAAGAGGAGAAAGCGATCTCCGGATCGTCCGCCTGACCGCTCACCGTGACGGTGATTGTTGTGCTGTTCACCGACGTCGTCGCAGCAAAATCGATAAGCGGTGTCAGGGATCCGTCAAAGGTTGCGCTGCCGCGCGAGAAGGTCAACCGCCGAGTCAGAATGTCCAGCTGGCCACGCTTGAGAGAGAAAGCGCCGATCGCCTGAGGATCGGCAGTGGTGCCGACGATTTTCAGGTTGCCCTGCAATTCGGTATCGAGGCCTCGTCCGCGAATGAATATCCGGCCGGGCGCGGAGAGGGTGATATCAAGGCGCGGTGGGACCGACTTCTGCTGCGCTTGCGACTGTTTCGGTTCACCGCCGAGTTCCGCAACCTGTTGCCGGATGGCCTGGGGCGCATTCACATGCCTCACCTCAACAGGCGGAATCGCGCCGGGAAGGTATTCGGGAATGGAAACATCTGCCTTGTTGATCGTGACGGTGCCCCCGATCAGGGCCGAGCTCGATGGGGATGCGAGCGGTCCCGTGATCTTGATATCCGCGTCGACTTCCGCGGTGACCAATCCCGGGTCCACGTAGCGTCCGCGGTCCAGCTTCAGTGCGAGATTCGCGGGAAAACCGTCATTCATTCCAACGGTCCCTGATGCAGACAGCGTGCCGCCGGTGGCAACTTCTCCGGTGATCGCATTGAGCGCTGCCTGATCCTGTGTGACGGAAGCGCTGCCCCCGATGTTCTGCACCGTAAGCCCGGTCGACAGGCTGGTAACCTTCAGTCCGGCCGGCGTCGCTGTGATCTGATAGGTCGGAGAAGCGGCGGATCCGCCGACATTGCCTTTGAGCGAAATTGCCCCTTCACCGCGAATGCCTGCTTCCAGCAAGGGTCGTTTCAGCGCGGCCACTGGAATTGTACCGTCGAGCGAGATTGCCAGCGGATTGGGCTGCGACAACCCAACGCTTCCCGATGCGGTCAAAGTCAAGCCGTTAGGATCGCTTGCGGTAGTTTTCTGAGTGACCTGATTGTCCTTCAAACTCCCTGACGTTTGCAGATTAAGCGCGGCAAGGCCGTTGTTTTTCAGCTCCGCTGCAGTGAGACCTGCTCCCGAAATTGACCAATTGGCCTCAGGAGAAGACGAACTTCCTTGCGCTTGTACAGTCCCGGACAGGGTTCCGCCAAGGCCAAGAGAGGGCACGAAGGCATTGGCAAGACTGAGCGGAACAGATTTCAGTTCTGCGGCAAGATCAAGCGTTTGCCCCGCCTTGCCGGAGACCGCAAGCGACCCGTTGCCGAGTTTGAGCTCAAGGGGCTGTATGTCGGCATTCCCATCGGCATATGAAATTTTCGTCGGCTGCAGAAGGCGGCTTGAGAGCCCCTGATAACGCATCGAGAGCTCTTGAAGAGCAACGTCATAGGCATTGGCCGATGGTTGCGACACATGGCCGTCAAAGGAGAGGCCGTCTTCACTTCCCTGGTCGATCTTTGCTTCAATCTTGACCGAAGTGCCGCCATTGTCCGGCGTTGCCAGGATTGACACGGCGTGTACGGGTGTAGCGTCCGTGATCAGGTCGGAAAGTTCAATGTCCGCCGACGCAGATTGTGGTGAATAAGGCGCTGCGATGTTGGCCTTCAACTTGACCTGACCGATGCTGAGGGAGGGCACATCGATGTCAGAACCGGTCAAATCGACGGCGAGCTGTTTGTTGTCCGGATCTGCCAGAACGCTGCCCTGAAGCTGACCACCGATTTCCGTGAGAAGGAGCGGCGAGAGCGAAGCGAGATCCGGAGCGTTGATTTTCAGATCGCCGCGGAGGGTTTCGACCGGTTTTTGAAGATCAGCTACCGCAAGAGAGCCTGTAACGGTATTGCCCGCAAGCTTAACTGAGAGCGGGTTGATGTCAGCGCCGCCATCAGTGCTTTTGAGTTCGATATCGACAGCTATCGGCTGCCCGTTCAGTTGCGCTGACGTTGTTACAGTCGCGCTTGGAGCTTCCATGTCGGCTGTCGCGTTGGCGGAAAAAATGAGATCATCGAGCGGTGTGCCCGCAAGCATGATCTGATTGGACGTCGCATCAGCTTCGACTTCCAGTGCATCAATCGGGCCGGATGTTTTGGCCTTCAGTTCCAGCGCTCCCGAAAGCTGAGGGTCGAGCTTGCCGAGATCGGCAAGACTGGCTGAAAAGTCTGACGCAAGGGCCGCATCCGCGTAATGCGCTTCACCGCCAAACTGCATCGCAGCGTTTTTCAGTGAAATGCTCTTGAGCGTGATGTCGTTGGCGCCCGCCAGCTCCACGACCGCATCGATTTGGGTATCGCCTGCCATAAGGGCGTCTGCTTGGGTGATGCCGGTTTCAAGATCTTGCGTCGCAGCGGCAAGTGTCGCCGAGCCGGAAAGGTCAGAGGGATCGAGATCGATCGAAAATGACGTGGAAGCACTGCCGCCGAGCGTCCGGTTGGCAAGTTTTGAGAATGCGCCGAGATCTTGAACCGAAAGTCGTCCCTGACCGGAAATGTTGCTTGCAGACGCGAGCGTATCTGTCAGTGTCAGGGCGGCAGCTTCGGACGTGAGCGCGAGGTCTGAAAGCGCCGCCGACTGTTCAGCGCCGTTAACGTCACCCGCGGCCTTGAGAGAAATGTTTCCCGACAGCGGTTCGGTCTGCGCTGTCAGGCCGTCAAGCCCTGCGACCGAAAGCGACAGGTCGAAGGGTGTTGTCAGGACGCCGGGTTTAAGATTTGCGCCTTTGCCGGTGGCTGTTAGAAGAATTTTCCCTGTTCGGGCTTCGGTGGTCTGGAGCGCGTCAAGGTCGAGGCTCGCCGACCAATCGGCAGCGCTCTGGTCGCCGCTTAGGGCGAAGTCGGCATAAAGCGGTCCAAACGCAACCCTTCGCTCCCCTAGATCAAGTGCGACCAGCGCGCCTCCGCCTGCATTGACGGACACCGTTCCGGCAGCGCTGATAGGCCCGTTTTCAAGTGTCGCGTTTGCCTTAACCGAAACGGTTTGCGTGTTCAGGACGATATCAGCTGCTTTCGGCGCAAAGTCTTTTGTGAAGCGGGCATTGCCGGATGCTTTTGTCGTTCCCAGAAAAAACGACTTTGCAAGCGGCGGGGCCAGCGGTTCCAGATCACCGTCAAGGTCGAACACCAGCTGACGCTCTCCGGGTTCTTCCTTGAGCTTTGCCGACCCCGTAACGGTCGAGCGGCCATCCAGCGCAACGTCAAGTTTGGCGCCCCAGTCCGTCAGCGGACCATTTCCGGCAAGGTCAAGCCTGATGGCAGGAAGATCCGGTATTTCCAGAACACGTGCGGCCAACCCGCCGCGTGGCTCTGACAAAACCAGGTCGAATGTGAGCGTTTCGGCCGAAGGCTCGAATTCACCATTGGCTGTCAGTCGCGCATCAACACCGTCCACGCGATGAACATCCAAAGCTGCGGTGACAAGTGCCGGATCCAACGCGAATGCACCTGATCCTGAAACTGAAAGGGAGATGGGTTCTCCGAGCAGCTCGTGACCAAGATTGACTTCCGAAAGCGCAAGGTTCTGCAAGGAAATATTCACGGGGAGAGAGACTGTGCCGGTTTCTGTTGGCTCTTCTTCTGAAGTCTCGGACTGTGTGGCAGGCTCGCTCGCTGGAAGGCGGTTCAGGTCGATCTGCTTTGCTTCGACCGAGACAATGTCGAGATCTCCTGAAAACAGATGCAGCGGTTTCCAGTCCAGTTCTACCTTTGAAGCCTCAAACCACACCCCTTCCGTATCGGCGAGCGTGACCATGTCCAGAGCCGCATTCAGTCCGAAACTCAGGTATAGGCCCTCAACCTTGACTGTCTGATTGTCACTTGAGGCAAGTGAGCTCACAACGTTGGAAACGAGGTTTCGGCCCGCAGGAACCTGAAGCGTTGCAATCACAAGAACTGGTATTGCGATCGCAATCACAACCAGAAATCCAAGAATCCGCAATGTAAGGCTCAAAAAACGCATCTGGATAAACGTCTGTCTGTCACCGGGTAGCATGCAACAAAAAACTGATGAGTTTCAGCGTTTTTAACAGGGCATTTGGGCACCAGTTGGACGCCCTGAGTGAAGTGCCTCTGATTATGACCGCACGACTGAAAGGCGTCTAAAACGCCTGGCTCAAGCCTACATAAAGCGCAAAATCCGGATCGTCCCTGCCGGGGTCGAGCGGGATTGCAGCGTCGATGCGCAGCGGTCCGATCGGCGTAAAATAGCGAAGGCCCGCGCCAACGCCGACCTTCAGTTCTTCGGAGAAATCCGGAACACTGTCTTCGTAGGCATTACCGGCGTCGACAAATCCGACAATACCAATTGTCTCCGTCACCCGCACGCGGACTTCGCCGGACAACTCAACGAGTGAACGGCCCCCGACAACCTCACCATCCACCCTGGGACCGACATTGCGGTAAGCATAGCCCCGGATTGATCCGCCGCCTCCTGCGATGAAGCGGCGGCTTGCCGGGACGGCTTCGACTGAAGGGGCAAAGATTGATCCGACCGAAACCCTTCCGGCGAGAATGAAACGCTTCGCCTGATCAAGCGCGTAGTAGCTGGAAACAGTACCTTTGACGAAGCCCATCGCATTTGAATTGAGCGTGTCATAAGCAGGCTCTGCGAATACTGCGGCAAACACGCCTTTCGACGGATTGAGCTTGTCGTCTCTGTTGTCGAACACAAGATCTGCCGGGAGACCGACAAGCAGGTATTGGTCGTCACCGAAGGCATCTTCTTCATCAGCAAAGAAAACCTCGGCGCCGGCCCTGCCTTTCAGTTTCTCCGAGAACTCACGGTTCAGGAAAGCGTTGTAGGTGACGGTTCGGCTTTTATAGGCGTCCGGGTTTTCCTGTCTGGCTTCCAGACTGGTTGAAAAACTCGTCAACGGACCGAAAACGCCAGGCTTTTCAAAGGCGATCCTCGCGGAGTATTCCTGATTCTCAAAGCTCTCGGTTCCGATCCTGCCAATGGACCCCTCGACCGAAAGCAACTCGCCGCGCCCGAAAAGGTTCCGGCGTCTCCAATAGGCTTCAACGCCGAAGCCTTCCGTGCTGGACCAGGACGCACCAGCACCGATCACGTGACGCTTTCTTTCGCTCACCTCGATAGTGATCGGCAAGCTCCCGTCGGGGCCTGCAATGTCGCCCTCGACAAACCGTATGGATGAAAAGATCCCCAGATCGTTCAGACGCTTTCTGGCACGCGCGATATCTTCAGGCGAATAGATGCCGCCTTCGGGCAACATGGCCTGTTGTTTAACGAAGTCGGGATCCGTTACTTCAGTGCCATTGACGGAAACGTTTCCAAATCGCGCCCTTGGCCCTGCGTCGGCAACAAGACCGACATCCAGCGTGTTCGTGCTGTGGTCAGCCGTGATGCGCCGCTCGGCGATCCTCGCCTTCGGGTAGCCGCGTCCGCGAAGGACGGAAACAATGCGGCCTTCGGCGGCAAGAATTTTGCCTGATCCGGCAACGTCACCCGGCGCAAGTCCCCAGAAGGACGGATCTGTCGAAAGGTCACCGCCGGTGGACGAGACCGAGACATCTCCGAAAGTGAAAACCGGTCCGGGATTGATCAGGATGGCGACCTTGACCGGCCGGGAGTCCGGCAAGTCGCTGAGTTCCAGGGCAGTCTCCAGAGGAATTCCAGCGAGCGTTATGGATACCGTGCCTCCATAGCGGCCATCTGCGTAAAGCTTTGCAACAAGCCTTTCTCGATCCGACAGGGCCCGCGAAATCAATCCGGCTTCGCCTGAGGGCGGTTTGTCCTGTTGCTGGATCAGCAGGGACGCGCTCTTAAGGTCCTTCGTAAGCTCTTCGTCACCCGTTGAGACTGCAATTTCCGCTTCGTAGGGCAGAGGATCCGGAACCGCTTCGCCTTGTTCTTCCTCGGATCCGCCGAAGGGCTTCCAGCCGAAAATCTCAAAGGCGTTTGCTGGAATCACTGCGGTTAAAATGGGGACAAGGACTAGGCAAGCAACAATAGCGGGCCTTAAAACACCCAAAGGGCCGGCCACTTTCAAAGCAGCCAGCCTTTCACTTGCGGTACGACCCGCGCTCCGGCAAACGCCGGAGAAGCAAGACGGTAGACCCTTCACTTACTGCCGCCTGACGGGTTGGCCCGGCCCGCGCGTCAAGACGTTGAATTGCGCATCAGCCCGACTGCTCGAAAGCCCCTACGTAAGACAAACTAGTTTGTCATGGTTAAATCTTGTTGAATCTCGATAGACCATGCTCCCCAGTTGAAAGCAAGAGCCAAGAGAGGTCAATGGTTTGCCGGAAACTGTTGAGAGGGAAGAACTGGCGTTTAAACGTAAAATTACTGGCCTCAAAACAAACGCGCCGGCAAATGCCGGCGCGTAACGTTCATGAGACCCATGAATGCGGCTCAAAAGAGCGGTTCTTCTTCCGGAAGACCCATAAGACGCCGTGCCGCAGTAAGCGTATTGACCATCAGCATGGCAATTGTCATAGGCCCGACCCCACCCGGTACCGGTGTGATCGCCCCGGCGTGGCCAACGGCTTCGTCAAAGGCCACATCACCGACGAGGCGTGATTTGCCTTCCCCGCGTTCAGGTGCCGGAATCCGGTTGATGCCGACATCGATCACCGTTGCACCGTCCTTGATCCAGTCGCCCTTGACCATCTCCGGACGTCCGACCGCCGCGACGACGATATCGGCAGCACGAACCACGTCGGGAAGATCCCGGGTGCGGCTATGCGCGATCGTGACGGTGCAGCTTTCCTGGAGCAGCAGGCTGGCCATCGGTTTACCGACAATGTTGGACCGCCCGACGACCACTGCTGATTTTCCGGAGAGCGTGTCGCCAAGCGTACGCTTCAGAAGCACGAGGCTGCCGGCCGGCGTACAGGGAACGAGCGCGCTGTCGCGTTCGCCCGCCGTGAGCAGACCCACATTTACCGGATGAAACCCGTCGACATCTTTTTCCGGTCGGATCAGACGAAGAACCTTGCTTTCGTCGATATGGCCTGGAAGGGGAAGCTGGACAAGGATCCCGTGAATTTCGGGATCGTTGTTCAATTGTTCGACGAGCGCAAGTACGTCCGCCTCGCTGGCATCAGCTGAAAGCGTGTGCTTGACGGAATGAAACCCGCAGGCCTCCGCCGCACGGTCCTTGTTTCGCACATAGACCTGACTTGCAGGGTCTTCGCCGACAAGCACAACGGCAAGCCCTGGGCGCTTGCCACTCTCGTCAAGCAGGGCCGCTGCACGGCGAGTGATCTCGTCACGAACAGATTCTGCAATGGCTTTGCCATCAATAATTTGAGCCTGGGGCATTCAGCCTCCTTGTCGCTGATTGGGGTGTTTCCATCGAATCCGGCGACAAGCTATAGAGTGATGCGCAGAATTCTATAAGGCAGATTGCGTCGTTTCCTTCTCTGGTTTCGCCATTGAAGGATTGCACGAGAACTCGATGCTCAACCGGATCTGACGAACCTGTCCAACTCCGAAATCGCGCAAACGATGTGATAAAGAGAGCTGGCCGGTGCAGGTTCGTCGGCAAACGAACCGTCCGGATCCAGTTTGTCGAGATAAAGACCGTCTGGCGCATCCTTGAAGTAAACGCGCAGTGCCGCCACGGCTGCCGGTATATCTGTGAAATAGGCTTCCCGTTCCGCACCGGTTGATATCTCAGAAAGGGCAATCGCCGCCTTGATCCACTCGGTCTGTCCCCAAAGACGCGCAACAGGATTTTGAACCGTGAAATCGTCGTTAAGCGCCATGAAAGTGACGCCTCGATTCTCGTCGATGCCATAGGTCCAGCCGATATCATAAAGCCGCCGGGCGGCAATCAGGGCACCGGCATCTCCGCGTAACCGGCCCCAGCGGCAAAGCAGCCATGCCCACTCGAATTGATGTCCGGGCTCCATGATACGGCCCTTGTCCCCGGGAAGAGGCGTCCAGTCGAGGTCGAAGAACTCTCTCAGCCCACCAGATACCGGGTCGATGAACCTGTTCAGTGCGAGTTCGGCGATCTCGTCTGCCAGATCCGACCACGCAGGGTCGTCGGACACGTCTTCCCACGCAAGACAGGCCTCGAAGAGGTGCATATGCGGGTTTGAGCAGAGGGGACGCTTATCCGGATTGGCTTCCCGGAAACCTGCTTCAGGATGTTTGTAGTTCTCCAGAAGGTAGTTCAGCAGATTGGCGGCGCTCTCGGCGGCTTCGGTTCTCCTGTCCGGGACTTCGGCAGAAACTTGAGCAAATGCAAAAAGCGCGAATGCCTGATTGTAGAGATCGAATGCCTCGTCCACGACCTCGTTTTTCAGATCGACAGCCGCCGCTGCATAGCCCTGCTTCGTCAGATAGGCTCTCAGGAACCAGTCGAAAAGTCCGGTCGCAATCTCTCGTGCAGGCCCCTGCCAGCCAAGCTTTGCACCTTCCAGAAACGAATAGATCTGCCGGGGGACCACCCGTGCGCGACGCGCGGAGTTTACAGCGGTTATGTCGACAAGATCGATCGCTTCGAAACATTCGCCCTTGGCCATATCCACACCATGCGTCTGCCAAAGTGGCAGCGCGTCGTCAGTCAGCCATTGGGACAATTCGCTTGACAGCGAGCGCAAAACTTCCGGGTAGGTGATTTGATGCGGATCTACCATCGAGTTCCTCATTGCCAGGGGGGAGGACGGTACGGGTCGAATCGGTGCCGCCGACACCAAGCCGTTCTAACGGCAATTGCCGCTAAGAGGGACTCTTATCGTCAAAGAAGGGAAACGATGACCGGAAAAATCCTTGCTGCAGTGCAGTGGGGCGAGACGGGTAAAGAAACCGAAACGGAAATCGGCTGAGCGGTGCTTCGGGAATACCGAAGCACCTTGATCTTGTCGCCTAGACGTTGCTGTCCGGGAACGATGCCTTGCGTTCGGCAATATAGGCCAAGAGGGCCTCGTCAATTGCCGGGTCAAGTTCCGGTCCGGTGTAGGACCTGAGCATTTCCTTCCACTTGGAATTCGCCCGCCAGGCCGCATCCAGTTCGCCGTCGGCAAGCCATTGCTCGTAGGAATTGTTGTCGGCGATCGCGGAGCGATAGAACGCGCTTTCAAAGTTGCGCTGCGTGTGTGCTGCGCCAAGAAAGTGGCCGCCCGGCCCGACTTCCTGCAACGCATCCATCGCAAGTGTTTCGTCCGTCACGTCGATACCTTTTGCCAGCACATGCATCATGCCGAGCTGGTCTGCATCCATGACGAATTTCTCGTAAGACGAGCACAGACCGCCCTCCAGCCAGCCTGCAGAGTGGAGCGCGAAATTCACTCCTGACTGGAGTGTCGCCAGGATCGTTTGCGCCGATTCCTGCGCCGATTGCGCGTCCGGCAGTTTGGACGCGGTGAACGAGCCGCCCGACCGGAACGGCAAGTTGAGACGGCGGGCGAGTTTGGCGGCGCCGTTCAGAAGCAGGGACCCTTCAGGGCTGCCGAATGTAGGGGCACCGGATTGCATGGAGATGGAGCTCACGAAAGCGCCGAAAACGACCGGTGCACCAGGGCGGATCAACTGTGTCAGCGCGCAACCGGCCATGGCTTCGCAAAGGACCTGTGACAGCGTACCGGCGACGGTGACGGGGCTCATGGCACCAGCAAGAATGAACGGCGACACGATGCAAGCCTGATTGTTTCGCGCGTAAACCTTTAGCGCACCAAGCATTGTCGCATCGAAGACCAGTGGGGAATTGGCGTTGATCAGCTGGATCATGACGCAGTTCCGGTCGACGAAATCCTCACCAAAGGCGATCTGCGCCATCTTGACCGAATCTTCCGCGCGCTCTGGTGCGGTCACCGAGCCCATGAACGGCTTGTCGCTGTATTTGATATGGGAATAGACCATATCGAAGTGACGCTTGTTTACCGGCAGATCGACCGGCTCGCAGACAGTGCCCCCCGAGTGATGCATCCACGGAGACATGTAGGCCAATTTGACGAAGTTTCGGAAGTCCTCAATCGTGCCGTAGCGGCGCCCCTGGTCAAGGTCGGTGACGAAAGGGGGGCCGTAAACCGGAGCGAACACCAGATTGTTGCCACCGATCTCGACATTTCGCGCCGAGTTGCGCGCATGTTGGGTGAATTGCGACGGCGCCGTTTTCAGAATCTCGCGCAGCATTCCTTTTGGAAAACGCACGCGCTCGCCATCAACTTCTGCACCGGCCTTTTTCCAGATGCTGAGGACTTCCGGATCTTCCCTGAACTCAAGCCCGATTTCCGCCAGAATCCGGTCGGCGTTGGCTTCAATCTTCTCGACGCCTTCCTCGCTGAGAACGTCATAAACGGGCAATTTTCTGGAAATGTAGGGGACGGCCTGGCCCGCGGGACCCGCTTGCCTGCGTTCGCGGCGGGCGGATCGACCTCGACGGCCTGACGTGGCAGCGTCTGACATTTATTCAGCTCCAAAGGTGGTTTTTAAGTTTGGCGTAGTCTTTCTCAGGCTCTCAATCAACCCGGCTCCAGATACGTCGCACTTTGCTATAAATACGTCATGTCACTTACTTGATGGAGTTTATCCCGCAAGTCCTTTCGCTTCAAAAATGAATTCCCGAACCCGTTTATACCGCTTTTCGGTCATCCAGTCTGGATCAAGCGGAGCGACCACGACGGAACGCCCCTGATTTTGAGGTCACACGCTCACAACAAGCATCAATTTCGACAAACGCTTGATTGGAATTACGCCTGCCGTGTCGTTGGGATAATGCCGCCGTGACGCAATCAAGCTATTTCAGGTGTCGATCTGTCGCGATACTGCCAGCCGAAGATCGGAAATCGGCACGTGCCTGTTGGCACAAAAGGCCGTATGTCTGTCACTACAATCCGTTGCGTGGGCTTCAGGCTTGCGCACGCGGCAAGCTGCTTGCCGCTTGCACGTTTTTGAAAAGGAATGGGACATGTCAGCGTTTCCTGACAGGGCAAAGGTCGTCATCGTCGGTTTGGGTGGGATCGTTGGTGCATCGGTCGCGCATCACCTCCTGGAGCGCGGTTGGGACGATGTTGTGGGCATCGACAAGTCCGGCATACCGACCGACATAGGATCAACAGCCCATGCGTCTGACTTCTGTTACACGACGAGCCACGATTACCTGTCCGTCTGGACGACACAATATTCCATCGAATTCTTTGACAAAATGGGCCATTACGCCCGTGTCGGCGGTTTGGAAGTTGCGCGCACGGGTGACGACACCTGGATGGAGGAAATCAAGCGCAAGGTGACCTCCGGCAAGGCGTTTGGAACGAACGTGCGCCTTGTGAACCCGTCTGAGATCAAGGAACTGTTTCCGCTTATAGAAGAAGACATGGTTCAGGGCGGAATGTTCGATCCCGATGCGGGCCTGGTTATCCCGCGATCACAAACCGTCGCCGGAAAACTCGTCGACATGGCGGAACAGACCGGCAAGCTAAAGGCGTTTGCCAACACGCCGGCGAAATCGCTCATCGTTGAGGATGGCCGGATCAAGGGCGTCGTTACCCATCGCGGTACCATCATGGCCGATCATGTCATCGTATGTGCGGGTTTGTGGGGCCGCCAGATTGCCGAGATGGTTGGCGAGGATCTCCCGGTCATGCCGGTCGACCACCCACTGACTTTTTTCGGTCCCTACAACGAATTCGAAGGGACCGGCAAAGACATCGGGTATCCGCTCCTGCGCGATCAGGGGAATTCCGCCTATATGCGTGATACCGGCGATCCGAAGACCTCAGAGGGCGGTCAGATCGAGTGGGGTTACTACGAGACGAACGAGCCGCGCATGTGCCATCCGCGTGACCTTCTGGAGAAGGACCAGGCCCGCTTGTCACCCTCACAGCGCGACCTTGAGATGGAGCAGGTGATTGAGCCGCTCGAGCGTGCCATGGAATTGACGCCGATCCTTGGCGAGCTGGGATACAATGAGGGGCATTCCTACAACGGCCTGTTGCAGGTGTCTGCCGCCGGTGGTCCGTCTTGCGGTGAAAGCCAGAAAGTGCGCGGACTGTGGTACTGCGTTGCCATCTGGGTCAAGGATGGCCCGGGCTACGGCAAACTCATCGCCGACTGGCTTACCGACGGGCGCACCGAGATCGACCACGCAACGATCGACTACTCGCGCTTCTATGCGCACCAAATGACCGAAGAGTTCATCGCCGGTCGCTGCTACGAGGCCGCGCAGAAGATTTACTTCCCGGCGATCCATCCGCGCGAACCCTATGCGAGCGGCAGGGGCGTCAAACGCTCTCCGTTCTATGAGCGGGAAGTGGAACTTGGCGGCCATTTCATGGAGCTTGGAGGCTGGGAGCGAGCGCACGGCTACGCCGCAAACGAGCACCTTCTGGAAAAATACGGCAACAGGGTCCCGGTGCGCGAGGCCGAATGGGACAATCGCCATTTCTGGCGCGTTTCAAACGCCGAACAGCTGGCCATGAGCGATGACTGCGGCATCATCAACCTGTCGCATTTCTACATGTTCGACGTTGAGGGACCGGATCACGTTGACCTGATGGAGTGGCTGTGCGCCGCGAGAATCGGAGGTGACAAGAATATCGGTAAGGGGATCTACACCCACTTCCTGGACGACGAAGGCAATGTGCGCGCCGATCTCACCGTTTTCCGCATGGAAGACCGCTGCCGTATCGTCGATGGCGCCGATGCCGGGCCGCGTGACTATCACTACGTTAAACGCGTCGCCGAGGATAAGGGTTACGACGTCACCGTGACGGACGTGAGCGAGCAGTTTACCACGATTGGCATCTGGGGCCCCAACGCGCGCGACAACTTGAAGAAGGTCGTTTCCGATCCTGCATCGCTTGATCCGGAGAACTTCCCCTTTGCCGCAATCCGGCAGATTGAAATCGCCGGCAAGCCGGTCTCAGCGCTGCGTCTTTCCTATGTTGGCGAGCAGGGGTGGGAACTGCACATGAAATACGAGGATGGTCTCGCTGTGTGGGACGCCTTGCGCGCAGAAGGCATCATGGCGGTCGGTGTCGAGACCTATGCCAACTCGCGCCGCATGGAAAAGAGCCTGCGCCTGCAGAACGCGGACCTCCTGACCCAATATAATCTCTATGAGTCGGATCTAGCCCGTCCGAAGGTCAAGGAGGCCGATTTCCGGGGCAAGGCAAAGCATCTGGAGTACCGCGCACGGGACAAGCAGCTTGCTGCACTCTGCACGCTGGTCATGACGGAAAACACCGATGCCAACGGGGTCAAGCGGTATCCGGTTGGCGCGATGCCCGTCATGGACCCTGATACCGGCAAGACGCTTGTCGACGGTCTCGGACGCATTTCCTACACGACTTCGGTCGCTTACGGTCCGACGATCGGCAAGAATATCGCGTTGGCCTATCTGCCCGAGGACTATTGCCAGGTCGGACGGAAACTGAACGTCGAATACATGTCGGAGACCTATCCGGTCGAAGTCGCGGGCGTCGGTTACCAGCCACTTTATGACCCGGAGAACCTGAAACCGAGAAGCTGACAAGACACGATCCTCATCATGCTTGCGTGTTCTCCAAACTCGGCTTAAAGGGATCACCGGATTCAAAGATAACAAGCCCGCGTGGACGTCCACGCGGGTTCTGCCATTTCAGGCACAAGCCTTAGACTGAAAGACTGCCACATGTCTAAACTGGAAGACCTCTTGGCCAGCAAGGGTGCGCTCCTTGCCGATGGTGCAACGGGCACGAACCTCTTCGATATGGGTCTTGTTTCCGGAGACGCGCCTGAGCTCTGGAATACGGACGAGCCCGACAAGATCCGGGCACTGCATCAGTCATTCGTTGACGCTGGCGCTGACATCATCCTGACGAATACATTCGGCTGCAACAGGCACCGTCTCAAGCTTCACAATGCCGAGGGCAGGGTGAAGGAACTCAACATCGCCGGCGTACAGCTTGCGCGAGAAGTTGCAGCGACTGTTGAGCGTGAGGTTTTGATTGGAGGGTCGATCGGCCCGACCGGTGAACTCTTCCAGCCTCTTGGCGCGCTCAGCTACGAAGACGGCGTTGAAGCATTCCGGGAACAGATCGACGGTCTCCTGGAAGGCGGTGCCGACGTCCTCTGGGCGGAGACGATGTCAGCCGTTGAGGAGATGAAAGCGGTTGCCGAGGCGGCCAAGGATTTCGACCTCCCGCTCGTGATCACGGCGAGCTTCGATACTGCAGGCAAGACCATGATGGGTCTGGCGCCCAAGGGGCTTGGGGATCTGCAGTCGCAATTTGCCTGCACACCGGTTGCTATCGGCTCCAATTGCGGCGTCGGCGCGTCGGATCTTCTGGCAGCGATCATGGAGATAACCGAAGCCTATCCGAATGCCGTTGTTGTTGCGAAGGCCAACTGCGGCATCCCACAGATCCAGGGCGACGAGGTCGTCTATACCGGCACACCGGAACTGATGGCGAAATACACCCACAAGGCGCTGAACGCAGGTGCCCGGATCATTGGCGGATGCTGCGGCACATCGGCAGCTCATCTGGCGGCGATGCGCAACGCGATCGACACGCACACCGCCGGAGACCGCCCGACACTGGAAGAGGTGCTGAACGATATCGGGCCTCTGGTATCTCCGCCGAACAAGGCCGCCGATGCCGCCCGCGCCGAAAGTGAAGCTTCGCCGACGTCCGGTCGGCGTCGCGGCCGCAGACGCGCTTGACGCTGCGCATAAGTCCCAAAAGGCGCCCGCTCGCGGGCGCTTTTTTGTTTCCAGAACAGGATCCGGTTCCGGCTCAACAATTTCCGGCTTTCGTGTCGTCAAAAGAACTGCTCGTTTCTTTCAGCGACGCCGAGACGATCCCCATGGGCTCATAGGGCGGGTCTGTCTGCATGCCGAGATTGGTCATGTGGATTTTGTAACACCCGGTATAGACCTTGGATTTTCCGTCGGTCTGAACCGCCTCGATAACCACAGGCAGCGCCCAATAGATTTGACCGGCGCCCGGATCGGGTGCTGTCGAACCGAATTTCACCGAAACGGACTTGGTATCGGCATACCCTTTGGCCCATTCATCAAAGTCCTGGGGCGCTGAGCCTTGTTTGAAGTAACCGTAAGCCTGGACGTAGTACCGGTTGTTGATTGCGTAATAGTAGCTCTCGATCAGCTTCTGCGGTGTGGACCGGTCATCCATATAGGTCCACTGTTGCGATGCAGATGAACCTGAAACGGCACAAAGTAATACGAGAGCAAGCGCCGGGGTCGTGAGTTTGGAATAGGGCCACCGTGGCATCAGTCTCTCCGTTTAGAACATGCTGCGGTCGGTCACTTGGCCGGTAGGTTTGCAAACCGGTCGTTTCGACTGGGAGTTTGGGCTCGTGACTTTGATAGGACAGTGAAGGTCGCACTCGCGTGAGTCAAAGGATCTTCCAGTCCATAGACTGTCAACTGGAAAAGATGGGTTCTGGCAGCCTGAGGCGATCACCAAACCCGGCGGCCACACTGTTGATGCGGAAACGTCAATGAACGAAGCCTCAGGCGCGTTGACACCAAAGACCGTTCAAGGGATTGCGTTCCTGGTTCTCGGTCTCGCTGTATTTTCCTTGCAGGATGTGATCATGAAACTGTTCAGCAGCTCGATCGCTCTGCAGGAGGTTATCTTCTTGCGCGGTGTGCTGATGCTGGCGATCATCGGCGTGCTGATTTACCAAAACGGTGGTCGCCGAGCTTTTGTCACACAAAGGTTGTTCTTGTGCCTTTTCCGCGGGCTAGCCGGATTTCTTTGCTTCACGACGTTTTCGATGGCCTTGGCCGTTCTGCCTCTCGCGGACGCCATGCCGCTTTACTACACCAGCCCTTTGTTCGTTGTTTTGCTTGCCGCACCATTCTTAGGCGAACGCGTTGGAATCAAGAGCTTGATTGCGATTCTGGTTGGTTTCGCGGGCGTGATCCTGGTTGCAAGACCCAGCCTTCGGGGCGTTGAACCCGCCATGTTTCTGGCGCTTGTCGCGGCGATATCTTACAGCGCGCAAAGTCTTTTAGCCCGCAAACTCGGTGCAACGGAAAGCGCGTTGACGATGACCTTCTATTCGCAAGTCGCCTTCGTCTTGCTGAGTGGAACCACCGCGCTTGTCTTTGGTGCGGGCGGCCTTGACCAATTCGATCATCCCAGTTTCCAGTACCTTTTTCGCGCCTGGACGCTTCCGACGCCGGAGCAGGTATTTCTGATCGGATTGCTGGGGATCATTGGCACGATCGGGTTTCTTTGTATCAGTCAGGCATACCGGCTCGGGAAGGCGAGTCTCGTCGCGCCGTTTGAATACAGTTCACTGCCTTATGCGGTCTTCTGGGGATGGCTCTTCTGGGGGGCGATACCCGGAGGGCTCACAATTGCTGGCAGCTTGCTCATCGTCGCGGGAGGAGTGTATGCGTTGAACGGCGAGCTTTGGCGCAAAGAAACAAAAATGCAATCTGGAGAGCGAGCCCAATGACCAGTTCCCCAAAAGCGGCACTTGCTTTCAGCTTGTTTTGACGTTTACGTAAAAGCAAGTCGAGGAAGCGGCGTTTTTTGAACGAAGTAGGGGGAGCCGATGCAGCCGGTTATGTCAGCTCAGGAGATCGTCGGATTTCTTGATAAGGAGTTTCCGCAGATCCACGCCGGCGGGCGCGCCTATTCCATCGAAAGCGTTTCTCCGGGCGAGGCCGTCATGCGGCTAACGGCAACCGACCGGCATCTTCGTCCGGGCGGCACGATATCCGGGCCTTCCATGATGGCGCTCGCGGATCTGGCGGCCTATGTGGTGATCCTTGCCCATATTGGTCCGGTTGCGCTCGCAGTCACGACCAATTTCAACATCAATTTTCTGCGCAAGCCCGCACAGGGCGACCTGCTCGGCACGTGCCGTCTCCTGAAGCTCGGCAAGCGGTTGGCCGTTGTTGAGTGCGGCATCGCTGGGGAAGGGGAAGAGGATCTGGTTGCCCATGCAACGGCAACTTATTCCGTTCCGCCGCGCTGATGAAGGAGCCGCGCCTGGGATAGAACGAAAAAAGTGGCGATATAATACGGTAATATAATACCGTTTTTATAACGCATTGAATCCAATAATTAAATCAGCGTGACTTGCGTAAATTCGGTCTTGACGGTCCTGTTGCACCGGCGTATAAGCTGCCTCGAACGAATTCAGGGTCCGTTCGCTGGCTCATTTGATGCCGCGCGGGCCCTTTCTTTAACCGACCAAGTTGGATCAATCACATGAAGACCTTCTCTGCCAAGCCGGCTGAGGTCGAGAAAAAGTGGATCTTGATCGACGCAGAAGGCATGGTTGTCGGCCGTCTCGCCGCCTACATTGCCAATCACCTGCGCGGCAAGCATCTGCCGACCTACACGCCGCATGTCGACACCGGTGACAACATCGTCGTCATCAATGCCGACAAGGTGGTTCTCACCGGCCGCAAGTATGACAACAAGAAATACTACTGGCACACCGGTCACCCGGGCGGCATCAAGGAGCGCACCGCACGCGGTATCCTGGAAGGCCGTTTTCCGGAGCGCGTTCTGGAAAAAGCCGTTCAGCGCATGATGCCGGGCGGTCCGCTTTCCAACAAGCAGCTGAAGAACCTCAAGGTCTACGCTGGTCCGAACCACCCGCATGAAGCTCAGTCGCCGGAATTGGTCGACGTGAAGGGCCTCAACGCAAAGAATGACGGCAAGAGGGCTTAACAATGGCTGAGCTGCAATCCCTGGAAGAACTGGGCGGTGCGGTCGAAACCGCAGCCCCCGAAGCACCTGTCCACGTTCAGAAACTGGACGCACAGGGCCGCGCATACGCAACCGGCAAGCGTAAAGACGCGATTGCCCGCGTCTGGATCAAGCCGGGCACCGGCAAGATCTCCGTCAACGGCAAGGACTTCACCGAATATTTCGCACGTCCTGTCCTGCAGATGATCCTGCGTCAGCCGATCATGCTGACCGACCGTGACGGCCAGTATGACGTCATTGCCACCGTCACCGGTGGTGGTCTGTCCGGTCAGGCCGGCGCTGTGCGCCACGGCCTCTCCAAGGCCCTGACGCATTACGAGCCTGAACTGCGCGGCATCCTGAAGAAAAACGGCTTCCTCACCCGCGACGCCCGCGTCGTTGAGCGTAAGAAGTTCGGTAAGCGCAAGGCCCGTCGGTCGTTCCAGTTCTCCAAGCGTTAATCGCCGGACAAACTGGTCACCAAGACATGAAGAACCCGCTGGAGAAATCCGGCGGGTTTTTTGTTTGGATTTGAAAGTGGGCCGTGACAGCTGTGGCTTCAGTCTTTTGAAGAATTCAGCTAGTGCTGGTTTCAGCTGAAATTCATTCGTTCATTGCTGCTGGTCTCGGTCGGATCAGGGCTCTGGCACCGATCAGGTCTTAATGTCCCAGGCACGATTTCTCGAAGGCAATCTGTTTCGCCACGTCACGGTGATGTCGCTGACGTCATCCATCGGCCTTATGGCGATCTTTGCGGTCGATTTTGTCGACATGATCTTCATCTCGATGCTCGGCAAGGACGAATTGGCGGCAGCGATCGGCTACGCGGGCGCGATCCTTTTCTTCACCACGTCCTTCAATATCGGCGTTGCCATTGCTGCCGGTGCGCTTGTTGCGCAGGCGCTTGGGGCAGGGGATAAGGAACGGGCGCGCCAGCGGGCGTCGAACGCGCTGGTGGCAGGCTTCCTGTTCGCTGCCGTGTTCGCACTCGGTGTCTGGCTCGCACTGGACGAACTTGTCACCCTGATCGGGGCGAGTGGCGTCACGCACGAACTGGCGGTCCTTTATCTCGCGATCATCGTTCCAACGTTACCTATCTTGCTGCTCGGGATGGCAGGCGGCGCCATCCTGCGTGCACATGGCGATGCGCGGCGCGCCATGATGTCGACCATCATCGGCGGCATCGTCAATGCTGTTCTCGATCCGATCCTGATCTTCGGCCTGGACCTGGAACTGACCGGAGCGGCTCTTGCCAGCGCCATATCGCGCGTTGCAATCGCGGTCTTCGCGCTCGCGCCGATCCTGCGCTATCACGGCGGCCTCAGCCTGCCGCGGCCACTTCAGCTGTTCAAGGACCTGCCGCCTGTTTCGGCCATTGCGTTTCCGGCCATCCTGACCCAGTTGGCGACCCCGGTCGGCCAGGCCTGGGTGACGCGGTCCATGGCCGAATTCGGTGAGGACGCTGTTGCCGGAATGGCCGTCATCGGACGCATGACACCGCTGGCGTTTGCAACCATTTTCGCGCTTTCCGGTGCCGTAGGCCCGATTGCCGGTCAGAACTACGGCGCAGGACGGTTCGACCGCGTGCGCGAAACCCTGCGCGATGCGCTGTTGTTCACCGCGCTTGTTGTCGGCGTTGCCGCGTTGACGCTATTTATGCTGCGCGAACCGATCGTACGGCTGTTCGATGCGGACGGTATGGCGCTCACGCTGATCTATCTCTTTTGCGGTCCGCTCGCGCTGGTGTTCTTCTTCAATGGCATCCTCTTCGTGTCGAATGCCTTCTTCAACAATCTCGGACGACCGTTTCTTTCCACCTGGATGAATTGGGGCCGTCATACGCTCGGCACCATTCCGTTTGTCTGGCTCGGTGGCACATATCTCGGCGCGCCCGGCGTTCTCATCGGTCAGGCGACCGGTGGCATCGTCTTCGGGCTGCTCGCGCTCGTTCTGGTGCGGCAGGTGGTCAGGGACGTTGAAGAACACCCGGTTCAGCCGAAGGGCCCTGGTATCTTCCAGCGCCAGGCGCGTCAGGTGATCCTGTTCTTTTCAAGAAGATGATCAACATTTGCCTGCTTTTTCGCAAGCGTTTTCAGTTGCTTCAACATCCTGATCGCGGCCATGTCACCCATGGGCTGTGCCGCATCCGGATCGGTGGTGCCCAGAAAATAGCTCCAGGCAAGAAATACGGGGTTCTTGTATCTGATCCAGGGTGTTTTTTGTGTCAATTGCCGTTCCGCAATGACGTCCCCAGTATCGATATCGACCAGAAATCCTTTCACGGTGATCGATGGCCTCAAGACAAGCGGAACCCAATAGTCTTTTGCCCCGAACGGACCGAAATAGCCGTATCGTAAGTCCGTGATCGCCAGATGGAACAGATGACCGCCGGACGTCTCAGGGTTATCCGGGGTATACGCTTCCAGGCTAAGCGCGGACGCGAAGTAGCGCCTCAAGTCTTCTGGATCGGGTTGCTGGCCAACCGTCGTCCCGAACATCTCACAAAAGGAACTGACGATGTTCCAGTCCAGATGCATCTGAACATCGCCAAGGTAGACTTTCGGAATTTTTTGACGGCGTAAGAGCCAGCTCAATATGGACATGAAAATTCAGGTTTCACGCAAGTCCGCGCGCCCTAATTGCCTTTTTCTCCAGATCATCCAGCAATCTGAGCACTGCGTGTTCGACGAGTGGAAGAGCCGGAGGGCCGTCAGAGCTACGGTAGTGCTTCGGGGTTATGGTGTTTGACAGTTTCTTTTCTGCAAGTGTCCTTCCGGAGGACGCCTCGACAAGGCGACCTTTTACTGTGACAGAAGCGGGAAGAAAGGCTGAGAGCAACAATGACAGCAAAATGTTTGGCATACTAAAATCTTCCACTCCGCTCGACGCCGCCTTGTGAACCTTCGTCAATTGGAAAGAAAAATGCCAACCCTTTTCTTCTTCAGCTTTAGAGACGTCGATTGGCTTTAATCCGACACAATTGGCAAACCAGAAACGCAAATGCTCTTCTACCTCGGCTGTCTCCGAATTCAGAAAACTTCGACCCAGAACAGTTTCTGCCAGATTGGGATACTGGTGCAGATCAACCTCTTTCAGGAATATAGGCGGCAGTCCACTTCGAGGATGGATTTGTGGTACCTTCAACTCTTGCTCCCACATAAAGCCGACAGATTGATGTGTCGCCTCTTGCCGTACCCTTTCATGCGCACATTCGCGAACTCATGAGTGGCAAACAAGAACTTATCGGCTCAATTCCCCCGCAGCGCACGCTGACCCGACATAGGTGACTCAACCCTTGATTTAAAGACTGCCAAACCGCGTGTTCTTTCTTACGCCAGCAGGTTGTCGTTTGCCTCCCACGCGCAACAACTTCCTGAAACGCGGGCATTCCATGTGAGACGGAGCGGAACACACAGCGACATGACGGATCATGTCTCTAAGGCTTGCAAGGTGCCGGATCTGTTCGTCCAGTTCCTCCGCCTTTTCGGTCAGTTTTTCGCGCGATATATCGGGGCGACCGTCGGGCCTGAACATGGACTTGATCTCATCGAGTGAAAATCCGGCGGTTTTCCCGAGCGTTATGAGGGCAAGCTGATCGAGCACTTCGGGTCCGAAAAGACGTTTCAAGCCCCTCCGGCCCACGGAGGTCAGAAGACCCTTTTCCTCGTAGTGACGTATCGCCGAAGCAGCAATGCCGGTTTGACAGGAGACTTCTGAAATATCCAGTAATTTCATGCCTTGACCTCAAGTCAACTTGAATTGCTAGCGTGGCGCGATCCTGTTCGAATTGCAAGGAAAACCAATGCGTCACTTTTACGAAACTCCTCACAGGTTGACCTGGCTGAATGTCGCGGCGATCGGCCTTCTTCTGACCGCCACCTTGAAAATCATGGCGAACGCAACGATCAGTCCTGCGCTGCCGGCGCTGGAGGAGAGTTTTTCCGGCGTTCCCAACGCTGCATATCTCACACGCTTCCTGGTCGCCGCACCGTCGCTGACCGTCATCCTCGTTGCGCCGATAGCTGGCCTGCTTGCAGACCGCGTTGGAAAAGGGGGGCTCTTGATCAGCGGTGTCGTTCTGTTCGTCCTGGCTGGAAGCGCGGGTGCATACCTGCCTGATCTGCAGTCCATTCTGATAAGCCGGTTCGCCCTCGGTGCGGCTGTCGCACTGACAATGACGGCTCAGGTCGCTCTGGTGGGCGACTTGTTCGATGGTCCACGGCGCAACGCTTTCCTTGGATGGCAGACAGTTGCGATCAACTTCAGCGGATTGATATTCATTGGCTTGGCCGGGATACTCGCGGGCGTATCGCCGAGGCTCCCGTTTCTCGTTTATCTGTTGCCGGTCTTGCTGCTGCCGTTCCTGGCAAGAATACGCCAGCAAGAGCGTAAGGTCGTGGCGGCAGAGAGTGAAAAGATACGCGGCCATGAGAAAAGCGCTTCAAGATCTTGGTTCGGTTCGGCAGCCGCCATTTGCGGGCTGACGATGAGCACCGTCATGCTGTTCTTCCTGATGCCGAGCCAGATACCGTTCTATCTGTTGGAAAGTGGTTTCGACCCCGCATCGGGAACAGCCGTCACCCTGGGCATCCTGATGCTTTCCGGTGGCACAACTGCAATGCTGTTCAAACGTGCAAGTGAATTGTTCGGTCTTGCCGCAGTCTTTGCAGCCGGCTTCGCGACGATGGCGGCCGGGTTCGCGGTCATCGTTTCCTACCCGGTCTGGACACTTATTCTGCCCGGCGCTGCATTGATCGGTGCCGGCTATTCTTTCGTACAGCCCGGGTTTTTCGTGTTGGCTTTGAAAGTTGCACCGGGCAATCGCAGAGGCAGCGTTTCGGGACTGGTAACGACAGCCATGTTTGCCGGTCAGGTTATCTCGCCGTTGCTTTTCACCGCCTGGCTGCAACAATCTGGGTTTAGACCTGTCTTTCTGGCAGCGGCAGGTATGTTTTCAGTCTTGGCCCTGGGAGCGTTTGCCGTAATGCTTTTCAGTTCCTCCAGGAATGCGGAGGCCTGACTCGATCAGCTGCCAACGGAGGAAATCCTGTCTTTCTGAGGCGTGCCCGCAACGTAGGTTTCCACGACACAGCGGTCATCTCCGAGCGTTTGCAGCAGGAACAGTTCTTCCGAGAGCGTTTCGACCGTTTCCATGCGCAGCGCCTTTGCCGGCGTTGCGTTTGCGTCGAGCACCACAATATCTGCATCGGTTCCCGCTTCGAGCGTGCCGATCCTGTCTGCCAGTTGCAGCGCTTCAGCATTGCCCCGGGTGATCCAGTAAAAACTCGTGAGCGGATGCATGCGTTGACGCTGAAGCTGCAGGATCTTGTAGCCCTCGTCGAGCGTGCGCAGCATGGAGTAGTTTGTTCCACCGCCGACATCCGTGGCGATTGCCGTGCGAATGCCTGCGCTTTCAAGGCCTGACTTGTCGAAAAGACCACTGCCGAGGAAGAGATTGGACGTCGGGCAGAAGACGGCAACAGAGCCGGTTTCGCGCATGACCTGGAGCTCGTGTCCGGTCATGTGAATGCAGTGGCCGAGCAATGTCCTTGGTCCAAGCAGATCAAAGCTTTCATAGACCCCGAGATAGTGCGCGGCATCCGGATAGAGCTCGCGTGTATACGCGATTTCATTGTGGTTTTCGTTGATGTGGGTCTGCAGATGGCATTCCGGAAATTCCTTCAGGAGGCTCCCGGCAGCCTCAAGCTGTTCTGGTGTTGATGTGATCGCAAAGCGCGGTGTGATGACGTATCGCGCGCGTCCATTCTTATGCCATTTGGACAAGAGTGCCTTGCTATCACCGTAGGAACTTTGCGCGGTATCACACAGGGCCTCAGGCGCGTTGCGGTCCATCATCGTCTTGCCGCCGAGCATCATCATCCCTCGGCGCTCCGCCTCCTCGAAATAGGCGTCTACTGAGTTGGGATGGCTGGAGCAATAGGCAACCGCCGTTGTCGTGCCATGCGCGAGAAGCGCGTCGTAAAACCCCTTGGCAATGCGGTCGGCATGCGCCTTGTCTGCGAATTTCAGTTCCGCCGGGAACGTGTAGTCGTTCAACCAGTCCAGAAGCTGGTCCGCCCACGACGCGATCACCTGCGCCTGGGGAAAGTGAATATGCGTGTCTATGAAACCAGGCAGGATCAGGTGAGGGCGGTGGTCCGTGACCAGAGTTGAGGCTGGGGCCTGTGCTTCTACCTCTGAAAATGCGCCCCTGGCCGCAATGAGACCGTTTTGAAGCAAGAGAGCGCCATCTTCAATATAGCTGTAGGCGTCACCGTCATCCGGACCCGATGGGGCTCCATGAAAGGTCAGCAGTCTGCCGCGCAGGATTCTTGTTGTTGTGTCCGCCACGCCTGAGATCCTTGATCGGTTCGCGAGTTTACTGTTGAGAGGCAGTGCAGTCTTAATCCTGCAAACCGTTCGAAACAACGGTTTGTATGCCGCCTGTTGAATTTTGAGAGGTTCTCAATTGCGCGCTCAGCGCGCCCGCCGCTCGCGATTGTCCCGGGTTCGTTTCAGGTGACAGCGACGGAGGACCTCTGATAAGACCGGGCGAACTTTCCAACAACGGTTGTGGCATCAAAGACCGGCGCGAAGCCTTATGCACTTTTAAATGTCACCGGATCCAGGGAATGACAAATGTCCGCAGATTTGCCCCGCCCGACAGACAATGCCTTTCTCGGCTCCTCGATGAAGGGCGGTTCTCACGAACCGACTTACGCCGGCGCATTGTCTTTCATGCGCAGGCGCTACAGCCGTGATCTGAGCGGCGTCGATCTGGCAGTCTGGGGCATTCCGTTTGACGCTTCCGTTTCCAATCGACCCGGGGCGCGCTTCGGTCCCCAGGGTGTTCGGCGGGCATCGGCAATTTTCGATGGTGACCCGCAATATCCTTTCCACATGGATCCGTTCGAACACCTTGCCTGCGTGGACTATGGAGACTGTGTTTTCGACTACGGCCGCACAGCGGACATTCCGGGGCATATCGAGGCGCAGGCCGCCGGTATTCTGGAAAGCGGAACGCATCTCTTTTCCATTGGTGGTGATCATTTCGTCACATACCCGTTGCTCCGCGCCCATGCGGAACGGCACGGGCCGCTTGCGCTGGTCCAATTCGATGCGCACCAGGACACGTGGCCCGATGAAGGCGACAGGATCGACCACGGCACGTTCACCGGACGGGCGGTCAGGGAAGGGCTGATAGATCCGGAAAAATCCATCCAGATCGGCATTCGGACGCACGCTCCGGAAACTTGTGGTCTAGAAATTATCTTTGGTCACGAACTGGACGAGATCGGGATTTCCGGTGTGGTCGAGCGCATACGGGCCCGGGTTGGATCCGGCCCTGCCTATATGACTTTCGACATTGACTGTCTGGACCCCGCGTTTGCGCCAGGCACCGGAACACCGGTTTCTGGCGGACTGTCGTCTCGAGAAGCGCTGTCGATCCTGAAGGGGCTTGGAGACTTGAATTTTGTCGGCGGCGATGTCGTTGAGGTCGCACCGGCATACGATCACGCTGATATCACATCCATTGCAGGCGCAAGCGTTGCCTTGACCTATATCGGTCTTCTTGCGGCGAAACGGAAACAAGGATCTGCGTAAGACGATGTCAGCCTGATCGATCGCCGAAAACATCTTGCGCCGGATCAGGAAGGCGTAATCGTTGTCCGCTTTGCTTTCGTGTTGTCATTTACCGGAACGGTTGCCCAGAAATCGTAAAGAGGCGCTTTGCTTTTCATCTGGTGGTAGAGTTCAATCAGTTTCCGGAAGCAGACGAACTGGGCGCAATAGGCAACGACCAGCCCGCTTGACGTCAGTACCCAGGAAGCCGTCGAACCGCCCAAAAGCGCGATTGACGCGCCAAGCCAGAAAACGACGTAAAGCGTCGTGATCCTTGCGCCCAACTGCTCCGGCACCGGCACGAAAAGCCTGTTGAGCCAGATCCTTTCCCCAAAACCAACCGACTTTGCCCAGGTGAGGTTCCCATAACGCTCAAACCGCAATCTTTGGAAAGCAACAAGAACGAAGCTTAAGCCGATCGCCAAGAGAGCCGCTGTCATCAGACCCAGCCAGATGTGCGACCAAAGAGCAGCAACAAGAATGCCCGGTGAGATGATTTTAAGGTAAGTGGCGAGCGCTCCGTTTGGCGGCCTCCCAACCGGGTGCAGATGCAGCATAGCCGAGCTTGCCGGGTAAGAACTGAACCGGGCCGGCTGGACGCTGGGAAACTGAGAACGCTGCTTCGACTGCATGGATAACGCTGCACTAACGGATCAGGCAGAACCATACCCCCTGTGCCTCACACTTGGCAATCATAACTGCGTCGGTAGCCGGCTTGTGATCTCGAACCCTGACGCATAAGCGACCAGTTTGCGCCGTGTGAGCCGGACTAATGATTTAATTGTGACGTTAGTGTTACAATTGGTTCAATCCGGAGTTTCACTTTCATTTCATTACGTAAACAACCTGTGCATTTCTCTAATTGGCAGTCTGTTTAATTATTTATTAGCCCGAAAATACATAATATGTCTGGCTAAAGTGACGATCCAATCACGTTAACCGGGCGGCTCTATGACGCACGTGAAGAACCTTGCGGACGGTCAGGGAAGCTTGCTTACAAGCGGGAAAACACTGGCTGAGGAACTGGACCGCATCAATCGGCTCGACCATCTTGAAAAAGAGGATCAGCTGCATTTGAGCGGTGACTGGGTTCAGACACTTTTGAACAATGTCTCCGACTATGTTTTTGCCAAGGACCGGGGCCACAGGTTTGTTATGGCCAACCGGCAGGTAGCTATCGACCTTGGTCTGGAAGATCCGTCACAGGTCATCGGTAAAACCGACCTCGAACTGCATCCTGAGGAGACAGGGACCCTGTTTGCGGCCGTAGAGGCCGAGATTATGGAAACGCGACAGGCGAGGATCGACTACGAAGAACTATCGATCCTGGCAAATGGCAAGCGCCGCTGGCTGTCCACTTCCAAGTTTCCGGTGTTGAATGAGAAAGATGAAGTGGTCGGACTGGTCGGGATCTCGCGCGACATAACCGAACGCAAGAAGGCTGATCTGCTGCAGCAGGGCCAGAACAAGGTTCTACAGGACATCGCCACTGCAAGGTCGCTCAACAAAGTGCTTGAGACCCTGGTTCTGACAATCGAAAGTCAGATGGACGGCGTGATGGGATCTGTCATGCTGGTCAGCGATAACGGTGAAAATCTTGTGGCAGGGGTCGCGCCCCATCTTCCAAAGGACTACATCGCGCTCTGTGACGGCATAGCGATTGGCCCGAAGGTCGGTTCGTGCGGGACGGCAGTTTTCCGGCGAGAAAGCGTATTTGTCGACAACATTATGGAACACGAGCTTTGGCAGGATTTCACGGAGCTCATTCGCCCGTTCAATCTGCGCTCGTGCTGGTCTGTTCCGTTTTTTGGAAAGGACTCCAAGGTCCTCGGCACATTCGGCCTTTATTCCAACGAAGTGCGTAGCCCGACAGAACATGAACAACGACTTGCGGTGGAGGCGGCTCGTCTGGCTTCCATTGCCGTGGAACGCGAACGGGCGGAAACCGAGATCCGGTATCTGGCCAATCATGACGTCCTCACCGGACTACCGAACCGGCAGGAATTCAAGGCCAAACTGAGTGAAAAGCTCGAAGCAAGCGGGGTTACGGGCGCGCCTGTCGCCGTCCTTTTCGTTGACCTTGATAACTTCAAAGTCGTCAACGACAGCTTCGGCCACGCGATAGGCGACCAGGTTCTGATGATCGTCGCGGAACGGATTTTGGCGGTCCATGACGGCAAGCACGAGTCTATCCGGTTTGGAGGCGATGAATTCGTTCTTATTGTCGAGGGCTTGCACGCTCAAACGCATGCACTTGTCGACCTTATGGCAAAGCTGAGGGATGAGATCACCCGCACCATTTCCATTGGTGAATTGTCCTTCCATGTTACGTGCAGCATCGGTGCGGCCCGTTATCCCCTTGACGCAGAGAATGCGGAAGAACTTCTCAGGAACGCAGACAAGGCGATGTTTGAAGCCAAGTCCCAGGGGCGTGACGGTTTCAAGATCTATGAGCACTCAAGACCTGAGAAATCGATCAACAGGCTGACATTGCTGGAGGAGATGCGCGGGGGCATTGAAAAAGGAGAGTTTCATCTCCAGTACCAGCCCCAAATAGACCTTTTCAGCGGGAGGATTGTTGGCGCGGAAGCGCTTGCCCGATGGAACCACCCGGCACTGGGTTGGTTGATGCCCGAGGATTTCATTCCGCTTGCCGAAGAAAGCGGTCTGATCGTTCCGCTGGGACGAAAGGTCCTCTACGAAGCCTGCCGACAGAACCGGGAATGGCAATTGAGCGGTCTGCCTGCAATAACCATCGGCGTAAATGTGTCGCCTCGCCAGTTTCGTGATGCAGCGCTGGTGAGTGATGTTCGTCGGACCCTCGAGACCACCGGACTTTCGGCTGGTTTTCTCGAATTGGAAGTGACTGAAACGCTTCTGATGAAAAATGCCGAGCAGGCCGTCCGGCTTATGGAAGACTTTCGGAAGATTGGCCTGAAACTGGCAATCGATGATTTCGGGACAGGGTATTCGAGCCTTGTTGCGCTGAAAAACTTTCCACTCACCCGGCTAAAGATCGATCAGAGTTTCATCCGGGATCTGGAAACAGATGAAAACGGCCGTAACATCACCCGAGCCATCATATCTCTGGGTCGGGATCTGGGTTTGAATGTGGTCGCCGAAGGCGTCGAAACGGCAAAACAGCAGGCTTTCCTGGCGAGCTGCAAGTGCGAAACCGTGCAAGGCTTTCATTTTGGCAGGCCGATGTCTGCAGACAGGCTCGGCAAGCTATTGGGCATGTCCCTTGAACCGATCAGCGCGCAGTTCGGATAGGGGTGGTGCCGCCTTTTTTGTAGCACCATCAAAAACCCTGGCCGTAGAGACCAACAAATCTTGAAAGTATCTTTGCCTTGGTTTCTCGATCGAAACCGTCATCGGCGAATATCTGTTTGATTGCGCGCCCCGCATCACTTTCCTCCTCGAAAATGTAGGGAACATGTCCGCCGCACATCGCTGTCATAAGAATGTTGGTCGTGTTTCTTC
Source organism: Roseibium sp. HPY-6 (assembly GCF_040530035.1). NCBI lineage: Bacteria > Pseudomonadati > Pseudomonadota > Alphaproteobacteria > Hyphomicrobiales > Stappiaceae > Roseibium > Roseibium sp. HPY-6. Next base: position 2,756,995 of record NZ_JBEWCD010000002.1, read on the forward strand.
TGTCTACGCGATAGTCAACGTCAAGCAGCCACGCGACATAAACATATCTCACATTACGTCTCAGCGCTTCGCGTTCATTCCTGCTGTAGTAGCTCAGAATAATGCTCTGCGGGAGAGGCGTGTGACTGTGGAGTGTCTCCTTGATGTCAAAGTGCACCCTATGACCGAAAGACTTGTTTTCGCCGACTTGATTGCTGGACTGTGCAATTATTTCACCAATAAACACCCCACCAGAGTTCAAGGTATCGGCGAGATCGACCGCCCGGGCGTGCTGGCAAGCAAATGCTGACTGGCTCATAAGAACCAGCATCGCGAAAAGAAAGCGTCCTGTGTCGCGCGTAAATCGAAAAAACACTTTCAACACAACAATTTGCCTCGCATCAAAATACCTAATGATGCAATCCAGACTAAAACCTCAAATAGGTTGTTTTTGTGACTACACCTTCTGCATGACGTAGGAGCCGGGTGCGTCTTCCAGGACCTTCACCCGGTTTGCGCCCGGTTTGCGAGCCTTGACGACAGCCGGGTCGTTTTCCCGGATCCATTCATCCCAGTAAGGCCACCACGAGCCAGGATGTTCTTTCGCTTTCTTGAGCCAGTTCTCAAGCGTCCCTTTTGCCTCTCCACCCGTCCAGAACTGGTATTTCTTTTTGGCCGGTGGATTGACGACGCCGGCAATATGACCGGAGCCGGCCAGCACGTAGTTGACCGGTCCGCCGAAACAGCCTGATCCCAGGAAGACGGACTTGGGAGGTGCAATGTGATCCTCGCGTGTCGCGAGATTGAAGATCGGGATCGTTACACTGGACAGGTCGAGCGTTTCACCGCCAACAACCATCTCACCCTTGGAGAGTTTATTCTCCAGGTAGCAATTGCGGAGATAAAAAGAATGGTTTGCAGCAGGCATGCGGGTGGAATCGGAATTCCAGTAAAGCAGGTCGAACGGGAAGGGCTCCTGGCCCTTCAGATAGTTGTTGACCACGTACGACCAGATCAGATCGTTTGACCGCAGCATGTTGAATGCGGACGCCATTTTCGACCCGTCGAGATAGCCTTGTTCCGCCATCCGCTTTTCCAGAACCGATATCTGCTCTTCATCGACGAACACCTTCAGATCGCCTGCAAACGTGAAATCAACCTGTGTTGTAAAGAATGTCGCGGTTTTTATTCGTTCATCCCCGGTCTGGGCCATGTAAGCGAGTGTCACCGCAAGCAGCGTGCCTCCGACGCAATACCCGATGGCATTCACCTCTTCCTGCCGCGTGGCGCGCTTGATGACGTCAAGCGTATTGAGGATGCCTTCCTTCATGTAGTGTTCGAAGCTTTTCTGAGCCTGGCGCTCATCCGGGTTCACCCAGGAAATGACAAACACGGTGTGACCCTGGTCGACCGCCCACTTGATGAACGATTTGTCGGGATTGAGGTCGAGAATATAGAACTTGTTGATCCAGGGCGGTACGATCAAAAGCGGGCGCTTCAGGACTTCCGTCGTCGACGGGGTGTATTGGATCACCTGACAAACGTCATTTTGCGCAATCACCTTGCCCGGCGTATTGCCCATATTGTCGCCGAGCTTGAATTTCGACGGATCGGTCTGCCGGATCTTCAGTTCACCGTGTCCGGACTTGAGGTCCTCCACCAGATGCTGCATGCCCTTAACCAGGTTTTCGCCGTTGCTTTCCATGGTGAGGCGCAACAATTCCGGGTTTGTCAGGACAAAATTCGACGGTGACACCGCGTTGGCGATCTGGGTGACGTAAAATTCCGCTTTGTGCCGTGTATGTTCGTCGAGACCCTGTGCGTCGTGGACCATGTCCTCGGCCCATTTGCTCGTGATGAGATAGAGCTGTTTGATGAAATCGAAGAACTGGTTGTTTTCCCAGTCCGGGTCGGCGAAACGCTTGTCGCGCGGCGGTGTTGCAACGGCCGGCTCGGAAGCTTCGCCCATCATCCTCTTGAGTGATGAGTTCCAGAGGTCGATATACCCGCTCCAGAGCCGCGACTGTGCCTCGATCGCCCGCTGCGGGTCAGACACCCAATACTCGCCAACCTGGGCAAGGGTTTTGACGACACCCGTGAGTTCGTCCGTCGACTCGTGCTTGATTTCGCCCTTTTCACGCGGCTCCAGATAGGCAGCAAGCGCTTTGCCTGCCTGTTCCAGTGTTTTTGCCAGGTTTTGAGCGAACGCCTCCGGATTGTTGATGATGTATTGCAACATCGGATGCGGGCGGTCGTCAGACATAGGTGTGGGTTCCTCCGGTGTTTTTTGCTCACTTGGCGGTCGCAACGTCAGAGAGCTTTTATGGGTACGCTATCTCGTTATTTTTTCGTCGGTATTTTTGCCTGCAGGCTATTTATGACACATGGAATTGGCGGCGTCGATTGCTATTGGGGGTGATGCATCTTCCTCTGGCTAGAAGAGAATTGTGACACTCACGTGTACTTTCTATTTTTCAGCAATGTCATGATTTTGCTCAAATCGCGGGAAAACCGTAGATACCGTCGCCGCGACGGCAAGCGATCTGTTAGCTTTGTTGCCAAAGAATCCGTTCTTGCCTTTTGCGGTTCGATCAAGGGAGTTGAGCTTTCGATATGTCTAGGACCCGGGCCGTCCTGTGCGTTTCCGTTCTGTCATTTGCGCTTTCTGCCTGCGGTATGGGGCCGGGTACACCACTTATTGTCGCGCTGAAGCGCGATCAGTCGCAATTGACCGGAAACGTTCCGAAGCCGAAAGGCTATGGCCCGCCGGTAAGCACGGGAAATTCCAGTGGTCTCATCAATCCGAAAGACAGAAAAGAAACCGAGGCCTACCTGGAAACGCTTGCTCCAAGGCAATAGCGCGTTGCCCTCCGCGGACTGTAGTGATGAGCGCTGCGAATGAGATGTTAACGCGTGCAAAACGCGCGGCCAAATTCGCTCACTAAGGTGCGGCAGGCCTGCAGTGGACCTAAATCGGTTTAACCGGCAAGGTCCCTGAAACCAGCGGAATCGCTTTTCAAAAAACATTCCAAATTTAGGTGGCTAGTTTCGCAAAGACGGATGCGAAATCAGTTTGAGACTGCTAAAAGAGCCCCGCCAAATGCTCGATGCGCCGGTTCAGGCTGCCCAATCGTCAACTCGCAAGGATCCGCACCATGGAGGAATTCCATAAGATCAAACGGCTTCCGCCGTATGTCTTTGAACAGGTCAATCGGCTCAAGGCGAAGGCGCGTGCGGCTGGTGCGGATATTATCGATCTCGGTATGGGGAACCCGGATCTTCCAACACCTTCGCACATCGTTGAGAAACTGACGGAAGTTGTCCAGGACCCGAGAACACACAGATACTCCGCTTCCAAGGGGATCCAGGGTTTGCGCAAGGCCCAGGCGGCCTACTATGCCCGCCGTTTTGACGTAAAACTCGATCCCGACACCCAGGTGATCGCAACGCTTGGGTCCAAGGAAGGGTTCGCCAACATGGCGCAGGCCATCTCAGCACCTGGCGACGTAATTCTCAGTCCAAATCCGAGCTATCCGATCCACACCTTCGGCTTCCTGATGGCCGGTGCATCGATCAGGAACATCCCGGCCGAACCGGGCCCGTCATTCTTCGATGCCTTGGAGCGGGCGGTTATTCATTCGGTGCCCAAACCCATAGCGATCATTTTGTGCTACCCGGCAAATCCGACCGCTTACTGCGCTGATCTCGACTTCTACAGGGATGTCGTCGCTTTCGCGCGCAAGCATGACATCTTCATTCTGTCTGATCTGGCGTATTCGGAAGTCTATTTTGGCTCAACGCCGCCGCCTTCCGTGCTGCAGGTGCCCGGAGCCATGGACGTAACTGTTGAGTTCACATCGCTCTCCAAGACCTTTTCCATGCCGGGCTGGCGCATGGGATTTGCCGTTGGCAATGAACGTCTTGTGTCCGCGTTGGCACGGGTGAAGTCCTATCTTGACTATGGCGCGTTCACCCCGATCCAGGTCGCGGCAACAGCGGCCCTGAACGGTCCGGAAGAGTGCATTGCCGAGACACGTGCGGTCTACAAGAAGCGGCGCGATGTTGTCGTCGACAGCTTCGGTCGCGCTGGTTGGGATGTGCCGGCGCCCGAAGCGAGCATGTTCTGCTGGGCTCCCATTCCGGAAAAGTTCAAAGCCATGGGAAGTCTCGAATACTCCAAGTTGTTGCTGGAGCACGCGGACGTGGCCGTCGCACCGGGTATCGGCTTCGGCGAGCACGGCGACGAGTATGTGCGAATCGGACTGGTGGAAAATGAACAGCGCCTGCGTCAGGCGGCTAGAAATGTCCGGCGCTTCCTTGAAACAGCAGACCAAAAGCTGCACAACGTCATCCCGCTGGAAACCTCCGGCTGAATCGAACTGAACTGGACATAAAATTCAATGGCCGAAGCATTGAAAGTTGGCGTAGCAGGCCTTGGCACGGTGGGCGCATCTGTCGTGCAACTTCTTGAAAAACACAGTGCACAGATCACCCGCAAAACGGGACGGGACATTCTGGTGACAGCGGTCAGTGCGCGTGACCGGTCCAGAGATCGCGGCATCGACATATCGTCCCGTCAATGGTTTTCCGATCCGGTGGAGATGGCTGAGACCGCGGATCTCGATATATTCGTTGAATTGATAGGCGGCGACGAAGGGCCTGCGGAAGACAGCGTCAGAGCCGCGCTCAAACGCGGAATTCATGTCGTGACAGCGAACAAGGCACTGCTCGCACGGCATGGTGTGGATCTCGCGGAAGTAGCGGATGCGAACAAGGCTAGTCTGAACTACGAGGCGGCTGTCGCAGGCGGGATCCCGATCGTCAAGACCTTGCGTGAATCCATGACCGGTAACGACATAAGCCGCGTCTACGGGATCCTGAACGGCACCTGCAACTACATCCTTACCCGGATGGAAGCGGAAGGGATCAGCTTCGAGGACTGTCTCGCCGATGCGCAGCGGCTGGGATACGCCGAAGCAGATCCGACTTTTGACATCGAGGGCAATGACACGGCACACAAGCTGGCGATCCTGACCAGCCTCGCGTTTGGGACAAAGATCTCCAGCGACAACATTTTCATGGAAGGCATTACCGCGATCACAACGGCGGACATTCAGGCTGCCGATGAACTCGGATTTCGGATCAAGCTTCTGGGTGTCGCTCAGCGCACGGATACCGGAATTGAACAGCGTGTCCATCCGACCATGGTGCCGAAGTCCTCTGCGATTGCCAGGATCGACGGCGTGTTGAACGCCGTTGCGGTCGACGGAGACTATGTTGGCGAAGTTGTCCTGGTCGGCCCGGGCGCAGGCGGCAATGCCACGGCCTCGTCGGTTGTTGCCGATATCACCGACATCGCGCGCGGTGACGAAACGCACGTACTCGGCATGCCCGCCACCGACTTGAAGGAATATGAACGCGCAAGGATGCGCCTGCACGAAGGCGGCTATTACATCCGCTTGTCCGTTTACGACCGTCCTGGCGCGTTCGGCGAAATTGCGCGCTGCATGGGCGAGGCCGGGATCTCCCTGGAGTCCATCGTTCAGAAGCGGAACGCTTCGGAAGACACACCGGCAACATTTGATGCTGACCTGCCTCAACCTGTCATCTTGATCACGTATGAAACAACCGAAGTCGCGATCAAGGAAGCCTTGGACGTGATTATGTCCAAGGGTGTTGTCGCAGAACAACCGCACATGATCCGAATTGAGAAGTTGAATTGACAAGTTAAGACTCGTCCCCGCATCGCAAGGACGAAAGACTGGAGATATTGATGTCCGATACCGAAAATCAGCCATCGAGTGGACTGGACCGGATTTTGACCCTGGAGCTGGCAAGGGTCAGCGAAAGAGCGGCCGTATCTGCCGCACGATTGCGCGGTCATGGCGACGAAATGGCGGCTGATCAGGCAGCAGTGGATGCAATGCGCCGGGAATTGAACCGTCTCCCGATCGACGGCACGGTGGTGATTGGTGAGGGTGAGCGCGACGAAGCGCCGATGCTCTATATCGGTGAAAACGTCGGGACGAAGCAGGGCCCTAAAGTGGACATTGCTCTCGATCCGCTGGAAGGAACGACGATCTGCGCCAAGAACCTGCCGAATTCGTTGGCGGTTATCGCACTGGCTCCCGCTGGCGATCTGCTAAATGCGCCTGACAGCTATATGGACAAGATTGCAATTGGACCGGGCTATCCTGAAAACCTCATTGATCTTGACGCACCGGTCGCCGACAACATCGCAGCAGTTGCGAAGGAAAAAGGTGTCGCAGTTCACGAAGTCACGGCGTGTGTGCTTGATCGTCCGAGACACGCGCGTCTGATCGAGGACATTCGCGCAACCGGGGCGGCCATTCGCCTGATCGGCGATGGAGACGTTGCCGGCGTCATTCACACGACCGACTCGGACGAGACAGGTATCGATATTTATGCCGGAATCGGCGGCGCTCCTGAAGGGGTTCTGGCGGCGGCGGCGCTTCGGTGCATTGGCGGGCAGATGCAGTCGCGCCTGGTCATCACACGCGATGAACAGGTTGAGCGGGCACACCGGATGGGGATCGAAGACATCAAGAAAAAGTATACGCTGGAAGAAATGGCAGGCCCGGATGTGCTCTTCGCCGCAACGGGCGTTACCGATGGCAATTTCCTGCAAGGCGTCCGCTTTGGCCGCGAGCATATCACAACGCATACGGTCGTAATGCGTTCTTCGACCGGTACCGTCCGCTACATCAAGGCGCAAAGCACGGATCTGGAAAAGTTTCACCTGGACTGAGGTGCGGATAGAGCGGCTACCGAATGCTCGAAAATTCTGACGAAGAGGGCAGGCGACTCGTTCTCGGGGTCGCCCGCTCGGCAAATGACAATTCCTGGCGCGAGAGGCTCAGCGCCGCCGAGTCCCGCAGCGCGATGGCCATCGCGCAGCTGCACGGATTGCCGGATGTACTCGCCCGCGTTCTTGCAGCACGTGGCGTAAGCCAGGATGATGCTCCCGAGTTCCTTGAGCCTTCTCTCAAGTCTCTTATGCCGGACCCGTCCAGCCTCAAGGATATGGATGCGGCCGTGACAAGACTTGCCGATGCGCTTCAGGCGGGCAAAAAGGTCGCGATTTTCGGCGATTATGATGTCGATGGCGCGACGTCATCGGCCGTCCTGGCCAAATATCTGCAATGGTTGGGGCAAGATCCCGTCATTCACATTCCGGACAGGATTATCGAAGGGTACGGCCCCAATGGGCCGGCAATCGAACACTTGCGACAAAGTGGGGCCGAGCTCCTGGTGACGCTTGATTGCGGCAGCACCTCCTTCGAAGCCTTCGAGACCGCTCGAAAACTGAACCTTGATGTCGTTGTGATCGATCATCACCAGGTTGGCGAAGATCTGCCCGACGTGATTGCGCTGGTGAACCCGAACCGGCAGGACGACCTTTCCGGACAGGGACATCTCGCGGCAGTGGGCGTCACGTTCCTTTTTCTTGTCGGACTGAACAGGGAGTTGCGCAGGCGAGGCGCCTTTGACGGCCGGCAACAACCGGATCTGATGGCGCTTCTGGATCTTGTCGCGCTTGGAACCGTGTGTGACGTCGTTCCGCTCCAGGGACTGAACCGTGCCTATGTCACGCGCGGACTGACAGTTATGCACCAGCGCCGGAATTACGGTCTGACAGCGCTTGCCGATGTAGCTCGCGTCAACGGCAAACCGGTTCCTTATCACCTGGGATTTCTGATCGGCCCAAGGATCAATGCCGGCGGACGCATCGGAGATGCAGCACTTGGAGCCAGGCTGCTGACCACTGAAGATCCGCATGAAGCGCGATCAATCGCTGAAAGACTCGACCTTCTGAACAGCGAGCGTCAGGCAATGGAAGCACAGATGCTGGAAGAGGCTGGTGCCCAGGCGAGCTTGATGATCGACTCGCGCGATCCAGCTGTGCTGTTGACGGGATCAGACGATTGGCATCCGGGCATCGTGGGACTGATCGCGGCCCGCCTGAAGGAAGCGCATCGAAGGCCCGCCTTTGCAATTGCTTACGATGCGAGCGGGAAGGGAACGGGTTCCGGGCGGTCCATACCGGGGGTGGATTTGGGCCGCACGGTCCGTGAAGCGGTTGAAAACGGTCTTCTGGAGAAAGGCGGAGGTCACACAATGGCCGCAGGGCTCACTGTGCACCGCGCTAACACCGATGACCTTGAAAGTTTCTTCAATGAATCTCTTAAAAAAGACGTTGAAGAAGCTACAAAAAATAGAGAAATCAAGATTGACGCAGCCCTGACTGCGACTGGTGCCAGTCTTGATTTGCTTGAGCTTCTGGAAAAGGCCGGACCCTATGGTGCGGGCCATTCCGAACCGGTCTTTGCCTTTCCCGCCCATCGCGTCTCTTTCGCTGACGTGGTTGGAAAAGGTCATGTTCGCGCAACACTGAACTCAGGCGACGGATCGCCGCTAAAGGCCATCTGCTTCAAAGCGGACGACAAACCTCACGGCAAGATGCTTCTGGAAGGGCGGGGACGAAACCTTCATGTCGCTGGCACACTTTCCATCGACACCTGGCAGGGTACGCCAAAAGTTCAGCTGAGAATTCTGGACGTCGCTGATCCTCAGAAAGTCAGGCATTGATCCCCGTCGGAAAAGAACCATTAACCAAACTCTAAGGGTCCTGACTTAGCGTTCTCTCACGAAGGAATCGTGAGGAACAGGCATGCGTGCTCAGAATGAGCTTTCGCCCTATTTTGCAGAGATAGACAAGCGGACGGACAATGCGCTTCGTGGCATCCGTGAGGTGCGGCGCTCTGCGAAACTCAAGGCCTTGCCTGCGGACCCGAAAGGCTTTGCCCCCGGGACAGCGTTCCTTGTCGTCTGCGCAACCTTTGTCGGCTTTTTCCTCGATTGAATTCGCACGATAATTCGCGCTTGAATATGCTCGGAGCTCTGCCTTAAGTCTGGCGTGACAGTCGCCGGAGAGTATTGATTTCATGACGGATTACTCAATATCGCTATGGTCTTACAACCTGAGCCGCGCACCGGCCAGCGTTGCCGCACTTGCAAAGGAGTTGGAACAGGGACTTGCGAAGGCGTCCGAAGAGGGCGCAAAGCTGCTGATGCTTCCCGAATACTTTGTCGAAAGCTGTCTGGCCTTCAAACCGGAGGGTTTGCGTCCGGATCAGGAAATGGCTTTCCTTGCTGAAACCGGTCAGGTGCTTTTGAACCTGCTAAAGCCCCTCCCGTCGAAATACGGTGTCTCGCTTCTGGCGGGATCAATGCCTGTCAAAACAGGTGACCAGATAACCAACACAGCTTACTTGCTTGCCAATGACGGTCGGATCATCCGACAGGACAAGTTATGCCTGACACCTTTCGAGCAGGACCCGGAAACCTGGTTCCTGACCCCGGGCAATCGACTTTGTGTTTTTGAGCTCGACGGCATCAGGATGGCGATCCTGATCTGCCTTGATATCGAAATGCCGGCGCTCAGCTCGCTGCTTGCAAAAGAACAACCCGACCTTTTGCTGGTCCCATCCATGACTGAAAAGCTGTCCGGCTACCATCGCGTTTACGGATGCGCCAAGGCGCGGGCCGTGGAACTCATGTGCGCGGTTGCTGTCTGTGGCGTCGTCGGCAGGTCAGAGGGAACGACGCAGAACGAAACGAATGTCTCCGGAGCCGCGCTCTATCTACCCTGTGAAGAAGAATTCGGTTTCAACGGTGTTGCGGCGGAGATTTCGTCAACTGACGGACTGGATCGCGAGGAACCTTACCTCGTCTGTATGGTGCCAGTCGCACAATTGCGCCGGTTAAGGGAGGGGAAAGCAGAGGTCTGGCCAGGAGCATGGAGCGCGGGCCACGTCTCGATTTACACCGATGATTTACCGGAAATTCGTTCGAAAGCCTGAATTTCTAGTGCACAAAGTGCGCTTTTGACTGGACGGGCTACGCAAAAATCATTATACCGCAGCCAATCCAGTAAAGGACCGGACATGAGTCTCGCAAAGTCGTATACAGCAGGGGATGCAACCTGGCTGCAAAGCTTTGTCGGTTTGTTTTTCAAACCGGCCCGCTTGCAGATTGCAGCCCTGTGCGTGCGTCCCGGCGAAACGGAAAACGAAATTCTCTTGGTTTCGACACGCGACACAGGCCGGCTTATCTTGCCCAAGGGCTGGCCGGAGCCGCATCAGCAGGCATACGAAACCGCCTCAACAGAAGCCTATGAGGAAGCCGGGGTTCTCGGACGAGCCGAAACGCGTCCGTTAGGCACCTTCCGGTCGTATAAAGGGCTCGGAAACGGTTCGAAAATTCGCACCAAGGTCATGGTGTTCAAATTGCAGTTCGAAAAGCAACTCAAGAAGTTTCCCGAAATCGGGCAAAGAGAATGCCATTGGGTTCCGTTTTCGAAAGGCATTGAGCTGGCCGACGAACCAGCACTCAAGCGGTTTTTGCGTCGGCACCGCATGGAAATTGCCTGACCTTTGCACCGTTGCCGGATGTTCGGGACTTGCTCATCTCACCTGCGCACCAGAACGCCTCATTTGATTCCAGGAAACCGAAGCCGCGTCTATTGATTGAAGCATTCATCGAGCGTTGGGTTTTACCTAACGACTACCCGCCTGGGCGGCCAACTGACTGGATTGCTCGAGTTCCAGATGCGCCCAGACAGGCAGGTGGTCCGACGCGATCCGGGCAGTTTTGGATTTGTGAACCCCGGCCTTGCGGACTTTGAATTCCGGGCTTGTGATAATCCGGTCAAGACTGCCTACCGGCATCGGGCTCGGGAAACTGCGCCCGGGTGTCGTGACTTCGTAGCGTTCTTCGAACAGCTTCAGGCTTCGCGCCGAATCGCGCCATTCATTCAGATCCCCGATGAGGACGGTCGGAAGATAATCCAGATTCTCGTGCAACTGGTGCATCAATGAGGTGATCTGTTTCTTTCGAAAGTGACCGACAAGGCTCAGGTGCATGGCGGCAACGCGAATGGGAGTTCCGTCAATGTCGAGATCCACAGCAACCGCGCCGCGTGGCTCAAGTGTCGGAAGCTCGATCTTGCGAAAATCCAGAATGCCGATCTTTTTGCGTAACAGGATTGCGTTGCCGTGCCAGCCCAGGCTGCTCGACCCTTTTGAAAACGGAACGGGATGGTAGTCGGTCTGTTCGAGAATATGATCCCTGTTCAATGTGCTTTCGCGTGGCCCGAATCGCTTGTCGGCTTCCTGCAAGGCAAGAATGTCGCAATTCAGCTCCTGAATTACCTTCAGAGTTCGCTCCGGCTTGCGGCGCGCGTCCAGTCCGATGGCTTTTTGAATGTTGTAGGAACCGATTTTGAGCATGGCGGGCAGAGTGGCGGATTTTGTATCTAATTTGCAAGTAAACGCTTTGACAGATTCGCTTTGGGGCCAAAATCAAGGGCAGCGCTGTGAATACCAGACAAAGATGAAAAAAGAACCCTCGTGAGCAAGGTCGCGAGGGTTCCTGGAAAATCCACAGTGCAGGGCAGTTAGGCTGCGCTCAGCTCCTGAGCGGATTGAACAAGCAGGCCCGACACGTATTCCATGAAAGAGACCCAGGCCTCGACCACAAACGTGTCGGCTCCGGTGCGCCAGATCATCACCGGCGACTTGTGAAAGATCGTTCTGGAGACCGTGCCGACGGGAAACTCCTCAATCGAAAAATCGATAAAGATCCCTGTGTTCAGCAGCCATGCCGCTTTTTCCCCGCTGACGATGATTGCCTCGGATCTTTCCGAAATATCGACAAGCGCATGGGGCTGTTCACCAAGCGCGTTTTCGATCGTCGCAAAGAGCGTTTCCAGATCCTCTTCAGGCGCAAGCAGGGTCCATTCGTCGGGACCCATCCAGAGCGCCGCACGCTTGGCGCCGACTTCGCTGGACAATGGTTGCGTGGGAAGCGGCACGCCAAAGGCTGTTCCGGCATTCGCCAGCGCAGCTTCCCGTGCCCGGAACGAAAGCCGGGCAATGGGAGCAGCTTTCAAGATGGACACACCGGATTGGTTCAGAAGAGGGCTGACGCCGGCATCGGGCGCAATCAGATCATTTGCCAGAACGTCAGACATTTATCCGCGCTCCTTCCTTGTCATAGAAAACAGGACCCGTAACCTCCACGGAAATGCTCCCGTCCGGCATTGGCACATAAAGTGTTTTGCCATTGAGCGCGTGTCCGTTTTTCACCACCGCCAGAGCGATCGTGCGGTCAAGGGCAGGGCTGAAATAGGACGATGTCACGTGACCTTCCGCAGGTGTTCCCGTCGCCGGGTTTTCAGCGGTTGTGATCTGCGCGCCTTCTTCCAGCTTCACCTTGGGATCCTTGGTCAACAGCCCCACGAACTGCTTGCGGTTTTCTGCCACAAGGTCCGGACGCTCGAGCCCGCGCTTACCGACGAAGTCGTGTTTCTTCTTGCCGATCGCCCAGGTCATTCCGGCGTCCTGAGGCGTCACGGTGCCATCGGTGTCTTGCCCGACAATGATGTAGCCCTTTTCGGCACGAAGCACGTGCATTGTCTCCGTGCCGTAAGTGGTGCCGGCATGCTTCTCGATTTCCTTTGCAAGCGTCTCCCACATCATTTTGCCGTGCCGGCGGGGCACGTTGATCTCAAAACCGAGTTCGCCCGTGAAGGAGATCCTGAACAACCGGCAGGGGACGCCACAGAAAGTGGCTTCCTTGACGCTCATATGCGGGAAGGCTTCGTTGGAAAGATCAATGCCTTCGATAAACGGGGCAATCACCTCGCGCGCCTTCGGTCCTTGAACCGCCGCGACGGCATATTGTTCGGTCGTTGACGTGATCCAGACGTTGAGCTCCGGCCATTCGGTCTGGAGGTAGTCTTCCATTGTCGCAAAGACGCTCGGTGCGCCACCGGTCGTGGTCGTCACGTGGAAACGGTCTTCAGCCAGACGACCGATAACGCCGTCATCTGTTATGAAACCGGCATCATTCAAAAGCAGGCCGTAGCGACAACGGCCGGACGCAAGTTTCTTCCATGGATTGGTATACATCCTCTCCAGGAATTCAGCAGCATCGGGGCCGACGACCTCGATCTTTCCAAGCGTTGACGCATCGAAGAGACCGACGCTTTCACGCACCGTCTTGCATTCGCGTGCAACGGCCGCGTGCATATCTTCATCATTCCTCGGGAAGTACCATGTTCTCTTCCACTGGCCGACATCTTCGAACACGCCGCCATTGTCGACAACCCAGTCATGCGATGGTGTCCTGCGAACCGGATCGAAGAAGTCTCCGCGAGCAACGCCTGCAAAAAGCCCGAAAGTCGTCGGCGTGTAGGGGAGACGGAACGTTGTCAGACCGACGTCCGTCACCGGTCTTTCCAATGCTCCTGAAGCGATCTGAAGCGCATTCATATTCGACAGACGGCCCTGGTCGGTCGCCATGCCGGTCGTGGTGTAGCGTTTGATGTGTTCGATCGACTGCATGCCCTCGCGCACTGCCAGTTTGACGTCTTTTGCGGTAACGTCGTTCTGGTAGTCCACGAATGCCTTGACCTTTGACGCGTTGCGGTCGTGGGGAAGGGCACCGAGCGTACCACCTTCACCGGCTTCACCACCGCTCGCGGCGGAATAGGTGACTTTCTTGGATGTTCCGATCGCAGCCTTCGCTGCCTCTTCGCCGGCCGCATAGCCGTCCTCAAGCGTCGCCTGCAAGCCGTAAAGGCCCTTGGCGCCACCGACAGAGCGTTCTTTCTGGATGGATTTTCCGGGAACATAGGCGCCTTTGTCCGCATCCCAGACGACCTTGCCGCGGGATTGCGAGTAAAGGCTGACAGTCGGCGTCCAACCACCGGACATCAACAGCGCATCACACTCAACCTGGCCGCCCGACGCAACCTGTCCGGAAGTCATCAAACGCCCGAGAAGGGCTGTCTTGATGCGCTTCCTGCCAAGTGTGCCGGTGATCACGCATCCGGCTTCCACACGAATGCCGCGCGCCTTGGCAATGGCGAGGAGGCTTTCGGGAGGTGTCTCACGCATTTCTATGATCGCTGCGATTTCGACACCATGATCGACGAGGTCGAATGCGGCCTGCCATGCGGTGTCACAGGCGGTTGCGACCACCACTTTGTGGCCGACCTTGACGCCGTAGCGGTTCAGATAGGTCCGGCCTGCCTCGGCGAGCAGGATGCCCGGCCGGTCATTCTCGGGGAAGACCATGGGGCGTTCGATCGCCCCGGAGGCAATCACGACTTCCTTTGCCCGCACCTGCCACAGGCGTTCACGCGGCAGTTTTGGATCCGGGTTCGCCAGGTGTTCAGTCACCCTTTCCGCAAGCGCGATGTAATTGTGTGCGAAGTAGCCGAAGGCCGTCGTGCGCGGCAAGAGCGTGACATTGTCCATCGCGCCGAGCTTGGCGATTGTTTCGGCCACCCAATCCGCCGGGGCCATCCCGTCAATACTCGCGTTGGCCTCGGTGAGTAGCGACCCGCCGAATTCCGACTGCTCATCGCAAAGGATAACTTTCGCACCGCTTTCAGCGGCCGCAACAGCCGCTGCGAGGCCCGCCGGTCCAGATCCGGCAATCAATACATCGCAATGGGCGTAAAGATTGCCGTAGGTGTCCTGATCAGGATTTTTCGGAGGCTTGCCGAGGCCCGCAGCCGCACGGATGACGGGCTCATACACCTTGTCCCAAAAGGACTTCGGCCACATGAAGGTCTTGTAATAAAAACCCGCCGGAAAGAACATGGAGAGGCGATCGTTAATCGCACCAACGTCGAAGCCAAGCGAGGGGAACCGGTTTTGCGAGATCGCTTCCAGACCCTGGTAAAGTTCGACCTGGGTCGCGCGCAGGTTCGGCGTCTGGTCGCCGTTGCGATAGACCCCCACAAGCGCATTAGGCTCCTCCGAACCGGCTGTAACGATCCCGCGTGGACGGTGGTATTTGAAAGACCGGCCAACCAGATGAATTCCGTTTGCAAGCAGTGCCGACGCCAGCGTGTCACCCTTGTGACCCTGCATCTCCTCGCCGTCGAAGGTGAAGGTGAGCTGCTCGGACCGCTCGATACGGCCGCCTTTTTCTGTACGGAACGGCTGGCTCATTTGCCGGCCTCCTTGGCAAGCTCTTCAAGATCCGGCATCGGTTCGCCAGCCTTGTAGAATTTAAGGAAATCGTCGCTGACGGTGTGCCGGACAGCGTTGAAAAAGCGGCCGCAGCCATGAATGTGGCGCCAGCGCTCGACATAGACACCCTTGGTGTTGCTGCGCATATAGAGGAAGTTGACCCAATCCTCGTCGCTTGTTTGCGCCGGGTCGGCGGGGCGTGCGATATGCGCTTCGCCGCGGCAGGAGAACTCCGTCTCCGGACGCGAAACGCCGCAATAGGGGCAGTAAACCAGCAGCATCTGATGAAATCTCCCCTAGTGAGCGACGGCGGCGGCGGCCGCTTCGTCGATCAGGCGTCCTGTGCGGAAGCGGTCGATGGTGAAAGGTGCGTTGATGGGGTGCGGCTCGTCCTTTGCAATGGTGTGCGCAAAGACATGACCGGATCCGGGAGTGGCTTTGAAACCGCCCGTGCCCCAGCCGCAATTGACGTAAAGGCCCTGTACAGGGGTCTTCGAAAGGATAGGCGAGCGATCGGGTGTCACGTCGACGATACCGCCCCAGTTCCGCAACATCCGCATCCGCCGGAAGTGCGGGAAGAGCTCACAGATTGCGTCGATGGTGTGATTGGTAATGTGGATACCGCCTGTCTGCGAATAGGAAATGAACTGATCCGTGCCGGCGCCGATCACCAGTTCACCCTTGTCGGATTGCGAGATGTAGGCGTGGATCGTGTTGGACATGACAACGCATGGAAATGCGGGCTTTACAGGTTCCGACACCAGCGCCTGGAGCGGGAACGATTCCAGCGGCATGCGAACGCCGGCCATGTCCATCACGGTCGAGGTGTGCCCGGCTGCGACGACACCGATTTTTTTGGCTTTAATGAAGCCCTTCGACGTTTCAACGCCTTCGACGGCACCGTCCTGACCGCGCCGGATGCCTGTGACGGCGCAGTTCTGGATGATATCGACCCCCATGTCATCTGCGCCGCGTGCATAACCCCAGGCCACGGCATCGTGTCTTGCCGTGCCGCCGACGCGCTGAAGGGCTGCCCCCATGACTGGGTAGCGGATATTCTTTGAGATGTTGAGAGGCGGGCAATATTCCTTGGCCTGCTCGGGCGTCAACCATTCGTTCTGAACGCCTGCCAATCGATTTGCGTGGATGTGCCGCTGTGCGACCTGAATGTCATGCACCGTATGCGCAAGCATCATGACACCGCGCGCCGAATACATGACGTTGTAATTCAATTCCTGCGAAAGGCCATGCCAGAGACCAATCGCATGATTGTAGAGCGCGGCGCTTTCTTCCCAGAGATAGTTCGAACGAACAATGGTTGTGTTCCGGCCTGTGTTTCCGCCACCGAGCCAGCCTTTTTCGATCACCGCCACGTTTCGAACGCCGTGTTCCTTTGCAAGATAGTAGGCAGTTGCGAGCCCGTGACCGCCTGCGCCAACGATGACAACGTCGTACTCGGTCTTGGGCTCGGGCGAACGCCATTGGCGTCCCCAGTTCTGGTGCGCGGAAAAGGCGTTCTTCGCCAATTCCAGAAAGGAATAACGCTTCATAAAGCAGCGGCTCCGCACGGTTCATGCCGCTTTCCGATGCGGAAAACGGCATGACTTGTTGAATATTCAGGGCGCGACCATACCGACGCGGTCCGGGTCCGTCCATTGCCGGGCATAATCACGATTGCACCTGCCGATGCGTATCAGGTTTCGGTCGCCTCATTGTCAGAAAACGACATGGGTGTCGTACTCCGCGCGGCCATTCGAAGCAGAGGGTGCCTGTAACGGTTTACGTCATCGCTTTTCAACGCCTTGAAAGGACGACAAACGGAGGTTTTTATTCTCCAAGCGCGCAATCCAAACAACTGACGTCGTTTCGGATCTTGCAATTCAATCATGGGCCGGTAACTCTCCGGAGAAGACAAATCAGGGAGGTTCATCCATGGAAGTTCGTGCAGCTGTAGCAGTGGGTGCCGGAAAACCGCTAGAAGTCACCAAGGTAAATCTCGAAGGCCCACGCGCGTTCGAGGTTCTGGTCGAGGTGAAAGCCACCGGAATTTGCCACACGGACGAGTTTACGCTCTCCGGTGCCGACCCGGAAGGACTGTTTCCGGCGATCCTGGGGCACGAGGGAGCAGGTGTGGTTGTCGAAGTCGGTCTGGGTGTCACGACGCTCAAACCGGGCGACCATGTCATTCCGCTCTATACGCCCGAGTGCCGCAATTGCGAATATTGCCTCAACCCGAAGACAAACCTGTGTCAGGCAATCCGTTCAACACAGGGGCAGGGGTTGATGCCGGACGGGTCCTCCCGCTTCACTACGCTCGATGGCGATCCGATTCTCCATTACATGGGCACCTCGACATTTGCCAACTACACCGTTGTTCCGGAAATCGCCTTGGCGAAAATCCGGCCGGATGCGCCATTTGACAAGGTTTGCTACATCGGTTGCGGCGTAACCACCGGCATTGGCGCGGTCATCAACACGGCCAAGGTGGAAGAAGGTTCGCGCGCGATCGTCTTCGGGCTTGGCGGCATCGGCCTGAACGTTATCCAGGGCCTGCGTCTTGCCGGGGCTGACCAGATCGTTGGTGTTGATCTCAACCCGGCGAAGGTCGAAATGGCGACGCGTTTCGGCATGACCGATTTCGTCAACCCGACCGAAGTCGAGGGAGATCTGGTGCCCTATCTGGTGGATCTGACCAAGGGTGGCGCGGACTATACGTTTGACGCAACGGGCAACGTCTCTGTGATGCGGGCAGCTCTGGAATCAGCCCACAAGGGCTGGGGTGAAAGCATCATCATCGGTGTGGCACCTGCAGGTGCGGAAATCGCAACCCGTCCGTTTCAGCTGGTGACGGGCCGGTCCTGGCGTGGAACGGCCTTCGGCGGTGCACGCGGACGCACGGACGTGCCAAAGATTGTTGACTGGTACATGGACGGCAAGATCGAGATTGATCCGATGATCACCCATACAATGCCGCTTGAAGACATCAACAAGGGCTTCGATCTGATGCATGCCGGCGAATCTATCCGCTCGGTCGTGCTTTACTGATTTTGGCAAGCAGGGATATCCCCTGGCCTTGTCCGTGGGGCTGTCATCTCCAATCCGGCTTCAAGGGCCGGATAGTGCAAGAGGTCGCATCTGGTGCTGCGCAGGTCGCCAGAACCAGATGCCGTCGTTTTTAAAACTTCTCAAGTCGATAGGAACGTCATGAAAACCATCTCCGAAAACAAAGCTTTCGGCGGCGTCCAGGGTGTTTACAGCCATGCATCCGAAGCGTGCGGTTGCGAGATGACGTTTGCCGTTTACCTGCCGCCGCAGGCACAGGAGGGCCCGGTTCCATGCCTTTGGTATCTGTCGGGCCTGACCTGTACCCATGAAAATGCGATGACCAAGGCTGGGCTCCAGGCCCATGCTGCGGAATTCGGTTTGGCTGTCGTGTTTCCGGACACCAGTCCGCGCGGCGAGGCGATCGCCAATGACGAAGCCTATGATCTCGGCCAGGGGGCCGGTTTCTATGTGAATGCGACCGAGGAACCCTGGGCACCGCATTTTCAGATGGAGGCCTACATTGCGAATGAACTACGCGATCTCGTAACTGAAAATTTCGCGGTTTCAGTCCACCACGGCATCACCGGTCATTCCATGGGCGGGCACGGAGCGATAACACTGGCCATGAAATATCCCGGGCAGTACCAATCCCTGTCCGCTTTTGCTCCGATCTCCAATCCTTCAGCATCCGACTGGGGCCAAAAACAGCTTGGCGCTTATCTGGGGCCCGATGAGAGCCTCTGGCGCGGTCATGATGCGTCGTTGCTCTTGCGAGAAAAGGGCTGGGTAGGCGACGTACTCGTTGATCAGGGGGCTGATGACCAATTCTTCGATCTTTTGAGGCCGGGTGCACTATCCGACGCTCTTATCGAAACGAAAACCGCACATTGCTACCGGCTGCAGGAAGGCTACGACCACTCCTATTACTTCGTTGCGACCTTTGCCCGCGATCACGTCGCCTGGCATGCGGAACGGCTGAAGGGGTAAGTGCCTACACGGCGTCAGGCGTCAGGCGTCTCGCGGCGAAATCCTGAAAGCGCCGAGTGCGAGCGCGAGCCAGCCGACAATCAACAGCATGCCGCCTATCGGAGCTGCCATGGGGAACAGCCTGCTTTCCAGAAAGGCGCGGCTGAAGAGGTCTCCGCAAAACAGAATAAGCCCGCAGGCAAGGCACAGCGCTGTGAAGGGAAGCAAAAGCACTCTGCGCGACTGCGCCAGAATTCCGATCCCCAGAAACACGGGTGCGTGGAACATCAACATGCGCGCTGCTGTTCCAAGTGTGTTGGAATCGCCTGCATGTGCCGCAAGTGCGAGCGACAAGATACCAATCGCCCCGGTAAGACCGCTAATGGCAAGACAGAACCGCAGGAGTCTAGCAGTCGGTGCTGGTGGCGGCGCCATCGGTTTGATCATAATTCGTCCCTGAAAGTTCAAAACCGGCCGGAAATGATCCGGCCGGCCGACATTCAGGACGCAAACCCACGTTTTTTCAAGAGGGCATCGATTTGCGGAGGCCGGCCCCTGAAGGCGATGTAGGTCTCTTCAGGATCAGGAAGGCCGCCGGCGGAGTAGATATGGTCGTGCAGTTTTTCGGCGACGCCAGGATCGAAGATATCTTTGGCTTCCTTGAAGGCCCCGAACGCGTCAGCGTCCATGACCTCGGACCACATATAGCTGTAATAGCCGGCCGAATAACCGTCTCCCGAAAAGACATGCTGAAAATGCGGAATGCGGTGACGCATCTTGATTGCGTCGGGCATCCCGATCTTGTCGAGTTCCACTTCCTCAAAGGACGCTATGTCGAGATCACCGGGAGCATCGAGGAGGTGCAGTTCCAGGTCCATCAAGGCCGATGCGGTGTATTCGACCGTCGCAAAGCCCTGGTTGAAATTCGTTGCGGCAAGAAGCTTTTTGAGGAGCTCCGGTGGCATCGCTTCGCCCGTCTTGTAGTGCGTTGCGAACCTGGAAAGCACGTCCGGCTCGGAAAGCCAGTGTTCGTAGAGCTGCGACGGCAGTTCGACAAAATCGCGAACCACACTTGTACCGGAAATCATCGGATAAGTGACGTTGGAAAGAAGGCCATGCAATCCGTGACCAAATTCATGAAACAGCGTGCGGGCATCATCGAAGGTCAGGAGCGTCGCTTCTCCCGGCGCACCCTTTGAGAAATTCATGACGTTCACGATGATGGGGGCAATCTCGCCGTCAAGCTTGTGCTGTGACCGGAACGCAGTCATCCAGGCACCGGATCGCTTGGATGGTCTTGCGAAATAGTCACCAAGAAACAGGCCCACATGCTTGCCTGATGAGTCGAAAACTTCAAAGACGCGCACATCCGGGTGGTAGACGGGAATGCCGTGAAGTTCCTTGAAGGTCACGCCGAAAAGCCGGGTTGCCGTGTCGAAAGCCGCCTGGATCATATTCTCAAGCTGCAGATAAGGTTTGAGTTCGGCCTCGTCGAGATCGTGTTCGGCCTTCCGGACCTTCTCCGAGTAATAGCGCCAGTCCCAGGCCTCGATAGAGTGGTTTTCGCCTCCACTTGCAGCCATTTCGGCGAGTTTTGTCTGTTCCTCGCGCGCCTGTGCGACAGCCGGCTCCCAGACTTTGGTCAGCAAATCACGGACACTGTCCGGGGTTTTGGCCATCGTGTCTTCAAGTTTGAAGGCCGCGAAGTTTTCATAGCCGAGCAGCTTTGCTTTTTCCGCGCGCAAAGCGAGCGTCTCCGTGATGATTTTTTCGTTGTTGGTTTCACCGGCGCCTTCACCGCGCGCACTCCAGGCCTTGAACGCCTCCTCGCGCAGCCGGCGGTTGGTGGAGAACTGCAGGAAAGGTTCGATGCTGGATCTTGAAAGCGTAATCACATGCTTGCCGTCATGACCGCGCTCACGCGCCGCTTCGGCGGCTGACGTCAGAAGAAAGTCCGGAAGGCCCGCCCTGTCTTCCTCCGTTTCGAGGATCAGCTGATAGTCGGATTCGTCTTTCAGGATGTTCTGGGAGAACTGGGTGCCAAGCGTTGCCAGACGCTGCGAGATTTCCGCCATCCGTGCTTTTCCGGCGGCATCCAGGCCCGCGCCGGCGCGCTGAAACATCTTGTGGTACCGTTCCAGAACCTTGGCATCTTCCGCATTGAGGCCAAGCGTGTCACGCTGCTCCCAGAGCGATGCAATGCGCCTGAAGAGCTTTTCATTCAGAAGCATCTCGGAGGAATGTCTGGCAAGCTTCGGAGCGACGTCGCGCTCGATTTTCTGAAGCGTTTCGTTTGTGTCGGCGCTTGTCAGATTGAAAAACGTCCGCGCAACCTTCGTCAGCTGATCGCCTGATTTTTCCAGAGCTGTGATGGTGTTTTCAAAGGTCGGCGCGGAGGACTGTTCCGCAATCTCATCGCTCTCAGCTCGCGCCTCCGACATCGCGTTTTGAAACGCAACTTCGAAGTGATGCGGCTCGATCTTATCGAAAGGTGGAAGCTCGAAAGGCGTGGTCCATTCGGCAAGCAGCGGATTGGTTGTCATGGAGATCCTCAGACTTCGGGATTGGTTTGTGAGGAGATATGGAGAGCTCGTTCATATCAGCCAAGAGCAAATAAGCGATCCGGCCAAAAAACGACAACTTCTTGACGTCCTGTGACCCGCTCGCGAGGCGCATCGCAATCGCGGCCACTTGGTTTGAACCTGAGACGGGATTGAGGACAAGACATCAGCTTGCAAGGCGCAGGATTGCCGACAGGGCGGCGTACCGCCTACCACATGCTTTTTGCCGCGCGTCCCGGCCAATCCTCATCATAGGTTTTTCCGTCGAAGCTCGATTTGATTTCCTGCATGATCGTTCCGGGCGAGGGGAGATCGGCCTTCGGTACCTGCTTGTCCGATTGCCACAACCCTGCGCGCATGATCGCACGCGCACACTGAAAATAGACTGTCTCAATGGTGACGACGATTACGGAACGCGGAGATTTGCCCTCACGCTCAAACGAGGCGAGCAGTTCAGGATCAATTGAAATCGCGGCAGCGCCGTTTATACGCAACACATTGTTCCAGCCCGGGATCATGAACATCAGCGCAACTCTTGGGTCACGAACGATGTTGCGCAGCGAATCGATGCGGTTGTTGCCGCGCCTGTCCGGCAGCAGCAAGGTTCTGTCATCCCTGATCCGCACAACGCAGCCGTCATCGCCGCGCGGCGAACAGTCGAGACCTTCGGGTCCGCAGGTCGACAAGACGCAAAAGGAAGAGGTTTCGACGACTTTTCTGTAGGAAGGGCTGAGGTGATCGATTTCCTTGATGAGCGAGGCTTCGCCCACAACGCCATATTGTTCGTGCAATTGCTCAAGCGACTCAATGAAGTTCATGTAAAGGATCCTGATGAAACCATTGGTGAAATTTTCGGCAATTGCACATTAGCTTTGCGCTTTTGCACGCGTCAATTTGGTTGACCACAACCTTAGAGATGCAAACACGTGCAACTTTGGTCTAAGTGACTGAAGACATTCCGCAAATTTCACGGTTCGCCGCAGAATTATTGCGTTGCCAAAAGAGCATACGCTAAAGTGTTGTTTGTTAGTAGAAAAACATATGCTGCAACGCAATAAAATTTGCTGTCGCGATATGCATTCCGGCTACGAATACTGCGAAAGTCTAACGTGGTTGCAAGTAGAGGCGATCCGATAGTCGTATTGCTGATTTGTAATGACTTTTTCTACAGTCCTCCGAGCTTGCGGTTTTGGCGTTGAGGAGCCGGTCTCCCGGTCGGGGAACAGTCCAGAATTGCTTGCCGCTGTACAGCGAACGCAGGTGCGTCCGACGGGGGCGCACCGTGCCTTTCTGGGAGGAAAGTATGAGCTTAATTCGTAAACCCCTTAATCGTCGTTCCATCCTGCGCGCAGGTGCATTGGGAGGTACTGCCCTTGCAATGCCCACGATCTTCACGAGCCGTGCATGGTCCGCTGGTTATCTCAACGAGCCAACCGGTTCGACGGTGACACTGGGGTTCAACGTTCCACAAACTGGCCCCTACGCCGATGAGGGTGCAGATGAACTGCGTGCATACCAGCTGGCTGTCGAGCACCTGAATGGTGAAGGCGACGGCGGCATGCTCAACACGTTCTCGTCAAAAGCACTTAAGGGGAACGGCATTCTCGGCAAGAAAGTCGAGTTTGTTACCGGCGACACGCAGACCAAATCTGATGCGGCCCGCGCGTCCGCCAAGTCCATGATCGAAAAAGACGGTGCGATCATGATCACCGGCGGCTCGTCCTCCGGTGTGGCTGTTGCCGTGCAGGCGCTCTGCCAGGAGGCAGGCGTGATCTTCATGGCTGGCCTGACGCACTCAAACGACACGACGGGTAAAGACAAGAAAGCCAACGGCTTCCGTCACTTCTTCAACTCCTACATGTCCGGTGCTGCTCTGGCGCCGGTTCTGAAGAACGCGTATGGCGATGACCGCAAGGCCTATCACCTGACCGCGGACTACAACTGGGGTTACACCACCGAGCAGGCTGTCCGTGAATCCACGGAAGCTCTGGGGTGGGAAACTGTCGAAACTGTCAAGACGCCACTGGCCGCAACGGACTTCTCCGCGTACATCACGCCGGTGCTTCAGTCCGACGCTGACG
Organism: Roseibium sp. HPY-6; assembly: GCF_040530035.1. Classification (NCBI taxonomy): domain Bacteria; kingdom Pseudomonadati; phylum Pseudomonadota; class Alphaproteobacteria; order Hyphomicrobiales; family Stappiaceae; genus Roseibium; species Roseibium sp. HPY-6. Next base: position 2,780,698 of record NZ_JBEWCD010000002.1, read on the forward strand.
TTTTGGTTCTGAACCACTACGGCGGCAACATGGTGAACTCACTCACCAATGCGGTTCAATTCGGCCTTCGCGACAAGCAGGTGAACGGCAAGAACTTTGAGATCATCGTTCCGCTGTATTCACGCCTGATGGCGAAGGGCGCAGGTGAAAACGTCAAGGGTATCTTCGGATCCACCAACTGGCACTGGTCGCTGCAGGACGAGGGCTCCAAAGCATTCGTTCAGTCCTTCGGTCAGAAATACGGCTTCCCGCCCAGCCAGGCTGCGCACACCACCTACGTTCAGGCGCTTCTCTACGCCGATGCGTGTGAGCGTGCCGGAACGTTCAATCCGTGCGGTGTCGTTGAAGCGCTTGAAGGCTTCGAGTTCGATGGCCTTGGCAACGGCAAGACCTTGTATCGCGCCGAGGACCACCAGTGCTTCAAGGACGTTCTTGTCGTGAAGGGTAAGGAAAACCCGAGCTCGGCCTTCGACCTTCTCGAAATCGTCGAAGTGACGCCGGCAGCTCAGGTCACCTATCCGCCGGATCATCCGCAGTTCGCGGGCGGTGCGTTGGGTACCTGTAACCCGGGCGCCTGATTCCACAGGAAATGAAGGGGCAGGGCGGTCAACGCCCTGTCCTGTTTATATGAATTCAAGCGCGGTTGGGGGAACGCGACGCGCGCAGATCATCCGAGTTGAGAGCGATGGACGCGATACTTCTGCAAATTCTGAACGGATTGGACAAAGGCTCGGCATATGCGCTGATCGCCCTTGGCCTGACCCTTATTTTCGGAACGCTTGGCGTGGTGAACTTCGCGCACGGCGCGCTGTTCATGATCGGGGCTTTCTGTGCGGTTACGCTTAGCCGCCTTTTGTCTCTTTCCTTTGTGACGATTGACGAGACACAGAAGGACTTTCTCGGAAATCCGCTGAAAGTGGAAACGCCCTATGTGGAAGCCTGGTTCGGGCAACAAACCGGATCAGCAATCATAGACTGGGCTGTTCCGCTCGCGATCCTTTTCTCCATACCGATCATGGCCATCGTCGGGCTGTTCATGGAGAGGGGCCTCATCAAGTATTTCTACAAGCGTCCCCACGCGGATCAGATCCTTGTGACCTTCGGCCTCGCCATCGTCCTTCAGGAGATCATCAAATACTTCTTCGGCGCTAACCCGATTCCGACACCGGCCCCGGATGTTTTTTCCGGCAGTCTGGATTTCGGTGTGCTGGTGGGAATGGATCCCAATGTCATCATCTACCCGTACTGGCGGATCGTGTACTTCCTCTTTGCCGCCGCAATTATCGGCGCCGTCTTTGCCTTCCTGCAGTTCACGACCTTTGGGATGGTCGTTCGAGCAGGCATGGCGGACCGGCAGACCGTCGGGCTCCTCGGCATTAACATCGACAAGCGGTTTACGGTCATGTTCGCGCTTGCAGCTGTGGTCGCCGGGCTTGCCGGGGTGATGTACGCACCGATCAATTCCCCGAATTACCATATGGGTATGGATTTCCTCGTGCTGAGCTTCGTCGTCGTGGTTGTCGGTGGAATGGGCTCGCTGCCGGGAGCTGTCCTGGCTGGCTTCGTTCTCGGAGTTCTTGAGAGTTTCGCCTCCATGGCGCAAGTCGTCGCGTTGCTGCCCGGCATCAACCAGATCATCATTTATCTCGTTGCAATCGTGATCCTCCTGACCCGTCCGCGGGGTCTGATGGGCCGCAAGGGCGTTATGGAGAGCTAAGTCATGTTTGGACTCAACAAAAAAGACACATCGCTCTTCTTCCTGGTGCTGCTTCTTGTGGTGTTCGCGCCGTTCCTGCTCAACCCGTTTCCGGAAGGCTCGGAGCTTGCGCAGTTCAATGCCGGCTATCCTGATCTGATGCAAAGGTTCCTGATTTTCGGTATCTTCGCGATTGGGTTCAACATCCTGTTCGGATTGACCGGGTACTTGAGTTTCGGGCATGCCGCTTTTCTGGGTGTCGGTTCCTACGCCGGTGTCTGGATGATGAAGCTGCTGACCATGAACGTCATTCCGGCGATTTTCATGTCGGTCGTCTTCGCCGGTTTGTTCTCGCTGTTGGTGGGCTACATCTCGCTGCGACGGTCCGGGATATACTTCTCGATCCTGACGTTGGCCTTTGCGCAGATGTCGTTTTCCCTCGCATATTCGGTTCTGACGCCGATCACGAACGGCGAAACGGGTCTTCAGCTGGCACTTGATGATCCGCGTATTCTCGGCGTCGGCTCCGAAAACGGCGCGATTCCGCCCGCGAATTTCTTCGGTATTCCGATGCGGGAGAGCTTCGAAATGAGCGCGGGCGGCTGGCTGTTTACGTTCAATGCCGGATACTATCTGTGCGCTGTCTTCATGATGATCGCCTTCTACATTGCGATCCGTATTTTCCGTTCGCCGTTCGGTATGATGCTGCGTGCGGTCAAGTCGAACCAGCAACGTATGAACTTCACCGGCTTGAACAGCAGACCCTATACATTGGCTGCGTTTGTGATCTCGGGGATGTATGCCGGTTTGGCAGGCGGTCTTATGGTTGCCATGGACCCGCTGGCGGGCGCTGAGCGCATGCAGTGGACCGCGTCAGGCGAAGTCGTGTTGATGACCATTCTTGGCGGCGCGGGAACCTTGATCGGTCCCGTTCTTGGCGCAGGCTTCATCAAGTACTGCGAAAACATTTTCTCCAAGATCAACGACAACATTCTCTACGGCTGGTTCTCGGGCCTGCCGGAAGGTGTTGCCGACTTCCTGGTCTTCGTCATCCATCCCTTTATCGGCAAAGGCTGGCACCTGACCCTTGGTATTATGTTCATGCTGATCGTTATCTTCCTGCCGGGAGGTATTATGGAAGGCGTGGAACGTATCGGGCGTCTATTCAAACGCAAATCGTCCTCGGACAAGAATTCCTCGGCGCGCGCGTCCGCCGCTCCGGCTGAATAGGGTGTAATGATATGGAAATTCTGCGTGTCGAGGGCGTGAACAAGTCGTTCGGCGGGTTGAGAGCCCTCAACAATGTCAATTTCTCGGTGCAAGAAGGAACCGTTCACGCGATTATCGGGCCGAATGGGGCTGGAAAGTCGACCTTTTTGAACTGCCTTATCGGCAGGCTGATCCCCGACACGGGCAGCGTGATGTTTGGTGATGTCTCGCTTACGGGGATGAAGCCATACGAAATCAACCAGATCGGCGTTTCGCGCGTGTTCCAAACGCCTGAAATCTTCGGCGATCTGACACTGCTTGAAAACATTATGATCCCGGCAATCGCAAAGCGGGATGGTGAATTCACCCTGCACGCGTTCAAGGATGTCAGCAAGGACACGGAAATTCGTGACAAGGCGCTGCACATGCTTGAGGATGTCGGTCTGGCCGAAAAGAAAGACAATATCGCCGGATCGCTTTCGAGAGGCGACAAGCGGCGGCTCGAACTCGCCATGTGCCTGTCTCAGGATCCAAAGCTCTTGTTGTTGGACGAGCCGACGGCAGGCATGTCGCGCGCGGATACCAACAATACGATTGATCTTTTGAAGCGCATCGGCGACCGCGGCATTACGAAGGTCGTGATTGAACACGACATGCATGTGGTGTTCTCGCTTGCCGACAAGGTGACCGTGCTCGCACAGGGTGCGATCATTGCCGAAGGCAAACCGGAAGACATCAAGGGCGATCCGCGTGTGCAGGAAGCCTATCTCGGAGGAGCGCACCTTTGACAATTCTTGAAGATCAGTTTGCCGGTAAATCCGCGCCGGCAGTGAAGCCTCAGAAGGCGCGCGGCACCGCACCTGCGTTTTTCTCGGCATGGGACCTGCACTCCTATTATGGTGAAAGCTACATCGTTCAGGGGATCAGTTTTGACGTTCGCGAAGGCGAGATCCTGGCGTTGCTCGGCAGGAATGGCGCAGGCAAAACATCGACGCTGCGTACGATTGCCCGCATGGACGATCCCAATCTCACGCATGGGGAAATCTGGCTCGACCATAATCCGCTTCATGACATGAAGAGTTTTCAGGCGGCACGTGTAGGCGTGGGTCTGGTTCCTGAAGACCGCAGGATCATTCCAGGCTTGACGGTCCAGGAGAATCTCGAGTTGTCGCAGATCGCCGAGCCGAAAGGGTGGTCGATCGAACGTATCTACGATCACTTTCCCAGATTGGCAGAACGCCGCGCACAGGATGCAGTGACGATGTCCGGCGGCGAGCAGCAGATGCTGGCTGTGGCCCGAATCCTGGCCCGGGACATCAAGCTTCTTCTTCTCGATGAGCCTTACGAAGGCCTTGCGCCGGTGATCGTGCAGGAGATCGAGCGCATCCTGGAAGGCGTCAAGGAACTCGGTATTACGACAATCATTGTTGAGCAGAATGCCATTGCGGCGCTGCACCTTGCAGACAGGGCCGTCATCCTGGACATGGGCGAAGTTGTTTTCGACGGAACCGCGCAGGATGTCCTCGACAATGCGGAGTTGCGGCAGGAGTATCTGGCGATCTGACAGCTTTACGGTTCGTATCCCGACAGGCCGGTGCTTTGCGCCGGCCTTTTGCGTTCAGGCCATACAAATCGTTAATCTTGCTGTAACTTGAATGAGACCCGTATTGTCCTAGATACACGCAGCTTTCAACGCGCCATGGCGGTTTCCAGTGTCCATTTTCAGATCCGAACTTCCAAGCCTTACGGGCTTTGCCGTTTTTGCGGCATTTGCCTTTTCAGGTGACATGTTCAAACCAGAGGCGATCGGTCTCTGGGCGTCTCTCGGCTTCCTGGCGATCCTCTTTCTCACCGTAATGTGGTGTGCTTTCGCCGTCGTGCGCCATGCAGAGTGTCTCGCTACGATCCTGGGCGAACCGTTCGGCACATTGATCCTGACGCTGGCCGTCGTCGGAATTGAAGTTGCGCTCATTGTTGCGATCATGATTTCGGGTGAAGCGGCACCCGCCATGGCACGCGACACCATGTTCTCTGTCATCATGATCGTGTTGAACGGCCTGATTGGGCTTTGCCTTCTCGCCGGTGGACTGAAGCACAGGAACCAGACATACAATCTTCAGGGAGCGAACGCGTTTTTGTCCGTTCTTGTTCCTCTGGCGATCTTTGCGCTGGTCTTGCCCCGCGTAACGCATTCCGCTCCGGGCGGAGAGCTGTCGACGCTTCAGGCTGCTTTTGAAATAGTGATGTCGATTTCGCTCTATGGCGTGTTTCTGGCCATGCAGACAGTGACCCATAGTGACATCTTTCGCCAGCCGGACGCCGGGGACGGTGATGAAGAGCACCATACGGCCACCGTCAGATCCATCCCGTTCCATGTTGCCGGCCTTTTTGGTGCTCTTTTGCCGATAATACTCCTTTCCAAAACGCTCGCGCTTTATGTCGAGTTCGGAATCGTTGGCATTGGCGCTCCTGTTGCCCTGACCGGTTTTATTGTCGCGGCTCTCGTCCTCATGCCCGAGGGCATGAGCGGGCTGCAAGCCGCCTTGGAGAACAAGCTGCAACGCGCCGTCAACATTTGCCTCGGTGCCGCTGTATCGACGATCGGGTTAACGGTGCCGGCCGTGCTGGTGGTCAGCTGGGTGACCGGTCATACGCTGGAGTTGGGTCTTGAATATTCGGATATCATACTGCTCGTCCTGACGTTGTTTGTCAGTCTGCTGACGTTCGGCACCCGAACGACCAGCTATCTGCAAGGTGCAGTGCATCTGGCGCTTTTTGCCGCCTATTTGATGATGATTTTCGATTTATCATGAAATTACAGGTAAAATTGCACTTCTTTTCGAACAGACAGCTTGGTCGTCCGCGCCTAATGTGATTTGGTCTGGCGGTGTTTACCGTAATCTGAATGACCAAATATGCTATTGCTTACTGAAGACGAAACGCGCGAAGCGCTTCCATTTCCGGATCTGATCGACGCGCTCGCCGAAATGTTCAAGTCCGGATGCGTTATGCCGACGCGCCACCACCATGATTTCGAAATTCCGAGTGAACCTGACGGAACAATGCTATTGATGCCTGCCTGGGTTCCTGGCGGATATGCCGGCGTCAAAGTGGTCAATGTCGTCCCAGGGAATTCGGAACGCAACCTGCCGGCTGTTCACGGTCAATACTTGCTCTCTGATGCCCGGACAGGGGAAATGCTTGCGATGATCGACGGCGGCGAACTGACGGCCCGGCGCACGGCTGCAGCATCGGCGCTTGCAGCACGCTATCTGGCTCGCTCGGACGCGCGTCATCTTCTGGTTCTGGGGACAGGGCGTCTGGCACCTAATCTTGTCGCTGCACACATGGCGATCCGGTCTATTGAAGAGGTAACGATCTGGGGCCGGTCACGCGAAAAGACAATCCGGTTTGCTGACGAACTGAACGCACAATTCCCGATCCGCATTGCCGCGGCGGAAAACCTGCGCGATGCGCTTGGCAAGGCGGACATCGTCAGCGCTGCCACGCTGTCGACGGAACCGCTCATCAGGGGTGGGCTACTGAAGCCCGGTGCGCATGTCGATCTTGTCGGCGCCTTCAAGCCTTCGATGCGCGAAAGCGATGATGACCTTATCAAGCGCGCCGAGATATTTGTCGACACGCGCGACGGATGTCTTTCAGAAGGGGGAGACATCGTCCAGCCATTGCGGTCGGGATTGATTTCCAAGGGCGACATCCGCGCCGACCTTTATGACTTGTGCCGCGGCACCCATCCCGGCCGGGAATCGGACGACGCCGTCACGATGTTCAAATCGGTCGGGGCGGCTCTCGAAGATCTCGCGGGAGCCATGCTCGCCTATCAGAACGTGGAGCACTGAACTGAAAAGGCGCGCCCACTAACCCAGTTCGAAGGATGTGATTCCGAAGGTCTGATCGAGAGGAAGATCAGGGACCTTGCCCCGATACATGCGAAATGTCTCGAACTCCGGCGAAAGGTCGTATTTTTCTGCCAGAAGAAGTGCAGCGGCATTAGGTTCGGGCGTGTCCAGAACAACGAACTGTCCTTTGACCTGTCCGGCAAGCGTACGAAATAGCGTATCTGCGATTTCGGGCGTGTCTGCAAAGAGTGGTCCTATTTTGTAGCCCTCGTGGCATCTGCGAACAACGCCGTATCCCTTGACTTCGCCATTTTCAACAAAAGCAAAGCCTTTTCGTGTTTCAAGCATGGGTGCCGTCCAGGCTTTCAGGAACGCTTCGCGAGGGGCTGGAAAAAAACGCCTGTCATAGTCCCGAATGGATGGAAACAGACCCTGGCCAATCGGTGCAATACGCGGGTCCATTGGTGCGTCGCACATTGAAATACCTGTCTGCCGGATGTTCCGGTAGACGGACTTGAAGCCGTGTTCGCCGTAGCTCGCCGTTTGTTCGTTGACGGCATCCAGGCCAATCAGTCTGGCGCCCAGGTACGACATTGCGTGGTGCCAGATCTGGTGTCCGTAACCTTGTGTCCGGAACTCGCGCTTGCAAATGTAGAACCCGATAAATCCGTAGGTATCTTCGTATTGAACCGCCGAGATAACCGCAATCAGCTGACCATCGATCTCTCCGGCGAGAAAACCGTTTGGATCGGCGGCAAAAAACGGCGGGCCATCCTCGATGCCCGGGTTCCAGCCTTCCTGCCTTGCCATTTCGAGCGGAATGTGAATTTCGGTTTCTGTAAGGCGTCGGATACTGAGTTTGTCTGACATGAAACTTTCGCTGGCTTGAAAGATATTGTGAGCGTCCGCGTATCGTAAGACCAAAGCGCTTAATATCAAATCTTGCGAGTTTGGGTGGTGAACAGGCCTAAAAGTCGTAAAAAGACTTGCGTTTATGCCTCCGCTACGCTTGCGAACTTTTCGCAAGTGTGCATCACTTTACTCAGGGTTATTTAAACTATTCATTTGACCCGATCCGAACACGGATCGACACAGCTGTGCGGTTCGTCACAGGCTGTCATGGATTTTCGATGCAATATTACGGTGCCTAATTAAGCGCTGAGGATGACATGCAAAAACGGAACTATCTGTCTGCTTTGAAGCAGTCCGCGAAAGATACGATAACTGGTCCGGTCTCTAGCCTGAAGCGGGCCGTACGGATTGGCGTTGTTGGTCTTCCTCTGGGTTTGCTCGTCATGGGTACTCAGGCATTTGGATCGACCGCAGAAGATCCGGGGCGCCGGGTGGCACTTGTGATTGGCAATCAGGACTACCAATACGTAGAGCCGCTACTCAACCCGTTGAACGACACCAAGGAAATCACACGGGTTCTGCAGGAAGCCGACTTCGATGTTACTGTTGGTACGAATCTCGGCAAAAAGGAGCTCGAGAAGGTTGTTCGGCGTTTTTTGAGAGAGCTGAATGACGGCGACACCGCGCTCTTTTACTACTCAGGTCATGCACTTCAGGTCGGCGAATCGAATTTCATCCTCCCCGTCGATGCGAAACTTGCTTCGGAATATGATCTTGAATTTGAAAGCCTCAAAGTTTCGCACCTTCTTGACTACATGAAAGCAGCGTCAAGCATGCAGATCGTGATGCTCGATGCATGCCGGGACAATCCCTTTGAAATCGGAAGCCTGTTTTGGGGCGAGGAGGAGTATTCTCTGGGCAAGACCCGTGGCCTGCGCAGGATTCCAAACAAACTGGGCAGTTTCATCTCCTACGCCACAAGACCTGGTCAGGTCGCTTATGACGGCGAGGGGCCGCTGAGCCCGTTCACATCGTCCGTTGTCGGAAACGCGCTTGATCCGTCGCTTGAGATCAAGGATCTGATGACGAAGGTGCGCGACGAGGTCGTGCGCAAGACAGGCGGGCAGCAGATTCCCTATGAGGACTCCACGCTTGTCACCAATTTCTATTTTGTTCCTCCAAAACCTGAGCCGATTGTAACGGCCCATCACCGGGTAAGTGTCCCGCTCAGTTCGGCCGGCAGTCCGCTCGCAATTCCAGAGCCCGTTCAGCCGGAAGGTGGAGCAATTCAGGCAACGCTCACACTGTCTCCTGAAAAAGGAGAACTGAGACTGCCAGGAGGCCGGACGATCGCCGAGGGTGACACGCTGAGCGCCGTCGAGCTTGCCAGCCTGGAATTCGTTCCGGATGGATCCGGATCCGGCGATATCGAGCTGATCGGGTACGAAGTACAGGACGAATGGGGTGGTTCCGCCTCTGCTATTGCCTCCATCACTGTTGTTCAGGCCGCTCCGGTCGCGGACAAGACGGAGTTGGAAGAAGAGCGGAAGAAACGGCTCGATGATCTTGTCGCATGGCTCTCCGATACGTCTAAGGGAACGGCGGTCGAAGCCGACATAGGTGTAGGTCCGGTGGAAATCTATCCGGAGGCACCTGTCGAAGGACTTCCGGCAACAGATGACTGGCTCAAGGTTGTTTCCGTGGACAGCGATCTTCAACTGGCCTCGGATGGGCGCTTGCTGCGCCCGGGTGACCGGTTTCCGATGTCCGGTCTTTCAACGCTCACCGTGCGGCCTCAGATCGGTTCTGAGACCGAGTCACGGCGTTTCACATTGGAGCTGCCCGGCGAAAGCGGTGCTGCAGCGCAATCGGTCACGCAGATCGTTCAGCCACGGGTGACCCAATGCGATCAACTGGCAACCCAGCCTTTTGATTTGCAAGCGGTCACGGAAGGACGTTTGGCCAACGAAATAGATTCGAGCCTGGTCGACAAAGTCTGCGCAGAGGCCATGGAAGCCTATCCGGAAATCGGCCGGTTTGTGTTCCAGCGCGGGCGTGGCGCCTTTGCGGCAGGTGAACTGGAACAGGCGAGCGACTATTTCGAGCAGGCCTACCAGATGGGGCACGTGCGTGCCGGTCAGGTGCTTGGTCGGATGTATTTTCTTGGTGCGGGCATTGATCGCGACCAGAACAAGGCGGTCGAGCTTTATCGCAAGGCCGCTGAACGCGGCGATGCCTATGCACTCCACTCGCTTGGCATGGCCGAGATTAAAGGCGAGGGCACCGAGCAGAACGAAGAGGCTGGTCTTGAAAAATTGCTTCAGTCCGTTGAGGCAGGACACACCTTCTCATTCAATGCCATCGGCGGCTTCTATCTAAGTGGAGATCACGTAGAAGAGAACGTCGATCGGGCCGTTTACTACTATAACCGGTCAGCATCTCGCGAAGATATCTACGGGTATCTGAATATGGGAACCCTGTATCGGGATGGTCTGGGCACCCCACAGGACTTTGAAGCAGCTCTCGGTTGGTTTACCAAGGCTCACGAAGGGGGGCACCCGGCCGCCGGGACGGCAATCGGACTGTTGTACTTCAATGGTCAAGGTGTCGAAAAAAGCACTGAGCAGGCAACCAAGTGGTTCCGTGCCAGCGCGGAACGTGGCGATGCCTGGGGAGCATACAATACTGCCTGGATGCTTGGACAGCAGTCGGGTGAAGCGGCGGGCCGTGACAGGGTCAGGATGCTTGCGATGGCAGCAACAGTCGATCCGTCTTCCTCGGCAGCAGGAAAAGGCCGGGAAGATCTGAAATCAGCCAACAAAAACCTGAAAGCTAAGGTGATGCAGCAGGCGTTGACCGACCTTGGCTTCGAACCCGGTCCGGTTGATGGTCAACCCGGCCGTAAAACCCGGGACGCTTTGAACAAGTTCTTCGAAAGTTCAGGGCTTTCCGCTGTTCAGGGGGATGACGCTCTGATCGCACTCGTCAAGTATCAGTGGGAACAGAGCCGGCCCCGCTATGATTTGTTCTGATTTATTAAGGAGATAAGTATGAAGCATCTACGTTATGTACTTCCCTCGACGGGGTTACTCGCGTTGTTTCTTGCTGGTTGTGCGACACAGCCAGCAACAACAACGGGGGCGACGTCCGGGCAGACAACGCCTTCAGTCGCCACCACGACCTCCTCGGCACCAAGAACAGTCGCACCAGTTGTTGATCCGATCAACGACCCGGCCAGCCGTGACAATGACAATGGCGGCGGAGGCAGTGGAGGCGGTGGCGGCGGCGGCGGCGGTGGTGGCGGACCTGGCGGCGGCGGCGGCGGATCCTGGGGCTAAGCCACTCTTCTGGAATTGAGTCAGTAGATGACCGAATTTTTTATGTTTTTTTGTAGCAGTCGACTGGTGCGGCTGTACACGATCCTCCTGTGCCTCATCGGCACGCCGCTGGCCGCTTCTGCAGCGGAATGGCGCGCTTTGGTTATTGGAATCGACGCCTATCAGCATGTATCTCCGCTGAAAGGTGCCGTGAACGATGCTGAAGACATTGCCAAGACGCTGAAAGCGGCCGGTGTCCGGGATCTTCAAACATTTTATGATGATGAGGCGACGCGTGCGCGTATCCTATCGGCCTGGCAGGGGCTCATAGAGCGCTCCGCGGAAGACGACGTGCTCGTGCTTTCTTATGCAGGCCACGGAGCCCAGGAGAAAGAATGGGTTGCGGGTTCGGAAGTTGATGGCCACGATGAAGTCTTTCTTCTCGCCGGCTTTGATGTTTCAGCGCCTGGGAACGGCGAGCGCCTGCGTGATGACGATATTGCCGCCATGCTGCGCGCAGCGGGGAAACGCAGCGTTCTTGTCATTGCCGACAGTTGTCATTCAGGCACAATGACAAGGTCGATAGATCCTCGGATCACAAGACTTGGAACACGCCTCATTGGTCTGCCGCCATTCGAGAACGATTTGTTGCGCAGTCAGCCTCTGCATCCGGTCCTTAAGGAAAATCAGTCTGAAGGCAGTGATTTGCAGGAACTGCCCAACGTCATTTATGTCGGGGCAACGGTGGACGGTCAGGTTATCCCTGAGTTGATGATCGCGGGTGAACCTCGCGGTGCCCTAAGCTGGTCGTTTGCGCGCGGTGTCGAAGGCCGCGCAGATCTCAACAAGGACGGCGGCATCTCGATGGAGGAGCTGACCCTTTTCCTGAAAGAGACCGTTCGCGTGGCGACAGAGGGCCGCCAGACGCCGAGTCTGACCGTCGGCGGCGGGACGCGTGCAGCCGTATTGCCAAGGGTTCAAGACAACATCCTGGACAGGGGAAGTGTGGCACTGACGATCGCTGCAAGCACGGATATTGCTCTTCCTGTTCTCAACAGCCTTTCCGAACGTCATGACGGGGCGCTTCAGGTTGTCACCGATGGCAGTGCCGATCTTTACTGGGACGTTGAGGAGGGAGACGTTCTGACAAAATTCGGCGATGTCGTGCTCAGGAAACGGGCCGGAAACGCGGATCGATTTGCGGAGGTCGTCTCCAAGTGGCTTTTCCTGTCCGAACTGTACGCAATTTCACGCGACCGGCAGCCGGTTGAAGGGACCTTGAAGCCCTCTGTCGGGCATATTCCCGAAGGGTCTCCGCTGAAGGTCGGGCTGAGGTCCGAAGCGGGTGGATACATGGCGGTCTTTGCGTTGGAGGCGGATGGCACCATACGCCTGCTAGCGCCTGACAAACGTGCTGATCCTCTTGGTAAAGATACAAAAATGGAGGCCAATGCGCCTTACATCCTGAACCTTCGTGCAGCGCTACCCTTCGGTGCGGATCATATTGTCCTCATCCGCTCACAAAAGCCCATGCCTCAACTGGTGGGAGTTCTCTCTGCGATGGAGGGGCGACCGCTTGACCCTTCGCTTGCACCGAATCTCCTAAACCTGATTGGGAAATCGGCTGAAGCCGTTGGCATTACCGGAGTATATACGGAACCTGCCGGCTAGACTGAGGCGTCTTTGGCAGTCTTTGACGCCCTTCAAGGCGCCTTATTGTGATCATGGCCACAATCAAATCGCCATTTTCAGGTTATAATTGGCCATGGATTAGCGCCATGCTTTAAAGTCTTTCTTGGCGCAACAAGATGATTGAGTTTGGAGACCGTCATGAAAAACAATTTGTTCAATCTGTTTGAAGCACGAAGTCTGAAGTCGTCAGTTTTTGCGACGATCGTTGGGTTGGGTGTTGCCGCAAGCGGTTCGGCCTTTGCGGACCCGATTGCGCTTGTTCTTGACAAGTCTGAAGGCGTGGATGTCTCCGCGTTCTCAGAACTGATGCCGGGAGATGTGATCGACCTTGGCGAAGCGGGACATGTTGACCTTCTCGACTATTCCGCTTGCCAGGAAGTCCGCATCAAGGCTGGGACGCTCAAAGTATCAGCAACGGGTCTGGAACTCGATGGCGGCAAGGAAGAATTTGTGCGGGCAGGGAACTGCCTTCAGGCCGACAGCGGCTCAAACACGCAGACCGCGGACAAGGGCCTGACGGTTACCCTGCGTGGGCTGACACTTGAAAACAAGAAAGCTGCCTCGCTGATGCTGCGTTTTGACGACAAGGCACGGGATCAGTACGGCTCCGTTTTCGTATCGTTTGGCGGCGGTGAGCCGAAGCGATTTGACGTTCTTGACAACATCGTCACCGAAATGCCCGACCGCGAAAGCGAGGAAGAGGCCGTCGAAGTAGAGCTATTCCTGCAAGGAAAAGCGCCGGACTTTGGTGTCGAAATGAGGAAAATCACGATTGATCCGGCCCAGGTCGGACGCAAGACTGCGGTCGTCCTCGTGAAATGACGTCTGAAGGCCAAGCTGCTGACACTGCCCTGGGCCGAAAGAAGCTTGTTAGTCTTATTGCCCTTGCAGCGATAAGTGCGGGAATAGTCATCGGCTTATCCGCTAAAAAAGCGATCTGGGAAGGCTGGGTTGTCGACCGCCTTTTCCAGGTCCGGGCGATTGTCGAAAATGATCAGCGGCCCGCACCTTCTCCTGTAGCTGTCGTCGGGTTGGATCAGACATCACTCGATTCTGAGCGCTTGACCCGTATCCCGCGTGTCCTGATGACGCCGGTTCTCGCCGAAGCTGGGCAGGCTGTTCTGGATGCCGGCGCGGTTGCGCTCGGGTTCGATTTCGTTTTCGCATATAGCGCTGACTCGTTCGTCGACCCAAGTACCGGTGAAGCCCGCTTGAGCGGGTTTGATCGGCCGTTCCAGAGTTTCGTTTACAGAAATCGCGGTAAGGTCTTCATTGCGCACACCGAAATTGGAGTGCCTCATCGAAGTTTCACTGCCGCAATAGGATCCGGCGGCGTGCGTTCTGTGATCGTTTCAACGGACAATGACGGTATTGTCCGCGAGCACACGCCACAACTCCCCTTGGGCGAGTCTCCGCACCTCATCGATGCTCTGTTGGGTGTTGGCGGCGCCAAGATTGATGAGCCTTTCGCCTCTATTCCCACAGCACGATTGGCGACGTCACTGCCCTACATGTCGCTGATTGACGTTCTCGACCTCAAAACGAGCGAAGAAGGTCGAAAGAAACTGGAAGAATTCGCCCAGGGCAGGATCGTGCTGCTCGGAGGATTGCTGCCCTTTGAAGATGAACATCTTTATTCAGACCGTTTTTTGCCGCACCTGGATTCCGAAGCCGCGGAAACAGGACCGAGTGGCAGACCGCGAGTTCAACCGCAAACCGCCGGTGTGTTCATACTCGCAGATTTGATCGGCTCAGCCTTGTCTGACCGGATAACGGTGGCACCGCCGCAGGGTGTCCTTGCTGCCGTGTCCGTCTTCTTTGCGGTGATAGGTGCCGTTGCAGGTCTGTTCCTGCCTCTTATAGTCCTGCCCGTTGTAGCGATCTTTGGGGTTGTTGCCGGCCTAAGTCTCGCCCTTGCCGGGCTGGAGATCGGTGTTCTTCTTGCCCCTGGTGTAGCTCCGGTCAGCTGCGTCAGCGCGATGGTGGCTGCAGCCGTCGGAAAGGTCAGTATTCTGCAACGTCGGCAACGGTCTCTGGTCCGCCTGTTCGGGCATTATCTCGCCCCTGACGTCATCAAACATATGGCGGTGTCTGAGGAACTTCCGGCGCTTGGCGGCGAGACACGTCACGTTGTCGTTGCGTTTATCGACATAGTCGGGTTCACCAAGATGTCTGAGAAACTGGCTGACCAGGACGTGGTGCGCGTTGTGAACGCCTGTTTCGATGCAATCGGGCAGACCATCACCAAGCATCAGGGCTACATCGACAAATACATCGGTGATGCGATCATGGCTGTCTGGAACGCCCCGAATACAGTCGACAATCCTGAAAAAGCGTCTGTCGACGCAGCTCATGAGATTATCAATCAGCTGGATCACATCCGCCAGATCACCGCCCAAAATGAACTGGATCTTCGAATTGCTTTGAATGCCGGTCCTGTGCTTGTAGGGGATATTGGCGGTGAGCACCGCCGTTCCTTCACCGTGATGGGAACAACGGTGAACACGGCAAGCAGGGTTGAATCGGTCGCCAAGGACAAGAAGGTGCGCCTTGCGCTAAGCCAGAGCGTGGCCAACGGGTTGCCAAGGGACTACCCCTTGTCGGAGATCTGGTCCGGTCAACTGCGCGGCCTGAGCACGGAGATATCCGTGTTTACGTTGGATGCTCCTGAAATTTATATGGAAAAGACTGTGCAGCCGCACGAAGACGATGAAACGCAAGGTGCGGGAAATCTTGTCGAATTTCCCCGACAGTGAGCGCGGCGCGAACAAAACAGTAAGGCTTTTTTGCATCGTGCGCAGTCATCCGGCATGATCCCGAATGCAACGCTTTTTGATGATTTACCCGCTGCAACTAAGGTGCATTGATGGTTCAATGGCCAAACAACAACAACTCAGGTGCACACCGGCCCGAATTTGACCGAACGGTGATCCGTCCTGCGGGTAACTCGCCGGCAACTCAGCCTGTTCCTGATCCAGTTCAGCAAGCACGCCCACCGGAAGCAACGAAACCCGGAAAGGGAAAATCCTCGCTTGTGGTCTACGCCACGCTTGCGCTTACTTTTCTTTTGATCGGCGGTGGCATTGGAGGTCTCGCCCATCTGATTTCTTCAGGTGCAATATCCGTTTCGTCGCCAAAAACGGCAAGTGTCGACCAGGGCGCGCAAACACAGCAACCTCCGCAGACCCCGGACACGAATGACTCGCCGGATGAAAAAACCGTCATTTCAACGGACGAAACCAAAACGCCAGATGCCGGCACGACACATCAGCAACTCACGCTCAACGGTGACGATGAATTGGATGTACCGGCCGATCCGTTTTTCGATATGGCAGTGTCGGCGGTCATACCTCTCGCCGGTGATCCAGTGCTGTTGAATGACGGGGCTTCTGCGCAACGCATTGAGCTGTCTGAAAGGCTGGTTCCGGAAAGCGACAATACGTCCGGAACAACGGCTTTGCCTACCCCAAACGCCTTTGTGCTGGACAGCCGGATGCTCAACGACAGTGGAGATCTGGTCATTCGGGCGCCGGGAAGTGAAGCCGACTTTCAGTTCGGCAATTTCGGCGGGGGCGAGGAGTCCGACAGTCTGATCGTTGAGGAAGAGGGTGGGGCGGATGCAGACGAAGCGCCGGATCTGCCGGTCTTTCTGAAACCGCCGACGGACACGCTCGATTTATACCTGACGGAACGTCCGATCGGACAGGGCCCCAACCGGATCGAAATACGAGAGGCGCTCAAGAAAAAGGTTTCGCTCGCGACCTTCCTGAAGGAAAACGGTTTTGACGAAGACGCCTCCAAATCGCTGCTGGATTTTGCCAAACAGGAACTGAAGCGAAGCGATTTGATCGCGGGCGATAGGGTCGCAGTAAGGGGGGCAAGGCTGCCCAACCGTCTCGGACGTATCGGCGACTATTACCGGCCGGTTCAGATGTCGCTTTACGCCGCAGATGGAAAGCATCTTGGAACAGCTGCCTATTCCGCAACGCGTGACGGCGAGGCTTACGTTCACGGCGCGGATCCTTGGTTCGGAAAGGAAATCGCCCAAGAGGAAGTCGTGCGCGACAATAGCGCGAGCGCACCAAAGAGCCATCGGCTGATTGACGGTCTTTATGCAACAGCGGTTCGCAATGCGGTACCGGCGTCAATAGTTGGTGAAGCAATCGCCTATCTGGCACCTTCGACCGATTTGAAGAGAGCAATCAAACCCGACGAACGCTTTACGCTCGTCTTTACCGATCAGCCCCGCGACGAGAAGCGGGGCGGGGGCAGAGTTCTTTTTGCGGGAGTGCGCAAGGGAGATGATTGGTCTGTGCGCTGTTACGTCCTGAAAGCGCCTGGAAACCGGGGGTTTGCGTGCGTGAGCGAGGGGGGCAAGATCAGCCTCTCCGGTGCGATGCTCGTTCCCGTAAAGGGGGTTCTGACTTCAAAATTCGGTATGCGTTTCCATCCGATCAAAAAGACGGAGCGGCTTCATGCCGGTGTGGACTGGGCCGCGCCGACAGGCACACCTATTCGAGCCGCGTTCTCCGGCAAGGTGACCTACAAGGACGTTCGTGGCGGGTACGGCAACTTCATCGAGCTCACCCACAAGGATGGAATCACGACCCGGTACGCTCACATGCACGAATATGCCGACGGCATCGAAATGGGGTCGGTGGTTCAGGCAGGAGATCTCATCGGGTATGTCGGAACGACAGGTCTTTCAACCGGACCTCATCTCCATTTCGAAATAAGACAGAGAGGAGAACCGACTGATCCACTCGCTTTCGAAATGGAGACCGGCGCTGATGCGCCCCAATCCGTCGCGAGCAAAGACCTCAAGGCGTACCAGGGCGTGATAGGAGAAGTGCTTGCCGGCCAATAAGGGAGCGTCCGAGCCCTGGAAAGTTGCCTCTCAAAGCGGGTCTGCCCGCTCCACTTGAACCAGACTTTCGTGTTTGAAGCCCGGCGCACGTATTCGTGATCCTGATCACTGCGAACTGCGAGCATTTCTGCCATTCTGAAATCATCGAAGATTGCGGCTCATAGGCGGGGGCAGCTCAAGAGAACGGGCCCCGAATAGTGTCGCAGTTTTTTGAAGGAGGTGGAGAAATCACTCAAACCAATGCATGATCTGGATAGTCTATAAGTAATTTTCTGCCGTTTCACTCAATCAAGCGTTGAAGCGGCAACTGAAAGTGATTGACGTCGGGCGCGGCGCAACTGCTCACCAAAATGATACCACCCTTCGCTCGGTCCACATTCTCATTAATGGATGTGGCGAGGGAGCCGCTGTTCCGGAACGGGTGCGATCGACATCAGCGTACAGAGCCAGTCAAGCGGTTCAGGCCTTTGGTGCACTGACCCTGAGGCGGCTTGGGCAAAAAACTCAAAAGGAATGCGCAGAGCCATGAGAAAATTTGAAGCGACGATCAATGAAAATTTTTGGAGCTTCGCGACAGCAGTTGCGATCGCTGTCTTGACGACCGGAATCGGTGTGGGCGGTGCGACGGCTGCCGGTACGACGGAAGACTTTGGCCAAGTGTTGGAGCAGGAGACGACCCTTCACCATTTCCAGGTAGACAATGAAAAGTTCGTCGGACAGCGGTTCGCGTTCACCTGTCCTTCGGGCTCGTTGGCTGAACAAACCGTATCTGTTTACGGTTCCGACGAGTACCCCGCATCCACTCCTATTTGCCTGGCTGCGCAACACGCAGGCGCAATCAGCAGTGATGGCGGTGACCTGACACTGCAACTCAATCCGGGATCGGCAGCTTACACAGGCAGCGTTCGAAACGGCGTGAGCACCGAAGACTTCGCAGGAACCGATTTGAGTATCGTGTTCCTGACGGATGAAACCCGTGAAAAACTGGACGCACTGCAAAACGAGCTTGTCCCGACATTGAAATGGAAAGACAAGTTTTCCCAAACAGGTCTTGCGAACATTCGTCTGACAGGTCAGCGCTTTGCATTCAATTGCCCGGCGGCTCCGGAGAAAATTGCCGGTCGCCGGGTTTATGGAACGGACAGTTATCCCTTGAATGCCTATGTGTGCCTCTCCGCTGTTCATGCAGGGCAGATCTCCCTGTCGGGCGGACCGGTGCTCGTGCAAATGGATCCGGCGCTTGAGGGCAAATTCCGCGGGTCAGAACGAAATGGCGTGGACTCGAAAGACGGACCTAAAACCGTCCGTTCAATCTCTTTTCCAGCCCGCTAGTCACGACACCTGATCGTGAGGGACTGGCGCTCGGCAAGGAGCGTCAGTCCCGGATTCATTTAACAGAACGCTCCCACAGGCAACTGTGGGAGCGTATTTGTTATTGGCCGGAAGTTTATGAACTTGTTGCAATCAACTGGTGTGCAGCGCCACCAAGTGGTGGAGCCATTTGGGCGGCACCACCACTTTACCTGAAGGTTTGGGTCAGGCGCCGTCGGTCGTGCTGATATCCAATCCGTCTTCCCCAGCCGCAATCGTCACTGTTTTCAGCTCTTCCCCGTTCATCTGCGCGGTGAGGAAGGCACGTGAGAGCTTAGGCAAGAGATCGTTGGTCAGGATGTTGTCGATCATCCGCCCGCCGCTGTCAGGGTCTCTGCAGAGCGACACGATATGCGAAACGACATCATCACCGAAGGTGAGTTCTGCGTCTCTGTTTTCCTTCACGCGTTTCACGATACGGTTAAGCTGCAGGCGAATGATAAATCCGAGCATGGACGGCGAAAGCGGGTAGTAAGGTATGGTCACTATCCGTCCGAGAAGGGCCGGCGGGAAGACGTCGAGAAGCGCCGGTCTGAGTGTTTCTGCCAGCGCCTCTGCATCCGGTGCGTTGGGATCGGTGGCGGCGAGATCCGGATCGCTTGAAACCGGTGCATCGAGCATGTGGCTTGCGGCATTCATGATGATGTCCGTACCGACATTCGACGTCAGCAGGATCAGCGTGTTGCGGAAATCGATTTTCCGGCCCATGCCGTCTTCCATCCAGCCCTTGTCAAAGACCTGGAAGAAAATCTCGTGAACATCCGGGTGAGCCTTCTCGACCTCATCCAGCAGGACCACCGAGTACGGTTTGCGGCGCACAGCTTCCGTAAGCCGTCCACCTTCGCCATAACCGACATAGCCGGGAGGCGCACCCTTAAGTCCGGAAACCGAGTGGGCTTCCTGGAATTCGGACATGTTGATGGTGATCAGGCTGTCTTCACCCCCGTAGAGCGTTTCGGCAAGAGCAAGTGCTGTTTCCGTCTTACCGACACCGGAAGGTCCGCACAGCATGAAAACACCGATCGGCTTGTCGGGATTTCCAAGCTGAGCCCGGCTGGTCTCAATCCGTTTGGCGATCATCGCCAAGCCATGCGCCTGGCCGATGACCCGCTTGTTGAGGCTGTCGGTGAGGTTGAGAATGGTGGCCATCTCGTCCTGCACCATGCGGCCGACAGGAATTCCGGTCCAGTCGGAGATGATACTGGAAACCGCCTCGTCATCGACATAGGCATAGACCATGCGATCGTCTTCCGGAATTTTGGAGAGCTCCTCGCGCTTTTCTTGCAGTGCTGCGCGAATGGCTTCTTCGTCCTCCAGATCCACATCCAGGTCGAGCTCGATATCATCGATGGATACGATTGCCGGCCCCTCATGCTCGGGGTCTTCGATATCCGAGCTCTCCGGATGGGGTGCCGGCTCGCCGCCCCTCAGCTGGGTCAGGGCCGCATTCAGCCTGCGAATGGAGGCGACCAGATTGCGCTCGCGCTCCCATTCAGCGCGGACGTTCTCAATGTCCTGTTCGGTTTCCTCAATGGCTGCATTGAGACCATCGAGATGTTCCTGGTGCTCCATGCCAAGTTCGGTATCGTTTGTCAGCGCCTGTTTCTCGGTCTCCAGAAAGCCCTTTCTGGCGATAAGATCGGACAGTTTCGCCGGTTGCGCTGCTTGCGAAATATTCACCCTGGCTGAGGCCGTATCGAGGACGCTGACGGCCTTGTCAGGCAACTGGCGCGCCGGGATGTACCTGTGCGACAACGAAACGGCAGATTTGACGGCGCTGTCCAGAATGCGAACCTGATGGTGTTCTTCCATCGGACCGAGAAGACCACGCACCATCGCAAAACACTTTTCCTCATCCGGTTCGTCGACCTGGACAGGTTGGAAGCGCCTTGTGAGAGCCGGGTCCTTTTCAAAGTGCTGCCGGTATTCCGACCACGTTGTCGCGGCAACAGTGCGAAGCGTACCGCGTGCAAGTGCGGGTTTGAGCAGGTTTGCCGCATCTCCTGTCCCGGCAGCGCCGCCTGCGCCGATGAGCGTGTGAGCTTCGTCAATGAAAAGGATTGTCGGAACGATCGATGCGTGTACGGCGTCAATAACTGCGCGCAGACGCTTTTCAAACTCGCCCTTCATTGACGCTCCGGCTTGAAGAAGGCCGAGGTCTAGCGCGCACAAACGTGTGCCCAGAAGGGCAGGCGGCACATCACCGGCGACGATCTTCTGCGCGAACCCTTCGACAATAGCGGTCTTGCCCACACCGGCTTCACCCGTCAGGATCGGGTTGTTCTGGCGGCGACGCATCAGGACATCGATGACTTGCCGGATTTCCTCGTCACGTCCAACGATCGGATCAAACTCTTCGGCACGTGCGCGGGCCGTGAAATCGACGGTGAACTGCGAGAGAGCATCTTCTCCGACACCGCTGCCGGGCGCCGCTTCTTCGCCATCTGCACCTGGTGCTGCGGCCGCCGCCTTCGGGCCTGATCCGTCAATTGGCCTCGCACCGACTTCGCTGGAAGAACCGGCAATCTTGTCAAGGTCGCGAACAAGGACGTCCCGGTTGATACCTTCAAGTGCAGCTGAATAGCTGCGGAACTGGCGCCAGGTCGATTTGTCGCCCATTGCCGCGATCAATACATAGGCGGATCGGATTTTGTAGTCGCCATACCGAAGCGTTCCTTCAAACCAGGCACGCTCGAGTGCTTCCTGAAAGGGAGCTGCCATGGACGGCAGTTCCGTCTGATTGATTTTCAGGTCTGCTATGGCTTGTTGCAAATCTCCATGCACGCTGCCGACATCAATCCCGAAGTGGCGCAGGATGTGTACGAAATCGGTGTTTTCATCGCGCGCGAGATAATAAAGCCATTGGAGTATTTCCAAATGTCGGTGGCCCGAGCTCTTGGTGAGCCGCATGGCCTTTTCCAGGCAGTCATAACTGATAGTGGTGAGTTTATTGGCAACTGTTTCAACAAGAATGTCACTCATGGTATCGGCCTTTCAAATTTGAGACCTATTGGTAAACGGTTGTATGTCGGCGGACGGGTCTGAAGCGCGTATCCGTCAGCATCTCTTCGTCTTCATCGAAATCGGCGTCATCTGCAGGTTCAGCTGCGATGGGTTTGAGCCATCCGATGTGACCAAGCGTGGCGGAGCTGTTGCTGTCCATCAGGACAGCGGAAGCGCACCGTTTTGGAAGCGCAAGCTCGATTTCGTATTCAATTTCCAGACCCAGATAGAAATCGATCAGGTCGAAGAGCTTTTCGGTCCACGGGTTTGGTTTGGCGCGTGTCGGCGGGAGAAATTTTCGATACTCTTCAAGCGAACTGGTGAAGATGCGGATCCGAATTTTTTCGCTGACGCTGTAAACCTTCGAGCCGACAATCGTGTCCATACCCAGCTGTCCGGCGCCTCCCGGCCCCAGTCCTCCAATGCTGAGCTGATCGTCGGGTTCGAGATGCAGCCAGGTGCCGACGCATTGATCGATCTCGACATTAACGCCGAAGACGCCCGTGATCAGGGACTTCAGGCGCGCAGCGCTTTTGGTCTTGGGCGACGTCAAGCCCGCAAATAGAAGCTTCAGCCGGTCATCAATCCCATCAAGGTTCTGGTAGACCTCGCTGCCGATCCCGATGCTGGACCCGATATAGGCAAGGAAACGGTCATCATCAGGCCGATCATGCTGAACGATCGGGCGCGCATCGGCCCAGGCCCGGAAGAACAATTGAACGAAGCGATTGTTGAACAGGTC
Organism: Roseibium sp. HPY-6; assembly: GCF_040530035.1. NCBI lineage: Bacteria > Pseudomonadati > Pseudomonadota > Alphaproteobacteria > Hyphomicrobiales > Stappiaceae > Roseibium > Roseibium sp. HPY-6. The sequence continues at coordinate 2,803,307 of NZ_JBEWCD010000002.1, forward strand.
AAGGAAGCGCGGGAAGCTGTCTTCTCCCTGAAGACCGCGCATTATGGCTTCATCAGTATAGGCCGACGGCAACGCTCCCTGTGGTCCGAGCATGCCGAGAAAGCGTTCCAGAAGGATCAAGCCGTTGTCGGCATCGCGCGTTGCACGCTCGATCGTGGACGTCGGGAATTCGCTGGACGGATCCTGGCCAAAGCGCACGATGTCTTCCATCAGGCGACGGCTTTTTCCAACGCGCGGTGGCGCTGGTTCATCCGACTTCTTTGGACCCATACCGGTCGACGCAGCGCCGGGAGCGGTCTGTCCTTCAAGCATGCGCAGAACAGCGAGAAGGTCGTGTCCACCTGGGTGCTTTTGAATTCGCTCGCTTAACGCCGCAAGCAGCGATGCATATTGTTGCTGCACCGGTACTTCGATCCGGCTTTCGACCGGTGGCTCTACTTCCTCCGGTGCATTGGCTTCAGCCGAGGCACTTTCGCTCTCGTCAGGTTCTGGCGGACTGTCATCTTCCGCAGCGCTTTTCGTCGCAAGAGGTTCAATGTCGCTCGACGTATCAGCGGCTTCGACGCTAAAGGAGGCGGCCTCGAATTCCGGTGTTTCTGTCTCCTCGGCCGAAGTGTCATTCACATCAGCAACGGGGTCTGCCGGAGCCTTGTCATTCGCATCGGCTTGGGTCGCATCCGTTTCCATCGCAGCCGATGAAATCGGATCTCCAGGTTCCGGCCAGAGCTCTGCCGGTGGCTGGCTATCATCAGAATTTTCAGATGCCTGACTGACATCAGCCGAAGACAAGGTGCCGTCGGAGCCGATATCCACTGAGCGCGCCACCGAAGCTTCATCCACGGCGGTGAACGTTTCAGAAGAATCCTGGTTTTCAGCAGCTTGTTGTATCGCCTCCGCTTCTGTCGCAGGCGATAAAGTCGGTTCTTCAGATTCGGGCCAAAGCTCTAAAGATGCATGATTTCCGTCGGCTTCTTCAGATACTTGAACTGTGTCATCTGAAGATGAACTGGCTTCTGGCTCGGGCTCCATCGGCCCCGCCACAGGCATCGCATTATCTTCGGTGAGCGCGTCAGGGGAACTCTGGTCTTCATTATCTGATCGTGTCGCATCAGTTTCTATCGCGGGCGACAAGATCGGTTCGTCAGACTCTGGCCAGAGCTCGGGAGAAGCCTGATCTGCCTCTTTGACTGCGTCAGACACAGAGCCGTTTGTGCCGACTTCTGTGTTCAAGGAACTGTCAGTTGTGGCGGGTTCAGATTCAGTGCTTTGCGCCTCAACCGTCTCATCCGGTTCTGGTTCGACTGGCGAAGGTGTTTCATCGGCCTCGGGCCACGCAGACTTCGAACCTGCAATTTGGACAATCGTCTTGTCGGCCGCAACAGGACCGCTTTTGGGCCTTACTTTCGTCGTGCCATCATCGTTGGAGCCGTCGCTCATATGATCCCCTTCGCGCCGATCCGTGGGGGCCACCTCATGATCACCCCGCGTTCGGTGGTCGCGATTACGCATTGGGTGAAATGATTTATCGATGCATATTCGGCCAGGAACCGGTCGAGAACCGCACCCAGAAGGAACGCGCTGGAGCCTTCGAAAGCCTTGTCATCAAGTGTAATCGTAATCTCCAGGCCGCGTGCCACCCCGATTCCTGATTTTTGCTGCAGCCGCCGTACCACGGGGCGCGTTGAAACTGCGCGAACAGACTGTGCCTGACGATCGGCGGCATTGTCGGACAGTGGCGCGAACAGGCTTAAGAGATCCTTGAAGGAGCGACCATCCTGACCGGCCGCATCGTGTATGAGGCCTGTATGGTTGAGTACAAGAATATTGATAAGGCGCCAGGCAATCGCACCCGCGTGTCCTTCTTCGCCCAGCCTTTCGTTATACGATATCAGCGGCGGGCGCGGATGTGTGGGACCGGCGACACAGTCCACTTTCAGATTGATGTCATCCAGGATACGAAAATCGCCAATGTCGGACTTGTCCGGATTTGCGCCAACCGGCAGGTCTGCGGCGAGTGCTCGGTTCGACGCCATGACTTTTAGCGACAATTCGGCAAGGCGCTTGTTGCCGCTCTGCAGCAGGGCGGCTGCCTGGGCGCCACTGGAAATCGTTATGAAGGTTTCGGTCCCTATATAGGAACTCGGCTGCATTCTGCGCACTTCACTCGATGACTGCCGGCGGGGGAGGCGGCGAATGGTGTAAAACCATTCATGACCGGCTTTTTCCGTATCGGGTGCCACGCTGTAAAGCGGCTCAACGGAACGCTTTTCGCCACCGGAAAAATGGGCATTGACCTCGGTAACAGAATGCACTTCGTAGTCCAGAGGCCTTGTCCTGTCGGTGATGACGGCAAACTCGTGCTGTCCCTTCTTGATGGGAACACGATCTGTCGCACGCTCGAATAGATTGACGGCCGGGGCCGTGTGCAAAGCGAATATCTTGCCTTCGACATGGGAGGACAGGCGCGACTCGGCTTCGTCGAACACAAAGACGACTTCAAATGACTTCGCGTTGACGCGATCAAGGTAGCGGCGCAGACCGCTCAGACGGAACCCGAGAAAGCTGCGCGGAAAATTGAAGTAGTCCCTCAGATAGTCGAAGCCGACGAACAAGCGCCTGTCGTTGCGCAGCAGAGCGTCATCCTCGTCAAAACCCAGTTGTTCGACTGCGTTGACCGGAAAGCGTTGAAGGGATGCCTGACCATAAGCATCTTCAGTTCTGATATAGACGGCAATGGTGTGTCCGAAGATCTGCTCGTAGACTTTTGCGGCCAGGTCCAGCGGACCAACCAACCGAATTGGCAGCTCGTCTATCCGGCACCCGGCAACCTGGTATTCCGGCTTTTTCAGCGCTTCGTCGTCCGAAACCTCGTTTTCCCGGTCCTCGGCCATTCTGTGTGTCAATTTGATCGCAAGACCTGCGCGGACACGTCGGTCTTCGGCCATGGCGGCCCCGAGACCGGACACCTGAGCGGCGGAACTGAGATACTTCGCACCTGACAATTCCAAAGGCGTCAGCACGATTGGAGAGCTCAGTGTAAAGCGGCAACGAACCTCGCCCTGCCGCTCCCGGAAAACGGCTTCCATGGGGGAATGCCTGCTTACCTTGATCCCGTTTCTCAGGTTTGCGTCACCGTATTTGGGCGTTACGCGCGCCAGGACCATGGAGGGGATCGGCGCAAGGGCGGAGGGATAAAGTTGTTCGAAGAGATTGGATGTGAATTCGGAGAACTCGTGTTTCATCTTAAGCTGAACACGGGCGGCGAGAAACGCGGTTCCCTCCAGCAACCCCGACAGCATCGGATCGGAGCGGTCTTCCAGCAATCCACCCAACCGTTCTGCCACGGTGGGATAGGATTCGGCGAACGCGGCCCCTTGCTCACGCAAATAGATGAGTTCCTGATTGTAAAGATCCAGAAATTCCCGGTTCATGCGGTCGCCCCGATAATCTTGATGCGGCCGAAGGCCGGGTCGACGTCAGCGACGAACTCGCTTGCAACGCGTACCGGATCGCATCGAATTTCAGCTTTGATCAGAAAGCGTACCTTGAACGTATCGCTTTCGAATTCAGTGTCCCGAACCACCTGCAGGGTGCGTGGGTCCATGCGTGGTTCAAACCGGATAAGAGCTTCTCGAATGTCGTCCGCCAACCTTTCGATCCTGATCGTGTCCACGACATGGACAGACAGGTCCGGCAGGCCGAAATTCAGGATCGATCGTTCAACCTCGGGAAAATCGGAGAGGTCCTGCGTGGAATTGAGGTTCACAGTGTTCAGCAATGCCTGGAGGTCGCGCCGTACTTCAGCGAGCAGCGTATGTTCGGTCACGCCATAGCTGCGGGAAAGACGGCGTCCTGACTTGAGGTTCTTTCCCTTGGCACTTTCTTTCTGGCGCTCCTGTGCAGCTTTGTAGTCCGGATCGTCCATAGCCCGGAAAGCCCACATGAGCGGCGAATGCATTTTCACTGTCGATTTTGCCATCGGGAACGCCCACGCGAATCCAATTCCGAAGACTTGTGAGAGGCAGGTGGCGCTCGCGTCAATTACGCCCAGATCATGAGAAGTGCCCCTCGAAAAAGAACGGCTGCCACCGGGTAGGTGGCAGCCGCTTCGGCAAATGCCTTACTTCTTTTCGTTCGCAGCGATATCGAATGCGAACTCGGGTGCTGCACCCTTGGAACCGTCCGGCTTCTGTTCGGTGTACATGACTTTGTATTCACCGAAGTTCAGCGTCATGTTTGCGGTCACACGGTCTGCAGAACCACTTCCGCCAGTGGAGTAGCTGGTGACAATGATGTCTTTCATCTCGAGCTTGAGATACTCAATCGGGGTATCACCAGCAGCCTTACGGGTAATGAACATGCCTTTCGGGATGTGTTTACCGGTTGAAAGGTGGTTCAAAAGCGCAGGTGCGGACTTGTCGACATAGATCGTCAGGCTGAGGTCCTGGAAATGCGCTTTACCCGAACCGGAACCCGAACCCATGTGGGTCGTACCGGACTGCGATGCTCCCCAGGACCAGGACAGAACATCGATCTCGTCCTTGTGGGTTTTGTCCTGAGCTTCACCCTTGATGCCTTCAAGCTTGATAAATGAGTCAATAGCCATTTTATGTAATCCTCTTTTGTTCAGTCCGGTATCAAATGACCGGTACCGTTCTTCCAATGTTTAACATTTACCTCGGGCCTTCTGGCCCAAACCCCTAGGCGCGTTTGCGTCTCGTTGCACCTCCACCCGGGTAAACCGGGAGTGCATCCATGCGGGATGCGTGTCATCCGGACGGGCCGCCGCCCGGATGACAAGTTTGGAAATCAGGTTCCGTCTTGCGGAATTCTTGAGGCCAGGCTCATGCCGATATCCATGCCCTCAAGCTGATAGTGCGGACGAAGGAAGAACTGGGCTCTGTAGTAGCCGGGATTTTCCTCGTCATCGATGATGGTGACCTTGGCTTCACGAAGTGGCTTGCGAGCCTTGGTCTCCTCAGTGGAGTTGTCCGGATCGCCATCGACGTAATCCATGATCCAGTCGTTCAACCAACGCTGCAGCTGAGCAGACTCCTTGGTTGAGCCGATCTTGTTGCGCACCATAACTTTCAGGTAATGGGCGAAACGTGTGGTCGCGAACATGTAAGGAAGCCGTGCGGACAAATTGTCAGATGCTGTGGCGTCCTTGCCGTCGGGTCCGGAGAACTGGCGCGGTTTGAAGACCGACTGAGCGCCAAGGAAAGCAGCCTGGTCGGTGTTCTTGCGGTGGATCAACGGGATCAGGCCGAGGCGCGAAATCTCATGTTCGCGGCGGTCTGAGATCGCGATTTCAGCCGGGCATTTCTGGTCCACACCACCATCGTCTGTTTCGAAGACATGGGTCGGCAGATCTTCAACCAGGCCACCGCTTTCAACACCGCGGATCCGGACCGTCCAGCCAAACTCCTTGTAGGCCTTGTTGATGTTCGTGGCCATGGCATAGGCCGAGTTCATCCAGGCGTAGTTGTCGTGGCTTTCGTCCCCGAACTCTTCCTCAAAGGCGAACTCCTCGACCGGATCGGATTTTGCCCCGTAAGGCTGACGCGCCAGTACACGTGGCAGCGACAAACCGAGATAGCGGGAGTCTTCCGACTCGCGCAACGTACGCCATTGCGCATGAATTTCCGTGTCGAAAACCTTTGACAGGTCACGTTTGCTCGGCAATTCCGTCCAGCTTTCCATCTGCATAAGCTGAGGGTCGGCTGCAGCGAGGAACGGTGCGTGGGCAGCTGAGGCGATTTTCGCCATGCCGCGGAGCACCGTGATGTCCTGCGGATCGTAGCCGAACTCGTAGTCGCCAACGAGACAGCCGTAGGGCTGACCGCCAAGCTGACCGAATTCAGCTTCGTAGATCTGCTTGAACAACGGGCTCTGATCCCACTTGGCACCACGATAGCTCTTGAAGACGCCCGCGAGCTCCTTTTTGGAGATATTCAGGAACTGCAGCTTGAGCGAAGCATCTGTCTCCGAATTGTGAACCAGGTAGTCGATGCCACGCCAGGCGCTTTCGAGTTTCTGGAACTGCGGCGCGTGAATGATTTCGTTCACCTGCGACGTCAGCTTTTCGTCAAGCTTGGCGATCATCTCGTCGATGGTGTCATAGACATCATCCTTGATCAGTGCCTGGTCGCCCAAAGCTTCGGACAGGAACGTCGACATGGCATTATCGACAAGTTCGTTGGCCGTTTCGTTTTCGCTTTTGATCCGGAAATTCTGCTTCAAAATGGAAGAGAATTCCTCCGGGCTTTGTTCACTCGTAGCTTCGCCGGCTGCGGCCCCACTTTTTTGAGCGCTCGTATCGGTGTTGCTCATTTATGCCTCCTCTTTGTCGCCTTCCGCAGCGTCGTCACCTTTGGATGAAGCGCTTTCGGCCTCCATCTTCTGTGCCAGTGCCTGCATGAGCGCAGGATCGCGGGTCAGCTCCTCCAGCTGGCTGATCGCCTGAACGCGCCCGTCCATCATCGTGCGCAGGGCTGCAAGACTGTTGCGAGCATCGAGCAGCTTTTTTAGCGCCGGAACCTGCTCGGCGACTTTGCCAGGTGTGAAGTCGTCCATATTCTTGAAACGAAGTTGCACGCTCATTTTGGAGTCGTCTTCGCCGGACAGTTTGTCCTGCACAGTGAAGGACGTTCCTGGCTCGATGGCTTCCATGCGCTTCGAGAAGTTGTCCATGTCGATGTCGAGGAATTTGCGTTCATCGATGTCGGATTTTTCAGCGCCCGGATTGTCACCGGACAGATCAGCCATGACCCCCATCACGAAGGGCAACTCGACCTTCTGTTCCGCGTCAAAGGGATCCTCATAAAAAATATGGACCCGCGGTGGTCTGTTGCGCTTAATGAAGCTTTGACCGCTACTTGATGCCATTGTACTTGCCTTTCATATTTTTGATCCGAGAAAAATTAGATCAAATTTAGTCAAATACTCTCGCGGTACGTGCAAATGTTTCGAATTTGTTTGTACCGCGTTTTGTTCTATGAGTTTGTATTTACAGCGATTGACGGATTTTTGTAGTGACGGCAGTCACACGTATGTCGCTTTGAAATTTTCCCCCAAATATTGAGGACCTGTTGCGGCTGTGAGTCAAGGAGAAGTATGTGAACTCTAGGGAACCAAAGACGTTTCGACGGGTCATGACAAATTCAGCCTTACTCTTCTTCCTCGGGCCGCAAAAAGAGATTGAGCAGTCCGGTAAACGACCCTGTACTCATATTTTGTGCCTCTTCCAGCAACATGGGAATCGGGCTCGTCGGTTCGTTTGCGGAGTAGTACCCCTTCACGGCAGAAATACCTTTTATGGCATCGTTGCGATTTTCGATGACCATCACTGAGAATTCTTCGATATCGCCGAGATCCCGTTCTTCGCCTTCGTTCAGCTCAAGCAGGCGGTCGTTCGACAATTGAAGTCCGCTGGCACCCAGAATGAGTGCAACTTCTTCGAATCTTCTTGGCATCAGGATTTTGAGGGCGTCCAGATAGGACTTACCGACCAATCCTCTTGCTTCGCGCACCAAGAAGAGGGAGGGGTGCGAAGGTTCGCGCAACGAATAGTAATCTTCTACCGCGTCAAGAATCAGTTTGGCCTGTGCGGCGTTTTTGATTTCAAGGTTTGCGGTCGATGATGTGCCCGCCTCAGAAGTTTGGGCTGATTCATCATCTGCCGCACCTTCCGCGTCTTCCGGCGACATGCGCCCCAGGCGGACATTCAGCTCCGCGTTCATTTCCTGCAGGAGCGTCGTCAGATTCTCGTAGTTAGGCGGTGTCGCCTTGGCTTCGGCCTCTTTCAGTTTTTCGGTGCATACGTCGGCGATTGCCTGCAATTCAGCGGGCAGTTCGCTCAGGTCGCGCAGGACATCGTCTATGGCATCCTGTTCCAGCTCACCCGATGTCAGGGCCGCTTCGATCGCGCCGAGGGAAATGATGTGTTCGTTCGGTTGCGGCGTCACATCGCCATTGGCAATTTTGATCGCGCGATAGCTGATTGGGCCGCTGCGCCGTGTTTTGAGGAGAGGCGCCGCCTCGAGTGGCAACCTGACCGTCGGTCTGTTGTTGAACGCTTCGAGAGCGCCAATGCGCTCCATGAACCCGAAATCCGCATCCGACGGATGTACCGTGTCCCAATGGCTTTCCAGCAGCTTGCGGATGATCCTGATCACATTCGCAAACAGATGCAGCTGACCATTCAAAAGTGCGAACTGGGCCAGCATCGTCAGCAGGCGGACATCTCTCGATTGCTTGAGAAAACCCTCCATCTGCTTGAAAATATCCGTGAATTCGATCTCCGATTTATCGAAGTCGCTGAAACGCTCTGGGAGCATTTCCTCACACGAATCCATCAGTGCCGCAAAGGCGGGTTCCGTGTCATAAAGATCAGGACCGCATCCAGCACCGGGGGACACTTCGCTGCCATATGTGTCCGGATCGAAGTTCATTTGATTTCCTGCCCCAATTCAATGCTTCTGCCGGAGTTGGTTCCGGCAGAAGCGTCGCCCGGATTGTTGTGTTATTCCAAGACCAGCTTGCTCTCGACGCGCCTGTTCGCCGGATCGTTGACATCGGCAACCTTTGGGCGGGTTTCGCCATAAGCGACTGTTTTCAGTCGTTTGCGTTCTACGCCGAGCGAAACAAGATATTCGGATACGGCCTGTGCCCGGTCTTCTGAGAGACGCTGATTGTAGTTGAGCGAACCGATGCCGTCGGTATGGCCTTCGATAACGAACACTGCGTTTGCAAGTTCAGGATCGGCTATGCCTTTTGCGAATTCCTTCAGGTTTGCGCGGGCAGCCGGGCTGAGGCGTGCAGAGGCATTTTCGAACGATACGAGCAGATTGAAGCCTGCGTCGATCGCCTTGGTATCCGGATCCACCACAAGGGTTTCGGCCGTTTGCGCCTCGTCGCCGGTGGCATCGCTTTCGGCTGTAACGGCAACCTGGCCGCCTTCCTGCTTTGCACCGTTGGGATTACACTCATCCCGCGTTCCGATGCAGAGCGCACGCGTCGCGCCGGTCGGTTTCAGAGAACGGGTTTTCAGCTGCTTGAAGTGTTTGCTGACTTCATCGGCTGAAAAAGTCGCGTCCTGCGCAACCGCGGACCCGGGCGCTAGTGCGCTCATCGAAACTGCGAGCGCCAGCGCGGTGCTCATTGTCAGAAATTTCAATTTCGAAAAAGTCTTCTCGGCGCGCTGAGTTGATGTGCCGGAGACGAAGTGGCGATGGGTCACGATTTCAATCCTCCCTTTGGAGTTTGGGCGAGCAGTGTCGCAATGGATATTGAAATACATGTGCCATAAACCAGAAAAAAATAATGTGGCGAAAGTCACTAAACTGCGGTTTGAATTCAGTATGTCAATTTGTGACGAATAAGCAAGAGGACCAGGGTGTGAGATATTCGTGAGTTAGTTAAGAATCTAATGTGAGTTTTTAAGGCATTTCTTGACAGTTGGGTAAGTTGCCAAACAACTCTTGGTAAAAATCGGATTCGGTGTTTAAATTTTTGCAACAACTGTGTTCCCGAGCACATCAATTTTGTCGCAAACGGCTTAAATAAGAAGCAGACGCCTGCGCCAGCAGCCGAATGCAATTTAAGTATTTTCAAGGAGACCTCCGTGGCCACAGGACAACTCAGACAAACCGATCGCATGGCTGAACTCACATCAGTCTTCGGCGATGATGTGCTCTCTTTGGTCACCATTGATTGCGACGAAGGATTGAGCGAGGAATTCGAGATTCGCCTGGAAGTGGTCAGTCAGCAGGAAGACCTGGATTTCAACCAGGCGCTCGCGACTCACATGACGGTGAAAGTCAAAACCAACAACGGCGACATCCGGTATTTTGACGGTTTGCTGACGGATGCCAAGTGGCTCGGCCACAAGGACGGCTACTACCGGTACAAGCTGATGCTGCGCCCCTGGTACTGGCTGCTGACCAAGAATTCAAACTGCAGAATGTTCAAGGAGAAATCAGCACCCGACATTATTGCTGAAGTCCTCGGAGAGCATGATTTTGCCGATTTTCAAAACAAGCTGACCGAAAGCTACGATCCAATCCATTACTGTGTACAGTACAGGGAGTCGGACTACGATTTCTGCTGCCGGCTGATGGAGGAGTTTGGCATATCCTACTGCTTCGAGCATCAGGACGGCAAACACATGATGATTCTGGCAGACGCCAAATCCTCCTACAGTCAGATCGAAGGTGACCCGAACATCCCCTTCATTCCACTTGCCGGCGATAGCCAGCGTGATGAGGAGCATCTCTACGATTGGGTTGGCGGGCGAACCTTCAGAACCGGCAAATTTGCGGTCAACGATTATGATTTCGAAAAACCGAGTGCCTCGCTCGAAGCGGAGAAGGATGCCGGATCACCTTACCGCGCCGGATCGCTTGAAAAATACGACTACCCCGGACGCTACACCGAGAAAGACAAGGGCACGAAATACAGCAACATTCGCCTTGAAGCTGAACAGGCGGGCGACAACCGTGTTGAAACAGCCGGTGAAGTGCCGCGGTTTTATGCCGGCGGTCTCTTCACACTGAAAGAGCACCCGCATGGTCCGCAAAACAAGGAATACCTGATCGTTCGCGCGAGTCATCAGATCATTACGGAAAGTTACCGGTCCGGCGAATCCGCGTCGCAGGGCGAAGCGTATACCGGCACTTACGAAGTTCTGTCAGCGGATATTCCGTTCCGAACACCCGCGAACACGCCTAAACCAAGTATACCGGGACCGCAGACAGCGAAGGTCGTTGGCCAGGGCGAAATCGATGTCGACGAGTACGGTCAGATCATGGTCGAGTTTCACTGGGACCGTGACAAGACGCAATCGCGCCGCGTCCGGGTTGCACAGGTTGTTTCCGGCAAGAACTGGGGTGGTGTGTATATCCCGCGTGTCGGACAGGAAGTGATCATTCAATTCCTGGAAGGCGACCCCGACCAGCCGATCGTTATCGGAACAGTGTATAATGCCGAGAACATGCCTCCATATCCGCTGCCCGGCGAAAAGAACAAGTCAGGCATCAAGACCGATTCGACAGTCGGTGGCGGTGGCTACAACGAGTTTGTCCTCGATGATACCAAAGGCCAGGAGAAGATTGGTATTCATGGTCAAAAGGACATGGAAACCGTCATTGAGAACAACGATCACCTGCACGTTAAGAACAATCGCACGACCAAGGTCGACATGAATCGAGAAGAAGAAGTCGGAGTGAATGTGACCGAAGATATCGGAATGATGTGGACGGTCGAAGCCGGAATGATGATAAAATTCAAATGCGGTAACAGCACGATCACCATGACGCCCACGATGATTCAGATTAAGTCGCTGATGGTACAGGTAAAAGCGGATACGACCATGCAAGTTCAGGGTACCATGACGCAGGTCAACGGAACCGCGAACCATATGGTTCAAGGCGGTGTCGTTCTGATCAACTGACCTGGTTCGCTGGAATTCGGCCTGTCTGTAAATGGAGTGAATTGAATGGGATCACGGATCCGTTTTACAAAGGCGGCGCAGGTGTTCGAGGCCTTTGCCGAGTTGCACGAAGATGTGCAACCGGCAGAAGGCGATGTCTCGCCGCAAGACCACACGTTGGCACTTTTGGAGGGCGACGATCCGCATACGGCGATAACCTTTTTCGCTTACATATTACCGAAGCCGGAGGCCGTCTGGTGGGGGTTGAAATGCGTCGAAGGACTTGACACCAATAAGAGCGAACACGATCGGAAAGTTCTGGATCTTTGCGCCAATTGGGTACGCGAAGGAGACGAAGAGGCGCGTCTTGCGGTGCTGCCGGAGACGGAAGACTTCAACAACAACAGCCCGTCAGTTTGGATCGGGCGTGCCGTCGCCTGGTCTGGCGGATCGTTGTCTCCAAATCCGGACTTTCGCGTTGACGTACCTCCGGCATTAACGGCGAAGGGGGTTAACGCGGCGGTGCAATTGGCTATTGCAAACCAGGATCGCGCTGGAAGGGGCGAAGCGCCGAAACTATGCATAAGATCTGGTTTGTCATTTGCCGAAGGTGGTGTGATGCCGGTCGTGAGCGTGACAAAACAGGCTGTAACCTGAAAGTAAGTGGGACCTCTCGGGAATGCGCATTACGCTCCAGATTGAAAATGTGGATCGGCTCGAAACGGGTGGCCAGGTGTCTTACTCCTGTGCCGACCGCGGGTTCGACATCGGCCGGCATGAGCACCTTGACTGGAGCTTGCCGGATCCGGAGCGTGTTGTTTCGGGAAAACACTGCGAAGTGCGCTTTGAAGGTGGCAACTTCGTTCTCTACGACGTTTCGACAAATGGGACGTTTTTGAACGGCAGCCCCAACCGTATGGACAAGGCGCATGCGCTTCGATCCGGTGATCGGATCATGATTGGTGATTACATCGTCAAGGTTACGCTGGACGCCGAGCAGGCCATGGGCGCCGGTTTCTCCGGGGCATCTCCCGGCGAACCGCAAGCGCAGCCCGCGCCCTGGCAAAGCCCGCAACCTTCCGCGCCGCCGGTCCAAGAGCCGCAGTGGCCGGGGGCATCGACACCGGGTCAGCCTGCCTATCCGGTTGAAGAGGCAAACAATCCCTGGAATACGCCGTCAACAGGCATGGAAGGGCGGCATGCACCACCATCGCAGGCCCCCGGGATCGGGACGCCTGCAGATGATGTCTGGAGCCAGCAGGGGCACGGTTGGGGGAGCGCCGATCCGGCACTTTACGATCCGCAGTCGAACACGCCGCAGGCTGAAGCAGCGAGACCAGCTCAGGCCGACCCTCTGGATCATCTTGCGCCGCAGCCCAACCTTCAGCCGCAAGATCAGCAGATCGCGTACCCGCAAGCCCCACAGCCTGCGCCCCCGCAACCTCAAGCGTTCCCGGGTGGTCACCAGGAGGCGGCCTCAAATCAGGCGGCAGAGCCCCTGTTCAAGATGCCGGATATGGCCGCAGAGGAAGCGGCTGGCACGGACGAGGGAGCATTGCAGGCGGTGAACACATCCAGCGCACCGGTTGCACAAACTGATGCAGGAGCAGCAGCCTCGCCGTTCCCGGAAGCCCCGGCAAGAGAGTCCGTGCCGGCAGACGTCGAGCCTAAAATTGAAACATCTCCGGCGGAACCAGCGCAAGCAGCAGTGGAAGCTCCTGTTCAACCGCCTCAGGCAGTCAGCGAAGCATCGAAACCACAAGCAGTTGAAAGCACGCCTAAACAAGAGACTGCAGCGGGGAACAACGGAACCGATTTCCTGAAAGCGTTTTCGGAAGGCGCTGGTATTCCAGCATCTGTGCTTGCGGACCGGGATCCGGAAGAGTTCGCGCGGGAAATGGGCTCAATCCTTCAAGGCATCACAAGCGACCTGATGGGACTTTTGCAGGCGCGCAGCAAAGTGAAGGCGATGACCAGGAATGCAAATCGCACGCTGATCAGCCGGAGCGGCAACAATGCGCTCAAGTTCTCGCCCACGCCCCAAACGGCGCTTCAGACAATGCTTGCGCAAAATGTCGAGGAGACCGGTTATCTGCCTTTGCCGAAAGCCATGACCGCAGCGTTCAAGGACATTCAAAAGCATCATGTGTGGACCTACGCGGCCATGCAGAAGGCCGCGGCCCGTTTTGACGAAACGCTGTCGCCCAAAGCGATTGAGGAAGAGGGCCAGGTCGCCAAGAGTACCTTCGGCAACCAGAAGGCAAAACTTTGGGAGCGGATGCAGGAACGCTGGACTTCGCTTTCCGGAGCTTACGACGATGGTCTGGTTGGTGTTTTCACGCAATACTTTACGGAAAGCTATGAAGAATTTTCAAATGACGAGCCGGAGTGAAAATCCGTGCATGCATATTTTAAATTTAGCAGGAACAAGAGCGCGCAAGCGCCCTCAAGCATAAGGGAGCAGTGCCTTAATGTCGTGGTATAGCAAAGTTGCATGGACCGAAGGCCTGTTTCTAAGGCCGCATCATCTGCAGCAGAGCGACCGCTATGCGGAGCATCTGCTCGATGAGCGCGTCAGACTTGCCTCTCCCTATCCCTGGGGTTTCTCGGAAATCGAGATCGATCAGGATGTCGGTCAGCAGTGCCGCTTTGCCCTGAGATACGGGCGCGGTATTTTCCCTGACGGCACGGTGTTCAACTTTCCGGCAGATGGCACCCCGCCGCCGGCAATCGACGTTCCTGAAGACTCCGCCGGACAGATCGTCTGGCTCGGCATTCCTGAAACGACCGTAAACGCGGTCGAAGTCGCAGATGGCCGCGAGGATGCCGCGACACGATATGTTCAGGGCAGGGAGACCATCATCGATTCCACGTCTGCGATCCGGCAGGAAGAAGAAATCGATGTCGCCCATCCTCGATTGGTCTATTCGATCCGCTCGACCCCGCATCCCGGGCATGTCTGTCTGCCTGTTGCACGTATCACCGAAATCAAGGACCGCATTGTCATCACCGACAGCACATTCGCCCCGCCTGTCCTGGCGTGCCATGTGCATCCGGTCGTAACCGGGTGGATCGATTCTGTCATTGGCTGGGTTGAAAGGAAACTGAGCGAATTGGCCCGTTATGCTGCCGATACATCAGCCGGCGGCGGTTTGCAGAACTTCGACTATCTGACACTGCAGATGCTCAACAGGCTTCATCCGCAACTCATGCATTTGCGCAAATCAGCCTATGTCCATCCCGAACGCGTCTATTCTGAATTTCTGCAGTTGGCCGGAGAACTCGCAACATTTGCGACCGAAGAACGCCGGGCGCGGAACTACCCCGTTTACGATCATGACCGTTTGCATGACATATTCAAACCGGTCTTGTCCGACATCCAGGCCTTCCTGTCCGCAGGCTATGACCGCAGGGCGATCCGTCTTCCTTTGGAGCAACTCGCGCCGAACGCGTTCAAGTCGACAATTGTCGACCGGAACCTGTTCTCCCAGGCAAGTTTCGTTATCGAAGTTGCAGCACGTCGTCCACTGACGGAGATTCAGAACGAATTCCCGCGCCTCTTCAAGGTTGGCCCGTTCGGGCAGATGCGCCAGATCGTCTATTCAAATCTGCCGGGTATCCCGTTGATCCACATGCCTGTTCCACCCGCGCAGATCCGCGCGCTGACGGATCGGGTTTATTTCCGGCTCGACAAGACGACACCTCTCTGGCGCGAGTTCAGTCAGGATTCAGCGATCGGGTTGCAGTTCTCCGGTAACTGGCCCGATCTGCAGCTTGAATTTTATGCCATTCGGGAGGGACGATAATGTCGGACAGCGACGATCCCTTCGGCGTTTCCAAACGCAAGGGTAAAACGATCGTCCGGCCAAATCCGGGAGGACGGTGGAGCGAAACGTCTCAGCCAGGAGCGCCACAAGCGCCTCAGCAGCCATCCGCGCCGCCACAGGCGCCGTCCGCACAGCCGACACCGCAGGCTCCCCAGCAACCAGGGCGGGCACCTGACCCCTGGCAGGGTGGGCGCGGCACAGGCCCCGATCCTTATGCGCCGACACCGGCCGGATACGAATATGGACAGCAAAAAGCGCCGGACATCAGGACGCCACCACCTGAACAGCCATCAGCGCCTCCGCCACCACCTCAACCGCAGCCTCATGGTGCTGCGCCCGGAGCCCAGACGACTGGTCAGTTGGCGCAAACGCCCGATATCAATCAGATCCGTGTCGCAAACCGGAATCCGATTTCGCGCGCCGCAGCGCCGCTGCTGCTTCTGCTTGGCCGACTGCATCTGACGATGACCGACGCACAGTTCGATGCGTTGATGCGCGATGTTTACAACGCAATCAAATCCTTCGAAAAAGACCTGCGAAGTGCCGGCATCACCGACGACCAGATTCAGTCGGCGGCCTACGCGCTCTGTGCGACCTCAGACGATATCGTTCAGAACCTTCCCTCGGCAGGGCGGCATCAATGGACGCAGTATTCGATGCTGACCCAGTTCTTTGGACAGGCGACCGGCGGTGTGGAATTTTTCCAGGTTCTGGAAAAGGCAAAGCAGGACCCGGGACGCAACTATGGCGTCCTTGAGGTTATGCACTCCTGCCTCTCGCTCGGGTTTTACGGAAAGTATCGCGCAATCCAGGGCGGACAACAGGGGCTTGAGCGGGAGCGCAGGGATCTCCATGAGATCCTGCGTCGTGTCAGACCACGACCGGGTGATGACTTGTCCCCCCACTGGCGCGGCCTGGAGCTTTTGCAGAGACGGACCGGTTTTTCAGTTCCGATCTGGTCGGTTGCAGCCGTTGCAGGCGCGCTTCTGCTTGGCGGGTACGTGACCTTGATGCTGCTTCTTGCCAGCGGCAGTGAGGTCATCGCGAGCCGCGCAAGTGCGCTTTACCCGACTGGCCCCGTCGAACTCGCGCGCGAGGGCTATCAGCCGAAACCGCCGCCCGCGCTCGAACCGCCGGCCAATGCGCCGATTGACACTTTGTCGGCGCAACTGGCGGGAATTGACGGTCTTGAGATCGAGCAGGCCGGTCCGGCAATCATGCTTCGGATGCGCGCTCAGTTCGACGTCGCAGCAGCGACACTGCGGCCCGAGTTCCAGCTGCTTGTTGAACAGGTCAGTCAAACGCTCAATGAGGTGGACGGGGAAATTCTTGTTGTTGGTCATACTGATAGCGACCCGATCCGCAACAATCCGCGTTTTCCGACCAACTGGCATCTGTCCGTTGAACGGGCGAAGTCGGTTGCCGACGTAATGCAGGCCATTTTGAAAAAGTCCGACAGGGTCCAGGTGGAAGGGCGCGGTGCGGAAGAGCCGATCGCTCCCAACACCAGCAGTCAGGGCAAAGCGCTCAATCGCCGGGTGGAGGTGTTTTTAAAGCCTCCCTCAAAGGGACTGGTGATCGAGAATTGAACGTCAACTCCGGGGCAAAGATAGAAACAAGGCATTATCGATGAAATTCTGGCTCGGAATAACGGCAATACTGATCGGCATCATTGCGCTGATCGCCCTGATCTGGTTCGGCGGACCATTTCTTGCCATAGCAGGCGTGCGTCCTTTTGAGCCGCTATGGGTCCGGCTTCTTCTGGCGGCTCTGATCCTGCTGACGATTGGTGGCTGGACGGTCTACCGGATTTACAAACGCATCGCTGCCAATCGCGCTCTTGAGCAGGAAATCATTCAGCCCAAGGCGAGTGAAGAGGATCTGCAGATCCTTTCGGAGCGCATGAAGGATGCGTTGAAGACTCTTAAGACGGCGAGCGGAAACACGCGGACGTATCTTTACGATCTGCCTTGGTATCTGATGATCGGGCCTCCTGGCGCCGGTAAAACCACTGCACTTGTCCATTCGGGACTGAAATTTGCCAACAAGCGCGGGAAGGGCGAAGAACAGAAGATCAAGGGACTCGGCGGCACGCGATACTGTGACTGGTGGTTTGCTGAAAATGCAGTGCTGATCGATACCGCCGGTCGCTACACCACGCAGGATTCGGACGAGGAACACGATCGCGAGGCGTGGATTGGTTTCCTGAACATCTTGCGCAAGGCAAGGCCGCGCCAGCCGGTCAACGGTGTCATGGTCTCCATCAGTCTGGAAGACCTGATGACGCTCTCCGACGAGAAGCTGAAAGAACACACAGATGCGATCAGGGCGCGCCTGATTGAACTCTACAAGACTCTTAAGATCGACTTTCCCGTCTATGTCATATTCACCAAGGCGGACACGGTTGCGGGTTTCATGGAGTTCTTCGGCTCTTATCCGGAAAGCCGGCGCAATCTGGTTTGGGGGGCGACATTCCAGACCCGCGAGAAGAACAAGAACATGGTCGGGGAAACTCCGGCCGAGTTTGACCTCTTGATCGAACGCCTTAACGAGGAACTCGCCGACAGACTTCAGGAAGAACCCGACCCGCGCGCGCGCTTGATGCTCTACGGGTTCCCGACACAAATTGCAGCGCTGAAAGACAGGATTACAGGCTTCCTGAACGCCATATTCGAGCCAAGTCGGTACTATCCGAATGCCGTCCTGCGCGGGTTTTATTTCACCTCCGGCACGCAGACCGGTACGGCGATTGACCGTGTCATCGGCTCCATGAGTCAGGCCTTCGGAACCTCCTACCAGGCAGCAGCTTTATCCGGGCAGGGAAAAAGCTATTTCCTGAAAGACCTGCTCAGCAAGGTGATCATCGGCGAAGCTGGTTGGGTGACGCACAACCGGCAGGCCGTCCGTATGGCCACGGCAGCGCGGATCGCGGCCTACACCGCTATTGTGCTTGTGACGCTCGGTCTCGGAAGCCTCTGGACGATGAGCTATCTGAACAACCAGGCCCTGATTGACGAGACGGCAAAAGCCGTGGCTGCGGTCCGGGCTGAAGGCGAAGGCGTTCTTGAGCAACGCGTTGTTCGCGACGACAGCTTGCGCGATTCCGCCTATCTCCTGTCTTTGCTGCGCAGCCTGCCTGCCGGCTACGACAGCCAGGACAATCCGACACCCTTTCTGGAAAAGTTCGGATTGAGTCAGCGGGAACGCCTTGAGGCGGCGGGCATCACGTCCTATCGCAGCGGGCTGGAGCGACTGCTCAGGCCCCGTCTTCTGTTGCGCATTGAAGAACAGATGACGGATGTCCTCGACAACCGCACGGGTCCCGGCGGCCAGGATATCGATACGCTCTACAATCTGACAAAGCTCTACAGGATGGTCGCGGGTGACGCGCCCGAGATCGACAAGGATCAGATCAAGAACTCCTTCAGGGCGGACTTCCTGCAGAGTTTCCCCGGACGCCAGGGGGAAGTCCTTCGCAATGAACTCAACTCCCATATTGCCGCGATGCTGGATCTTGATTTCGGCGGAAACGTCCTGACCGATCAACTCGACGGTGTGCTTGTCGCCGAAGTCCAGAGAGAGCTGGCCCGGGTCAGCCTCGCGGAACGTGGCTATGCTCTGCTGAAGTCCCGCTCGAAGGGTCTGACGAGTGAAGACTGGATCGCGGAACAGCGCGGCGGCCCGGATATGGAAACGGTGTTCGAAACGGAAAATGGCGATACGCTCGATACCGTCATCGTCGACCGTTTCTATACCTACCCCGGATTCCATCTTTCCGTCCTGCCGAACCTTGCGGGTATCCGCGAGGAACTGGAACGGGATAAATGGGTGTTTGGCGATATCAGCGAAGCGGATGCGTTTTCCGACCAGTATCAATCACTGCCGGCCGAAATCCTTGCGCTTTACACGAAGGATTATATTGCGGCCTGGGAAGAAGCGCTTGGCAATCTGAAATTCAAGTCCATGCGCAACGACAAGCCGCTTTATACAACGTTGCAAGCCGTTTCCGCACCGACGTCGCCTGTCGTCCAGCTTCTTGAAAGCATCCGCAACGAGACGCTGTTGACCCAGGACCTGTCGCAGGAGGGCATTGCAGGTGCCGTTGGCGGCGGAAATGCTCAGGACGCCGGATCGGAAGCAGCCCAGAAGGTTTTCCAGTACTACGTTCTGGACAGGGCCGGTGGCCTGAAGCGCATTGGGCTGGAGGCCGGCATCAAGGCGCTGGCTCCGGGCGGTGTATCAAGTGCCCTCGACGCTGCCACCGGAAATGACGGTCCTGCCATCATCCCGGGCAAGGCGATCGAAGATCATTTCCGCCCATATCATGTGCTTGTCGAAGGTGAAAACAGTCGCAAGATCGACGCGCTCTTGCTGAATTTCAAGAACATTCTCGACAATCTTCTCGTCGTTGCCAACAACCCGCTGCAGAGCGAGACGGCAAACTCGAACGTGCAGATTCAGGCTTCTCTTCTTCGAAGTAACGCCACACGTTTCCCGCAGCCGTTCGACAAGCTCATTCTGCAAGCTGCCAAGGAGTTCGACGAGGAATTCAAGGAGACTTCGATCACGCAGCTGAATGAAAAGCTCAAGTCCCAAGTCGTGGAGGCATGTCAGCGCACAGTGTCGCGAAACTATCCGTTCACGAACGGCCGCTCGGAAGTGCCGATGACCGAGTTCGCCAAGCTTTTCTCGCCGAATGGCATCATGCAGCAGTTCTTTGATCAGAACCTGAAAGCCTTGGTGGACACCTCTTCGCGACCGTGGAACTGGAAGCCCGAGGTCTCTCAGGCCGACAGGCTGTCGAATGCCACACTGCGCCAGTTCGAAAGAGCTGACCTGATTAAGCAGGCGTTTTTCCCGACCGGGAACGCATTTCCGTCCATTGGCCTGCAGGTTGTGCCGCGTGCACTGTCCCAGCAGGCAGATGCGGCCAGCCTGGAGGTCAACGGCAATCTGGTTCTGGTTACGCGTGGACCGGGTTTCAATGCCGATATCGAGCCACTTCCTGCCAGTTTCGACTGGCCAAGTAACACGGCAACGCCTCGCGTGGTTCTGGTCATCCAGCCGGAGGTTCCTGGCTACAGATCGCGTCAGGAGATCCATGGCGACTGGGCTTTCTACAGGTTCGTCAGAGCCAACAGGGTCAGCTCCGGACAAAACAAATTCGTTGTCAGGAAAACGCTTGGTGGACGGCAGGTTGCATTCACGGTGACGCTACGCACAAAGCCGAACCCGTTCTTCCTGTCTGCGGTCGGCGACTTCAAATGTCCGACAAGTTTTTGAACGGAGCGTCATGACGAACACGGTCGGATATTTCGGAAAGCTGCCGGACCGTGCCGATTTTGTAATCGGCCGATGCCCGAATGGCTTCTCGAGGATCTGGGAACCCTTTCTGATGCGGGGCCTTGCGCAGTCGCGAGAAGACCTCGGCGCTGCCTGGGAAGAAGCCTATATGACCATGCCGGTCTGGCGGTTCCTGATCAGGCCCGAAACGGGAGAAGGCGACACTGCCGAACCCGTCTGCGGTGCCTTCATGCCAAGCGTCGACAAGGTTGGCCGCAAGTTTCCGCTGACGATTGCAGGCTCTGCAAGTGGCTTGACGGAAACCGCGATGCCCGATGAGGCCTGGTACGATGCGACCGAGGCCGCACTTTTGAGTGCACTCGACGATGAAGCCGACCTTGAAGGTTTCAAAGCTGCGGTCGCCGGATTGGGCGAACCGTCAATCGGCCCGAACCCGGCACACTCTGACGAAGGTCGCCTTCTGGAAGCCGGAGACAGCACGGCCGGAAGGCTCAAGACGGTCTTCTGGTGCCGTGCCGGGCAGGGGGCATTTGTCTTCCGGTGTCCGGGATTGCCGGAGGAAGGAGCATTTCAATGGCTGCTCCTGCCTGAAGTATTTGAAACAACAGACATGAAGTCCGAAGTGGCAGGGCAAGAACATGGGCGATTCCATTCGGAGGATCACCAAACATGATGCAGCCAGAAACCAGGGAACTGAGGGGATTTTCGATAGGCCTGACCCATGTCGGTTGTGTTCGTGAGGAAAATCAGGACACGTTCTACTGTGATGAGAAAAAAGGCGTTTTCGCCGTTATGGATGGTGCTGGCGGTTTGAACGGGGGCGCCATGGCGTCAAATCTCGTCAAAGAAGCACTTACGACAATCAGGGTGCCGCTGAGCGCTGTTGATCTTCTGGATCAGTTCGAGGGCCGTGTGATCGATGCCAAAGAGCAGATCGAGCAGGCGTCCGCAAAGGCGAACGGCGCTGCCATGGGAACAACCATTGCCGCCCTTTTGACTTACGGCGTCAATTTTGCCTGCCTATGGGCTGGTGACAGCCGGGTTTATCGGCTCAGAAACGGTCAAATGGAACAATTGACCACAGATCACACCGAGGCACAGGAACTCGTCGATCAACAGGTTCTTACAGAAGAAGAAGCCAGAAACTTTTCCCGTCGGCATGTCATTACGAGAGCCATCGGGTCGGGCGTTGATCTGGAACTCGAACTGGTCTCCGGAAACTTGCAGCAAGGCGATCGCTTTTTGCTTTGTTCCGACGGATTGACCGGGCATCTTGAGGACGCGGTAATTGCAAGTTGTCTTCTGGACGGGGCACAAAAGTCGGTTGCCCATGGATTGTTGAACGGGGCTCTGGAACGGGGCGGGGCCGACAACGTGACCGTTGTGGTAGTTGATATTGATCAGATTGGTTAGGGTGAAGGAGAAGCCCGCTTATGAATCCGGATGACCATCTTCTTCCGATAGGAACGCGGCTCAACAATCTTTACGAAATTGAAGAGCATATCGCCGATGGCGGTATCGGAATTGTCTACCGGGCACGGGATATCGAAAGCGGCGACCCGGTCGCGATCAAGGTGCTGCTGGCAAATTTTGCAAAGGATCCGATGATCCTTGATCTGTTCAAGCGGGAAGCCAAAATTCTGCGGAAGCTCAAGCACGATGCGTTGACGCAGTATTACGTGTTCACCAAAGAACCGACCCTGGGCGTCTATTACCTCGCGATGGAGTTCGTGGGCGGGCCCTCTCTGAAATCGCGGCTGGAAGCCGGTGCGCTGGAGCCGGAGGCGGTCTACAGGCTGCTCGTTAGGGTGGCCTCGGCTCTGCAGGCTGTCCATGACCGCGAGGTTATTCACCGCGACCTGTCGCCGGACAACATCATTCTGCAAAACGGCGATGTGGGTCAGGCCAAGATCATCGATTTCGGAATATCGCGCGCGAATACCGGCGGACCGACAATCATCGGTGACGGCTTTGCCGGCAAGGTCAATTACGTTTCGCCGGAGCAGGTCGGGTTGTTCGACGGAAAGGTCACGGCAAGAAGCGATATCTATTCCCTGGGGCTGGTCATCAACGAGGCGCTCACCGGCAGACAGACGGATATGGGCGGTACCCAGGTTGAGATGATCGAGAAACGCCGGATCGTTCCCTCGCTTGACGGGGTCGATAACCGCTTTCGTCCTCTCCTTGAATCGATGCTTCAACCCGACCCCGCAAACAGGCCGTCCTCGATGGGTGAAATTGCGGAGTGGACGCTTGGCGCACCCATGTACCGGCCTGTCGAGGAAAAAACGATTATCAGGCCCTCTGCGCCACCGCCTGAACAGTCCGCACTTGACCAGCCGCCGCCACCTGTTCGCTGGGGGCGCAGGATTCTCGTGGCGCTATCACTTCTCGGATTTGCCAGTGTCGGGGCAGGTGGGGTCTATTTTCTCGTTGGGCGAACCGTTCCCACGATCGATCAGAAACCGGTACTTGTTCCGCAGCCGCGCGAAAACGCTCCCAAACCACCGATCCAGACCTCCAATCAGGGCGGTGGAACTTCGAATCAGATTGATGACGGGGGACAACCGCCTAAGCCAGTTGAACAGAACGGCCCGGATGACAAGACGACAGATTTCACGCAAGATGGTGGCGGCAACCTCACTCCTCCACCGTCCAACAACCCGGACAACGGATCGACGAACACTCCAATTGAGCAGGCAACGCTCAAGCCTGAGGATCGCGTCCGGAACTTCATAAGCAACTACAAGGCGGGAGATTGCATGTACCTGCAGCCCGTTCAGGTTGCCGCAAACTCTGCAGAAATCGAGGGGTTCGCCTCGCGCACTCCACCCTTTATCGCATTTGACAGTGACTTCACCCGTCAGCAGGGTTTCGAGGCGAAGATACAGGCAAACCTGGTCTCTGACGCACAGTGTCCTGCCGTCTCCTTTCTCCGTGCGACACCCCAGGGAAATGAAAAGACTGAACTGCGGCTGGACATGCAAAGAACGGTGGTTCCCAACGGAGAAAACATGGCGGGCCGGATCTCCGGCTTCGACCCATCGACGGGTGAACTCGGACTTTTGTTTGTCTCAAGCAACGGTAAAGTCAGCAATCTCTCTCCGTATCTGCAATCGGATGACGGCGGTGCAGGGTTCGTGGTCCCGCTGAACCTGAAAACACAATCTGAAGAGACCGGCCTGATCATTTCCATGGTTGGAACAAATCTCGTCTCGAATCTTGCCGTGCGGAGGGAAACGCAGGCCGACAAATATTTTGACGCATTGATGCAGGACCTCCCGATCTTGCGGGCAACGGCAACCACGGTCAAAGTGGTACCCTGAAGCATCGCGTCAAATCGGGAATGGATCTGCAACGGGAATGAAGCGCTACACGAAACCGATTCATGTGCCGAAGCCGCTTTCCGATCGCAAGGCGGACAGTTCGCTGGCGCTGATCAATGTCGTATTCCTGTTGTTGCTGTTCCTGCTTGTTTCCGGAACGTTGCGCCCGCCTTTGCCTGAGGAATTCGAGTGGGCGGAAACAATTGATCAGTCGGGCAAGGGGGACATACAAAACAGCCTCGCGGTCAGCAAGGAAGGCACTGTCTGGTTTGAAGGTGCAGAACTGGATGATCAGGAACTTAACGAACTGCTCGAGCGCCTGAGCACCCAAACGGACAAATTGTCTGTCCAGGTGGATCGGCGCGCAAAAATGGCTGCGATTGCAGCAAATGCCGAACGGTTCCGCGCCGCCGGTATCAGGCAGCTCAACTTCATCACAATTGAAATGGATCAGCCGTGACAGCGGCCATCTACAACAAGGATGACAAGGCGCGCATTCCGGCTGCCATATGGACCGCCGGTCTCGGCGTGTCCGTTGCTGCGCATATTGGCATTTTGATCTTTGGAGTGCCGGTGCTCACATGGAAGGTTGAGCCGCAGGTTCCCCCGGCCGAAACCAAAATCATTATCGAAAGCCAGGACCTGATATTTGAACCCGCCGAGCAGGTAGCATCAGTCGTGGCGGATACCGCGGCACCGAACGCTTCTCCGGTTCAACCGGTACCGGAAGTGACACCCACCGTTGCGCCCTCCGTTGTCGAAAGCCAGTCGGACACGAGTGAAGCCATACAGCCGCAAATCGCCGAAACAGAAAACATAAGTTCCGTTGTACCAGATCAGCAACCGGCCAATCAGGCGGAAACAATCGACCTTGCGGTGGTGGAACAGGCCACCTCGGCAGCGCCACAGCAGGTTTCACAGGCAGAAGCCGTCGCGATTGCTTCCGTTCCGGTGGAAACCGTGATCGAGCCCGTACCTGAAAAGATCGAAACCACAGGATCTGATGCCGTTGTTGCAACGCCGCCGCAAGCGACGGTTATCGTTACGGAAGTGACGTCACCGATCGTTGTAGAGGCAAATCCCGAAAGCGTGCCGCAAGCAGCAACGACCCCTCAAGTCACGCAAGTCCCGCAGATTTCTTCGTCGAACGGCGTCGTCTCGGCGCAGGCTGTTGAGAGCGTTTCGCAGACACGGCCTCAGTCGTCCGTGGCGACCGTGCAAGTAGCACCCGCGGCAGCCAACACCACCGTCGTCGCATCTCAAACCATTTCGCCCAGTCCCAACGCGGTGGCGGTTTCATCCGTGAGCCAGACAACTCCTGTCGTTTCTTCGGTTGAAACAGTCGCGCCCGTGGTTTCGTCGTCGAGCACTGCAGCTCCAGTTGCCGTTTCAAACAACACGCCAGCGAGCCAGGTCGGCACGGTGGCTGCTGTGGAACCGGTTGCAAGTGCAGTTCAGGTTGAAGCAGGAACCGTCCAGCCGGTGGAACCGGTTGAGGAGGTCATAGCATCCCTTGCACCTTCAGAAATCAACCCGCCGGCGCTGGGGCCGAGTGACCCCGAGACGTCCAGCGTTCCCGCCGCCCCGACATCATCCGACCCAGCGCCAAGCGTTCAGCCGGACGAGGTCGCCACCATTGATCCCCTGGCAAATGTAACGGCCTATGTCGCCAGCTACGATGCCGGTGAATGTGTCCACCTTTCTGTGATGTCTGCAGGAACCGATACTGCACAGGTGACCGCATTTGGCGCCGCGATCGATCCGTTCTTCAAATTTGACCAGCGTTTTGCTGCCGACCAGGGGTACGAGGCGGACATTGAGGTACGGCTCGTGACAAGACGTCAGTGCCAAGTGCTTGACGCACTCGACGTTTCGAAGGGGGTCGAGGCTCCGGGTCTTGTCGAGCTTGACCGGACAGTGGTGACAAGCGGTGCGCGGGTTTCGGGCGTTATCCAGCGCGACCTGCCGCTCGGGCGCATCGCGCAGGCTGAACAGTCAGGGCTTCGCTTGAATGGTAAGGGGCCGCCTGAGCTCTATCTGATCGACGACGCGGGACAGATCCACGACGGCCGGGCATTTGTCCGCGTCCAGAACAGCACGACGAGGGTGGGGGGCTGGAGCTTTTCCATCCCGGTTACGCTGGTTACTGGCGGGCAGACTGAGACCGCGCTTTTGCTGGCCGTTTGGAACCGGCCGAAGGAAAGTCAACCTCCAAGGTTCGGCACGCTGTCAGCAGAACGGATCGCTGGCGTGCTTGCTGAACCGGGCGTTTTTTCGCTTTCGGCATTCAAGGTTTCACGTTGACGGTTGCTGTGTCGAAGCACCTGCGGTGAAAATACCCGTCAGCAGGATTTCCAGCGCGGCGCGCTCCTTCTCCAGCCTCGTTTCGAACCAGGTCACCGCAACCGAAACGGGGATGGCTACGGCAAGTCCGCAGGCCGTCGTCAGGAGGGCAACCCAGATGCCGCCCGCCAACGTGCCCGGATTGGCAGACGACCCTGACTCCTGCAGGGTTTGAAAGGTTTCGATCATTCCAAGAACGGTGCCGAAAAGACCGAGCAACGGGGCAATCTGAGTCACGAGATCAAGCGCTTTGAGCCAGCTGGCAAGCCCGAAGAGACGGTCGGCGGCGCGCGCCGAAATTTCTTCCCGAAGCCGTTCTTCGCGTATGTCCCGTTCCTGTGAGCTGAGCGGCTGATTGTCCAGCATTTGAATGGCGTCCATTGCGCTGCGAACCAGCCCTGCAGACAATGAGCGGTCTTTCAGAAGAACCTGCGCTGCTTTTTCGCGATCACCTGTTCGCCACATCGTTACCGCCTGGCGCACAAGGACATGCCGGCCAACCCGGGCGTTGGAAAACTGGAACGCCTTTGCAAGAATGACCGCAAGCGCAAGGATCGATATCCCTAGCAGGACGAGGACGACTGGTCCGCCGAGTTCAAGCCACGAAGAAGATGACTCTACCATTCAGATGCATGTCCCTGCACAGTGTTTTGTCGGGTCAGTCGCCGAACTCGATGGAGGTGCGATTTTGCAGGTCGAGCAGATCCGGACAGTAGACGTCGGTTACGCTTGCCGGAACGCAATTCAATACGTCGTTGATATGCAGTCTGGAGAGACTGTCACAAGCCTTGCCTGCAAGGTCGAACTGAAGAACCTTGGTCTTGCCCGCCGAAATGCGCGAAAAATCAAGCCTGAGGAACTGATCGACAAGACCATCGGTGTTGAATGCGACGATCTCCAGTCCGAGCTGGTTCATCGGACGCTCAAGGCCATTCGTTGCGATGATCGATAGCCTGCACCCGCCGTCCTGCGTCGCCTGAACGTGATTCAGTTCCAGGCTAATCTTTCCCGTTGGCTGTTGTGCGAGGGAAGGCGCGCTCATAGCGGCACAGAAATATCCGAACAAAAGCAGCTTCGTAAAAAATCGCATTTCAGTCCCCCAAAACAAATTCTGCTGGCTAGATAGCCGCTTAAACCTTTGCACCATCAGACACAAAAATCAGTCATATGACAATAAGACCGTCCAGTCTTCGGCACCCTCGGTTTCAATTTTGAAAAAATCGGCTTCAATCAGGCCACGCTGCCAGCACTGATCACCGTCGAACAGAACAAACTTCTCCTGGCGGATGCAAAGCGTCACGTCGCCGCCCAGACGGCTTTCTCCAAATCCGTCCGAGACATGGAGATAGTAGTTTTTTGCTTTCAATGGATCCTGGAGGACCTGACTGCACGCATTTGCGGTAATCGTCCACCAGCCTTCTGTCCTGAGACCATCTTCGGTGTCGTATCCGATCGCGACATTTACGAGGTCCACTGAGCCATTGCAGACGCGAAGTCCGGCATTTGCTGTGTGTGGCAATGTCATACCCAGGAAGAGCGGCAGCCACAAAAGGCCTGTTTTCCCTAGAAAACGAGCTTCGTGTCGCTTCGGAAATAAAATCCCGGTGGCATCAATCATGCGCGTGACTCGACAATCTGTTCTTTCCCAACGCTAAGCAAGTGGCGCGCCGGGGTCAATTTGCCTTTTGCCATTGTGATTTAACAAGAACTGCGGGAGTGTATTGAGACATTCAAAAAGCTTATGTCGCACACAAAGAAACACGGATGATTTCCATTCACACTCCAGTTGGTAAAAAACGGCGGATACCGCTCACGCCATTGATCGACGTGATTTTCATTCTGGTGATGTTCTTTCTTTTGTCTTCGACTTTCGGCATTTGGCGTCCTCTTGATGTCTCCTTGGGCGGCGAAGAGATTGCGGGTGGTGAAGACAACGCCGAGCCTTCGACAAACTTGGCGGTTCTCGTGACGCTGAAGCCTGGGCCGGATCCGGCCAACCCGGTTCTGATCGTCAACGGTTTGCGCATCCCCGTCAAAAGCCTTGCGCAGGAGCTTGATCGTCTCGCAGGTGCAGGCGCAACAAGCGCTGTCTTGATCCCGGATGCGAATTCTGATTTCCAGCAGGTTGTTCGCGTACTCGACGAAGCGAAAACTTCCCAAATCGGGCGCGTGAGCCTCAAACTGGATTGATCTTCGACGACACCGGAAAAGGATCTCGAGATGTGCAGGGGCAGAAAAAAGCCCGGCGATTTCGCCGGGCTTCGTGATTTTCGTTTCAGCTAGAACTAGCGGCCGATCGCTCCGCCGATAATTCCACCGACCACGCCGCCGATGAATGCGGCACCTGCCGGGTTCACGCCACCGCCATTGTTCGTGCGACGTGTTGTTGTCGTCCGTTGCTGTGTCGTGGTGTTCGACCGGCGGGTTGTCGTGCTGCGCGACGCCGACGCGGCCTGCTGCTTGCGCTTGATTTCAGCGATGTAGGCCGAGTATTGCGCAGCCGTCTGGTTGGTCAGCAGCAACTGCTGCGACGCTGTGAAATAACCGGACGGAACGAGGCCGTTTGCGGTCTGCCAGGCAATGATACCGGCACGCGTCTTCGGACCGAAGGCACCATCAGGAC
The DNA here is from genome assembly GCF_040530035.1 of Roseibium sp. HPY-6. NCBI lineage: Bacteria > Pseudomonadati > Pseudomonadota > Alphaproteobacteria > Hyphomicrobiales > Stappiaceae > Roseibium > Roseibium sp. HPY-6. Next base: position 2,832,161 of record NZ_JBEWCD010000002.1, read on the forward strand.
GGCCGACATTGTTTCCGGTCAGGTTCAGGCGGGTCTGGATTTCCCGTCTGGCGCTGCGGTTCCAGCCAAGTGCCGCTTCAGTCTCCGCGGTACCGGGCACGGCGGCCTGGGGGTTGGGCAGGGAGGTGACAGCGGCACCGCCCGCAGCGCCTTGCGCGTTGGTCGCCGAACCGGCTGCCGGATTGACGGCAGCAACCTGCGCGCCGCCCTGCAGGCGTTTGATCGAGTTACGTGCGAAATCCGCGAAAGTCCCGTTCGGATAGGCAGACAGATAGGATTCATAGTCCGCTACCGTGTCGCTTGACTTCGCTGCTTCCCAGATCAGCTTCTCACGTTCCCAGTCGAGGTTTGTCTGGGAGGCCGTGGCTGCGGCAGCTGTTGCTGCGTTGTTCACGGCGGTCTGCGGAACAGAGGTGGAAGTGTTGCCAAGCGCGGCAACTTCAGTGCCCGGTTCCTTCGCGGCCTGTTTGTTCAGAAACACTTCGCCGATCAGGGATGCGTTCACCCACGGACGCTGGCGCTTTTCCGTTGCATCGTAAACGTCACCGGTGACCCGTGTCATGACCGTCTGGATGGAAGCATTCGGCGTGTCGATGTGACGAATAAGAGCCGAAGTGAACGGAGAATTCTGGCCTTCACCGTCGAGGGCAACGTCGCCTGGGCTGGTCGCGAAGGCGATCACAGAACCCTCACCACCTGTTTCCTGAACCTTGATTTCGGCAAGACCGGCTCCGAGGCTGCCCGAACGGCTCGGTCCCATGCGGCGCGCAAGAGTGCGGGCCAGCGGATTGTCGCGGCACGCATCCAGGAAAACCATCTGGACCTTCACGTCCTTGGACATCTGACGCATGATGAAATCAACGGAGATCGTCTCGAAATCGAGTGATGTTTCGTCTTCGATCCGGGCGTCGATGGGAACCAGCAGGTTCTTGCCTCCCACCTGCATGCCATGCCCGGCATAGAACAGAAGCGCGATTTCGGCACCATAAGCCTTTTTCGCGAAATCCATCACCGAACGACGCATGTCGTTGTAGGTCTGATCCTGGCCCGCAACAACTTCAAACCCGAGGCTGCGCAGCTTGGCTGCCATTTGCTCGGCATCGTTGGACGGATTCGGAAGGGGAATTGTATGCTCGTAAGCGCCGTTGCCGATAACGAGGGCGACGCGCTTTGCCAGTGCTGGGGCGGTCCCTGCAATAAGTATTGCCAGCACGGCGATCAATCGTGTGAACATGTCCTGTCCTCTCGTAGATCAATTTTGCCTGTCGGTTGATCCGATCTTGATCCGAGGTTCGTGTCCTCTTGTCTTCAGACCTACCCCTGCGGCATTAAATGTTCTGTAATACGTGTCACAACTAATTGTTTTGGTGAAATTCATTTTAAAAACAAGCCAATCAATCGTGCTTTATAAACTCCATTTAAATTTTTCTCACGAACCGATCATATCCAATCTTTTTCGCCAATTCCACGATTCTCGGCAATAACGCAGGGTTTTTTGTATCAATTTTGTGTTTTTCGTAAACGCAGGTTACCGCATTTGCGTCCTGCAAATTTGCGCCTGATGACAAAGGGATCTGTGTGGCAATGTCCGGGGGCATAAATGAGTGACCTGCATCACGCGCGCGCAGGGTTAAGTCTGCTAGATGTACGGGAAACTGCCCAACCCTGATTGGTCATCCTCATTTTCCAGGGAGACGGTTCGAATGGCCGGTCGTTCTGACATACTCAATCATATGAAAGCGGCTCATATCGGTATCTTTCGCTCTGCCGCAAAACTCTACAACGTGGCTATTCTGGTAAGGCGAACCAACACGGCATCGCTGCAGCATATTGGCGAAAGCTACGCTGTTCCCAAAAGACTGGATTGCAAGGCAAAAACAGCGGACTTCGACGTTACGCCACGGGGATGCACCGTACCGGACGTCCAGAGGCCGTCGATTGCAGGTCTGGTGGTTGATCCGGAGCTTGTGGGCGAGAAAGCCTATACGGACGGAAAATACGCCAAGGCTGTGGCTGCCTGGCGATCCTTTGCAGGTCAGCTGAAACCTGAGATGGCCAGCTTCGAACAGCAGAAGACAAACACTTATATTCCAACCGGCGGTGTCTATTTCGTCGAGCGCAATCCGCAAGACCCGTATTTCGGTTGCGTCAAGTTCACCTCAAGTTCGCTAATCACCGCCGGCAAGTGCATTCACGGCGACTTTGATCTTTACGGCATTGTCGACATGGACGCCCCCGACACGATCGTGAGGGTGAAGGAGAGACGTCTCGGGCAGACACACGCCCGATCGCCCAAGTTCATGGATGTACAGAATTTCGTCAACAACAGGATCGGTGTGAACATGATCCTGCACGGCTCTCAGGAAACCTACGCGACAGATCATGAAGATGATGACCTTGACGTCTTTTTTCCGGACGGACGGGTGGATTATGCCGGACCGTCAGCGCAGGATATTGACGCTTTCTACCAGCGCGAATTTCCCGGCAGAACGTTTTTCGGAAAGGATGATCCCGGTCAGGACATCGAAGGCCGGTTCGTATCGCCGGCATCCGGCTAGCGCGGGACGCAATGCCTGACAAAGTTGATGTGCGGTTTTCAGAGAAGAAATGGCACGCCCAACGGGACTCGAACCCGTGTTTCCGCCGTGAAAGGGCGGCGTCCTAGACCGCTAGACGATGGGCGCGCGGTCGACGCGGCTGCGTCGTGGGGAGGCTTATAGGCGGGAATGGACTTGCCCGCAAGAGCCTTTGCGACAATTTTTTGCAGGCCCGGTATTCCGGACCTGCATATGTTGAAAAGCTCTTAAAATCACCACTCGCCGGTATTCGGCATCGACGCCCAGGGCTCTTTGATTTCAAGGGCTTCGCCCTTTTGAAGCAGCTCAAAAGAAATGTTGTCCGGCGAACGAACGAACGCCATGTGCCCGTCGCGCGGAGGGCGGTTGATCGTGACGCCGACCTTCTGAAGATTATCGCAGAATGCATAAATGTCATCGACCTCGAAGGCGAGATGGCCGAAGTTGCGGCCACCGGAATATTCTTCCGGATCCCAGTTGTAGGTCAGCTCCAGCAAAGGTGCCTTGCTGGCTTTTGCTGCGTCGATGTCTTCCGCCCCGGCGAGAAAGATCAAGGTGAAGCGGCCTTTCTCGCTTTCGATGCGGCGAATTTCCGTCATGCCCATTTTGTTGCAATAAAAGTCGAGAGACTCTTCAATGTTTGTGACGCGAACCATCGTGTGCAGATAACGCATAACTTGTCCTTTTCCTCATATGGGGGAGTTTGGCGAAAGGTACCCACCGGCTCATGACATCTATCACCAGCCTGAGCGATGCTCAAAACTTTGTTGCACAAATTCAGGGAGATGACAGCCTCAGGATTGTGGCGTTGACCGGTGCAGGCATTTCCACGGAATCAGGCATTCCCGATTTCCGGTCCCCGGGCGGGATATGGTCCAGACGCCAGCCGGTTCAATACCAGGATTTTGTCTCTTCCGAAAAAAGCCGTCTCAAGGATTGGGACCATCGGTTTGAAATGGCGGATGTTTTTTCAAAGGCAAAGCCTAACGCGGCGCATATGGCGCTGACCCGGCTTGCCGAAAAGAGACAACTGGAGTGTCTGATCACCCAGAATGTCGACGGACTGCACCAGGCAGCCGGATTTCCTGAAGACAGGCTGATTGAGATCCACGGCAATTCCACATATGCGACATGTCTTGATTGCGGACAGCGCGCCGAACTTGACGAACAGCGCGCGGCGGTTGCTTCGGGCAGCAGCCCCCGGTGCGAGTCTTGCGGTGGCATGCTGAAGGCCGCTGTCATCAATTTTGGTCAGCAAATGCCGGAGATGGAAATGAAGCGTGCATTTGAAGCGGCACAGAACTGTGATCTTTTTCTGGTTCTCGGATCTTCGCTTGTGGTCCATCCCGCTGCACAATTGCCTGTGGCGGCTGTCCGGTATCGTGCCGAACTGGTGATTCTCAATTCACAAGAAACGCCACTGGATTCACTCGCTTCTACTGTCATTCGGACACCATTGGCGCAAACTTTTGCAAATTTTTCCGAAGAAATTGATCAAAACACGTAAATGGTCTGTGGTTAGTTCCACAATTTCGCTTCTCGCTATAAGTCGCAATGTTATCCTTTTATTAGGAATCGGCCGTTGGGTGAGTCGTAATTTGCCTCCGGCCTAATGATGCGGACCTAAAGACGGGACAAAATCGCTATGGGGGTTAAAACCGCACGGGAACCCCGCGCGCTCGATACGGTGGCAGACGATGTTGCCGTCGATGTATTCGAGATCGCCGGAACAATAAAATGGTTCGATGTGGGCAAGGGCTATGGCTTTATCGTACCGGACAGCGGTGACGGTGACATTCTTCTGCATGTGACCTGTCTCAGGCGGGACGGCTACCAGACGGCGTATGAGGGTGCGCGGGTCGTCTGCGAAGTGCTCGACAGGCCACGCGGGCTGCAGGCCTTTCGTATCCTGTCGATGGACGAGACAACGGCAACACATCCTTCGCAGCTGCCGCCCTCCAGAACGCATGTGCAGGTCGTTCCCGAAGGCGGGTTCGAAAAGGCGACCGTCAAATGGTTCAATCGGGTTAAGGGCTTCGGCTTCCTGACCCAGGGCGAGGGGACCGAAGACATCTTCATCCACATGGAAACGTTGCGCCGCTTCGGCATTACCGAACTGCGGCCGGGTCAGGACGTGCTTGTGCGTTTCGGTCAGGGGCCAAAGGGGCGCATGGCCGCTGAAATCCGGCCGATTGGGGCAGGGACCCACATTCCTGCATCACACTGACAAATTTTGCTTGGATGAGTTTCGACTGCCGGCCGGACTTGATCCGGCCTTTTTGTTTGCCGAAGCTGGTGCCCGCATATATCCCCGACAATCGCCTCACAGCTTTCCGGCAGGCGCTTTGTGCGCTTAAGGTCCGGATGTCTGACTGGCCTTAAGGTTTTTTCACAGGGTTCGAAATGCTGTCTAAAGTCTCCCGCGCTGCTGCGCCTCTCATCGTTCTGGTTTTCGTCGTCGCAGGTTTCGCCTTTCCTGCATTCGCGCAGGACGCACAGCCCCAGTTGCCGCAAGAAGAACTGAATGTGCAGTCCGGCGAGACGGCTCATCGTTTCCAGGTCGAAATCGCCGCCACCGACCGCCAGCGTTCGCGCGGCCTGATGTTTCGCGAAGAAATGGCCGCGGATCATGGCATGCTTTTCATCTTTGAGAGCGAAGGCGATCGATACTTCTGGATGAAAAACACGCCTTTGCCGCTCGACATCATCTATATCGCCGCAAACGGCGCTATCGTCAGCATTGCGGCGGACACCACACCGTTTTCCGAAAAAACCATACCCTCTGGTGCACCTGCGCAATATGTCCTGGAACTGAATGCTGGAACGGCGGCAAAACTCGGGATTGATGTCGGCGACAAGGTTTCCAGTCCCTCGATGGCTGCGGATTGACTGGTAAACGCAGCCCATAAGGGACTGTTCACAAACTTCCCGGCTTCAGGTTTTTCCACTCTTGACGCCGACCACGAACACAGTTACATCCCCACAAATCAACGGATCGGGGTATAGCGCAGCCTGGTAGCGCATCTGGTTTGGGACCAGAGGGTCGCAAGTTCGAATCTTGCTGCCCCGACCATTTTTCCAAGTTTGGTAGAACTGAACGCGCTCTTGGTCCTCGTCGCAAGACCGAGGCAGATCATGCCGTCAGGGATCTGCTTGATGTTTTGTTTTGAAAACCGACATGACTGTTGACCAGAGCGCGCGTCACGACGGCATCCTGTCGGATATCAGGCGCGAATTGGATGTGGTTGCCATCCAAGTTATTGCGCTCCTAGCAATCCGGCCGAGCCAAAAAGGCTTTACATCATCAGCAATTCAACGATCTGTTTGGGCGTGGCAAAGAGAAGACTGAGCCGCGGGAATTTTCTCAGTTTATTCCGGCTCGATCCCGTCGAAATCAAGTGTGACCCGACGCGGTTGGAAAGAAATTCATGCGATGAATGCGATTAGGCAAACGGGTCGATATCCGTTAAAACCGGATGCAGGCCCACCAAAACTCCGTAGAGCAAGAATCCCCAAAGAACTCTGATTTGAAAAGCATTCGACCGCATGACGATGCCGTGAGGAGCTGCTTTCACTAGACGTTGCAATCGGAGCCACTCTTCATTCATTTCATGCCGCCTCCTCCTATCAACCAGCTTCATGCCAAGGAGAGAAAAGAGCGCAAATGTGCCGAAGAGCACCACATGTGCCAGGTTTCCGTTCGGCGGTATGTGGGCGACGGACCAAAGTGCTGCTGAAAGCAGAATCGGATGGCGGACATATCTCACGATCCCCGGATGTTTCGGATCAAACGAACTGTTATGCATGCCGCCAAACGAAAACGGGTTCGGAGTTGCGACGCCGAGCGTGAGGATCAGGCACGCTGGCAACATTGAGATCCGCGGTATCCAGTTCTGCCATGGCGCCCATGACCAAAGTTCGACATACGGCGCGGATCCGGCTGCGTCGATAAGCCACCAAAGGATCAGGATCGACAACAGCGAATACGCCGCTGAAAAGCCCCGGTGGGTCAAGACGCGCACGATAACCGGCTTCACAGGCGGTCTGATCAGGATCATATGAGATGCAAAGAAAGCAGCGAACGCGGCAATAAAATTGCCCCAAGCAACGTCAATCATTTGATTTCCGGGTCATCACAAGCATCAGGGTTGCATGTGCAGCAGAGAGTGGCGAATTTTTCCTGAATTTAAAGTTCATGTTTTCTGTCGACTTGACGATAGTCAAGACCTGCCATTGCCAACCCTGTGACGATAGAAAGCTGCCGGTGGCTGCGCAGCCGCGGTATCGGTGACTTTACAACAGGCTTGTATCCCGGAAGAGATGGTCATGGCCACGATACTTCACTCTAAAAGCAGCAGCAAATTGCGCCTCTGCGCAGTTGTGCTGACCAAGGGGTTTCGGTTCTATTTCCTTTCCGCCGGCCTGTTTTCTGTTTTTGCCATGTTCGCCTGGACAGTCTGGCTGGGCGTACACGCAGCCGGGGGCGCATTCGTATCGGTTCCCATGTCCATGGCGCCGCATCTGTGGCATGCACATGAAATGGTCTACGGCTATGCGGTCGCGGTGATGGCGGGATTTTTCATTACCGCAGTGCCGAATTGGACCGGTACGGAAGAGGCCGGTGCCAAATTCGTGGCGGCAAGTGGCCTCATATGGCTGCTGGGAAGGCTAGGTGTCTGGTTTTCGAGCGCCTTTGATCCGGTAGTGGTCGCAATCGTCGATCTGGCCTTCATTCCCGTTCTGTCGACGGCAATTCTTGGGCGCCTGGCCCGGAAGTCACAGGTCAGAAACATGATCTTTCTGTTTCTGCTCAGCGCTCTGTTCCTTGGTAACCTGATGATGCACCTGGACTGGATCGGCTGGAGCAGCGGAACAGCAGAGGCGGGCATCCGCGTTGGCGTGTTCGCAAGCGCGGCGATGATCGCAATTGTCGGCGGACGGGTCGTGCCGGCATTTACGCGGAATGCTCTCAACAGGGACGGGTACGAAGGAGCCCTGCCGCGATCAAACGCCTGGCTGGACAGACTGGGTGTTCTTTCTGCCCTCCTGGCAACACTCGCGGCGTTTCCGTTTGTGCCGGTGTTTTTTCTTGGCTGCATCGCATTTGCTGCTGGAGCAGCCAACCTCTTGCGACTGGCCGGGTGGAATGGTTGGGCCGTCCGCAACAGTCCGATCCTCTGGATCCTGCATCTGGCCTTTCTTTTGCTGACAGCAGGATATCTTGTCTACGGAAGCACACTGATCCTCGCCTATATGAGCGAAACGGCGGCGCTGCATCTGCTTGCGACGGGCGCCATCGGAAGCATGACACTGGCCATGATGACCCGGGCGTCGCTAGGCCATAGCGGACAGCCATTGATCGTGAAGCGGCCGATCGTGCTTGCCTATCTAATGGTGATCGCAGCGGCCCTGATCCGAAGCTTTGGAAACCTTGCCTTCGACTATTTTGCCGTGATGCTGATATCCGGAATGGTATGGACAGGAGCCTTTATGCTCTTTGTCTGGATCTACTTTCCAATCCTGACCCGCCCGAGGCCATTACGGCACCAGGAACAGCTGCAGCAGTGACACCGTCCTTCAATGAAACATGAGTTTGGTGGTCAAATTTTTCTCTGCTTGACTATCGTCAAGACACTACCCGAAACGAAGACGGATTATCGCTCCAACGTCGCGAATGACACTTGCCGGAGCGCTTAAGGTGCGTCCTTTCTTTCATATTTTCCGTCTTCTCAGCCTGACCGCCAGTCTGATGTTTTCCATCGCGGTCAGCCCGGTCGCCATCGCTGCCGGTGCTGAAGTCACTCGATTTCTCGATAAGATTCAGCCGGCTGAGCTGGTCCCCGGCGCAGACGGTTTCGGAAGTCTTCGGGAAGATGTTCCGGTCATACCCGCTCTTAATGGCGGCGAAACCATTGGGTGGGTCTTCCTGACCTCGGACTTTGTATCCACCACAGGATATTCCGGCAAACCGATCCACACACTGGTCGGTGTCGATGAGGACGCCGTTGTGACCGGTGTCCGGCTGGTCAAGCATTCAGAACCGATCGTGCTGATCGGCATACCGGAGTCCAAGGTTCGAGCCGTGACGGAGGGATATGCCGGTCTTGACCTGAAAGCCGAAGCGGAAAGCGGTGGTTCCGCGCACGAACTAGATATCATTTCCGGTGCGACGGTGACGATCATGGTCATCGACGATTCCATCGTGCGCTCCGGCCTCAAGGTTGCCCGCGCGCTTGGTCTGGGCGGATTAGCGCCCGACATCTCCGAACAGGGGCCGAAAAGGGAAATCGACTTCGGCCGCCAGGAGGTTCTCGACTGGATGACCTTGCTCGGCAACGGCTCGGTGCGCCGCATGTCACTGGACATTGCGCAGGTAAACGATGCCTTTGCCCGTCAGGGTGATGCACGCGCAATTGCGCGTCCCGAAGCCGGTCCGGACACCGACACTTTCATTGACCTTTACATGACGCTCGCGGACGTGCCTACGATTGGCCGCTCCTTGCTGGGTGAAGACGAGTACGCCAATCTCAAGAAACGCTTGAAGGAAGGTGAGCATGCCCTTCTTGTGATGGGGCGCGGCCGCTATTCGTTCAAGGGATCGGGATATGTTCGCGGTGGCATCTTCGACCGGATCCAGATGATCCAGCACGATGTCTCCGCACGGTTTTTCGACAAACAGCACAAACGCGTCGGTGAGATCGAGGCCGACGGCGCACCCTCGTTCGTCGAAATGGATCTTTTCGTCATTCCGGCAGATATCGGGTTTGACCCTGCGAAGGACTTCCGATTGCAGCTCCTTGTGCAACGGGCCGTTGGACCGATTGAAAAAGTCTTCCTGACATTTGACCTCGGCTACGAGTTGCCTGACAACTATCTGAAAACGATACCCTCCGCCGCGGCTGCAACGGGAACGAGTGCGGCTGGCAGTGCCGGTTCAGTTGTCTCCGATGAGGAAGCGGTACGGGCCCTTTGGCAACGGATCTGGACGGATCGCCAGGTCGACATCGCCGTGCTGGGCGCTGCCATCGTTTTTCTGACGCTTGTTTTCTTTTTCCAGATGCAAGTGACCCGCAATGAACGCTTCACGTTCTGGTTCCGGATCGCATTTCTGACCTTCACGCTGGTCTGGCTCGGGTGGATCGAAAACGCGCAGCTTTCTGTCGTCAATGTTATGGCGTTTTTCTCGTCACTCACGAGCGAGTTCAGCTGGGATGCCTTCCTGATGGATCCGCTGGTCTTCCTTCTGTGGTTCTCGGTTGCTGCCGCGCTGCTTTTCTGGGGAAGGGGGGCCTATTGCGGCTGGCTCTGCCCCTTCGGCGCCTTGCAGGAGTTGACGAACCGTTTGGCAAAACTGGTCCGTATTCCGCAATTCGAAGTGCCCTGGGGGCTGCATGAGCGCCTGTGGCCGCTCAAATACATGATCTTTCTGGGGCTTTTCGGCCTGTCTCTCTATTCGCTGGATGTTGCCGAACACTATGCGGAAGTCGAACCGTTCAAGACGGCGATCATCCTGAAGTTCCAGCGTGCGTGGCCGTTTGTGCTGTTCGCGGTAGCTCTTTTGGTCGCAGGCCTCTTCATCGAGCGGTTCTACTGCCGGTATCTATGCCCCCTCGGGGCGGCGTTGGCCATTCCGGCAAGGCTCAGAATGTTCGACTGGCTGAAACGCTACCGGGAGTGCGGCAATCCGTGTCACCGCTGCGCCAAGGAATGCATGGTCCAGGCCATCCATCCGGAAGGCAACATCAATCCCAACGAGTGCCTGAATTGCCTGCACTGCCAGGTTCTCTACCAGCACGATCAGAAATGTCCCGTTTGCATCAAGAAGCTCGCGAAAAGGCGCCGCTTTGAAAAGCAGACCGGGCTTGGAAAACCGGAGGCGACAGCCAAGACGGCGGCGCCTGAGCCGGTTGCCTAACCTTCAATGGGCAAACAAGGAGATCAGCCATGAAGGAGAAAGAAAACCAAATGGGTGTGTCACGCCGGGACCTTTTGGGAGGGACGGCAAAGACGGCCGTCGTGGCCGGAATGGGCGCAGTTGCTGTAAGCGGAGCCAACCCGGCTTTTGCACAGGACGGCCATCAGAAATTCGAGATGGCGCCAGGTGAACTCGACGAATATTACGGCTTCTGGTCGTCGGGACAGACGGGTGAAGTCCGCATTCTGGGCGTTCCCTCCATGCGTGAACTCATGAGGATACCGGTATTCAACCGGTGTTCGGCAACCGGTTGGGGGCAGACGAATGAATCGCTGAAGGTTCTGACCGAAGGGCTGCTCCCGGAAACCAAGGCTTATCTCGCGGCCCAAGGCAAGGTGACCTACGACAACGGCGACCTTCACCACCCGCATATGTCTTTCACTGACGGCACATATGACGGCCGGTATATCTTTGCAAACGACAAGGCGAACACGCGTGTTGCCCGCATCAACTGCACCACGATGAAGTGCGACAAGATCATCGAGATCCCGAACGCACACGACATCCATGGCATGCGGCCGCAGAAGTATCCCCGGACCGGTTACATTTTCGCCAATGGTGAGCATGAAGCCCCGCTCGTCAACGACGGCAAGATCCTGGATGATCCGGACCAGTATGCCTGCATCTTCACCGCCATTGACGGCGACGAGATGAAGGTTGCCTGGCAGGTGATTGTCTCAGGCAACCTCGACAACACCGATGCCGACTACCAGGGAAAATACGCGTTTTCGACAAGCTACAACTCGGAAATGGGTACGAACCTTGCCGAGATGACCGAAAACGAGCTGGACCACTGCGTTGTCTTCAACATCAAGGCGATTGAAGAGGCCGTCGCTGCCGGCAACTACACCGAAATGAAAGGTGTTCCGGTTGTCGATGGCCGCAAGGAGGCGAACTCCCAGTTCACGCGGTACATCCCGATCCCGAACAGCCCTCACGGCTGCAATGCCGCACCGGACAAGAAACATATCGTCATCAACGGTAAACTGTCCCCGACGGTATCGATCATCGATGTCACGAAACTTGATGCGCTCTTTGACGACAACGCCGATCCACGCTCGGCGATTGTCGGCGAACCGGAGCTTGGCCTTGGACCACTTCACACGGCATTCGACGGCAAGGGCAATTGTTTCACGACACTGTTCCTCGACAGCCAGGTCGTGAAGTGGAATATGGACAAGGCGATCCAGGCTTATGCCGGTGAAAACGTCGATCCGATCATTTCCAAAGTCGATGTGCATTATCAGCCAGGCCACAACTCCACGTCCATGGGTGAAACCGCGGAGGCGGACGGCAAGTGGCTGATTTCGATGAACAAGTTCTCCAAGGACCGGTTCCTGAATGTCGGTCCGCTGAAACCGGAGAATGAGCAGCTTATCGATATTTCGGGCGATGAGATGACGGTGGTTCATGACGGACCGACATTTGCCGAGCCTCATGACAGCATCATCGTTCATCGTTCGAAAGTGAATCCGGCAATTGTCTGGGATCGCTCCGATCCGAGCTTCGAAGATGCCATAAAGCAGGCCGAGGCTGATGGTGTCGACCTTGAATATGCTGCCGACGTGATCCGCGACGGCAACAAGGTTCGGGTCTACATGCACTCCGTCGCCCCGACGTTCAGCCTTGAGAAATTCACGGTGAAACAGGGCGATGAGGTGACGGTCTATGTCACCAATATCGACGACATCGATGACCTGACGCACGGCTTCTGTCTTGCAAACTATGGTGTCGCGATGGAAGTCGGGCCGCAGGCGACCGCGTCAGTCACGTTCATTGCCGAACGTCCCGGTGTCCACTGGTTCTATTGCCAATGGTTCTGTCACGCGCTCCACATGGAAATGCGTGGCCGGATGTTTGTTGAGCCAAGAGGAGCCTGACCAATGCGTCGCACACTGCGCAATCTGGCGGAACAGTTGGGCCTACTCATCGCCACCGTGTTGGTTTGCGGACCGGCTGGTGGGGAGGAATGGTCCGTTCCGGCCGGGCAGGGTGCGTTGCAGGTCGTGATCGAACAGGCCCAGGCCGGGGACATTCTCCGGCTTGGGCCAGGGGATCATCAGGGTCCGGTAACGCTGGACAAACCCATCACACTCGTTGGCAGTGGCAAAGCGCGGATCATAGGCAATGGAAACGGCAGTGTGATTACTGTGACCGTGCCGGATGTTACGGTGGACGGCCTGATCCTGACCGGCTCAGGCCTTTCCCACGAAACCCTTGATGCCGGCGTGAAACTAACCAAAAAAGCCCACCGGGCGATTGTCCGGAACAACAAGATCCTCAACAATCTGACCGGCGTCGATGTCCACGGTGCGCGCAATGCCACCGTTTCGAACAACTTGATTGAAGGCCGGCGTGACCTGCGCAGAAACGAGCGCGGCAACGGTATCTATGTCTGGAACGCGCCGGACCTTTTGGCGGAATACAACACGATCCGTTACGGCCGTGACGGGATCTTCGTCAACACCAGCCACAAGGACACGTTCCGGAACAACCACTTCGAAAGTCTGCGCTTCGCAGTTCATTACATGCATGGCAACAGCGGTGTGGTGGAAAACAACGTGTCGATCGGCAACGACATCGGCTACGCGCTGATGTTTTCGGATCGTCTCACGATACGCAACAACGTGTCGATCGGCGATCTGAAGCACGGTTTGATGTTGAACTACGCGAACCGCGCAAAGATTAGCGGCAACCATGTGTCCGGCGGCGGTGAAAAATGCCTGTTCATGTACAACGCCAACAAAAACATCGTGAAAGACAACCGTTTCGAAGGCTGCCCGATCGGCATTCACTTCACAGCCGGATCCGCCAGGAACACTTTCCAGGGCAACGCATTCATCCGTAACAGGACACAGGTGAAATATGTCGGCAGCCGGATGCTCGACTGGAGCACGGACGGGCGCGGTAACTACTGGAGTGACCACGCTGCCTTCGACATGAATGGCGACGGTCTGGCCGATACCGCCTTTCGCCCGAACGACTTGGTGGATCAGGTGCTGTGGACGCAGCCCTCCGCCAAGCTTCTGGTCGGCAGTCCGGCGGTCCAGCTGCTGCGCTGGACGCAGTCCCAGTTTCCGGCGCTCCTTCCCGGAGGGATCGTCGACAACGCGCCACTCATGCATCCGCCCATGCGCCGTGAACCAAATGCCGGAGTACAGGGATGACAAATTCAACGCTTTCCGTTCAATCACTCACAAAGCGTTTCAAGGGTCACACGGCAGTCGATCAGGTGTCGTTTGAGCTGAAGCCCGGCGAGCGTGTCGCGCTGCTTGGGCACAATGGTGCCGGCAAGACGACCCTGTTCAAAATGGTCCTCGGCTTCCTGCGGCGTGACAGTGGCGACGTTTCGGTACTGGGATGTGCAGCCGGAAGCAATTCTGCCCGGCAGGGAACCGCATATCTGCCAGAATCCGTCGCCTTTTCGAATGCCCTTACCGGTGAGGAGGTCATTCGTTTCTATGCGCGCCTCAAGGGCGAGCCTTCAGCCCGTTCCCTGGAACTCCTGGAACAGGTCGGGCTTGCGGAGGCAAGCAAACGGCGCGTCGGAACATATTCGAAGGGCATGCGCCAACGCCTCGGGCTGGCGCAGGCACTGATCGGCAATCCGAAGTTGGTTCTTCTGGACGAACCAACCACAGGCCTCGATCCGATTTCACGCCAGAACGTCTATCAGCTGATCGGCGAGATTGCCCAAAAGGGGGCAACCGTTTTGCTCTCCTCTCACGCCTTGACCGAGTTGGAGGCCAGAACGGACAGGATCCTGATCCTGTCAAAAGGGCAACTCGTCGCCGATGACGAACTCGGCAAGTTGCGGGCTCAGGCCGGATTGCCGATCCGTTTGAAAGTCTGGACCAAGCCGGGCGCGGCACCGGAAGTGGCCGCGCAACTCGGTGCCGGCAGGATGAACGGGCGCTCGGTCGAACTCGACTGCGGGACTGACGACAAGGTTCGGAAGCTCTCGGCCATCAGTGCACTCGGTAACCTGATTGAAGATGTCGACGTCCACCCGCCGAGCCTGGACGATGTCTACCGGCATTTCTCAAACACCGTTCAGAAGGAGGCATGAGATATGGTCTCGCGCATACTGACAATCGTGCAACAGGAGTTGCGCATCGGTATCCGGAACCGCTGGATCCTTTTGGCGACACTGATCCTCGCTTTTTTCTCGCTCGCTTTGGCGCTGCTCGGTTCGGCGCCTGCGGGAACACTGGGCGTTGACAGGTTGACGATAACGGTCGCTTCGCTTGCAAGCCTTTCCGTTTATCTTGTCCCATTGATCGCGCTGTTGCTCGCGTTTGACGCTGTGTGCGGTGAAATCGAGCGCGGCACGTTGCTCATGACCTTCTCCTGCCCGATTTCACGCACCGAATTTTTGCTTGGCAAAACCATTGGTCACATGCTCGTGCTAACGATTGCGCTGGTGGCAGGCTACGGCCTGACGGCGGCGGTGTTACTAACAATGGGAACCGGGTCACTGGCGGGTCTTGTTGATTTCGCAAGGCTGATCGCAACATCGGTTCTACTTGGCGTCTGTTTCCTCGCAATCGGCTACGTGCTCAGCTCACTCACGCGTCAATTGGGAACGGCTGCGGCCGCGGCAATTGCCGCGTGGCTACTTTTTGTCGTGCTCTATGATCTTGCGCTTCTTGGCGCTCTTGTCGCCAATCCGAGCGGTTTTTTCGCCTCGCAGGTGTTCCCTTACGCGATTTTGCTCAACCCGGCCGACGCCTTCCGTCTGTTCAACCTTGCAGCGCTCGGTGCGAGCGATCTCGTGGGCGGCATGTCGGGAGTCTCGGAAACACTGCCATTCGATCCGGCTCTGGCGCTCATATCCCTGCTTGCGTTCGCAGCCTTTGTGTTGACCGCGTCGGCCATTCTGATCCGAAGGATTAAGCCATGAAACGACGTTTTTTTCTTCTTCTTGCCCTTGGTCTTCTTGCCGGCTGCCAGGAGGCCCCGGAAGTCGCCAAGCCGGCTGCCATCACGCTGACAGCAGAAGCTGCCGGACACTATTGCCAGATGACCGTCCTGGAACACGAAGGTCCGAAGGCGCAGATCCATCTTTCCGGAAATCCGTTTCCTTTCTGGTTCACCCAGGTCAGGGACGCGATCGCCTTCATGCATTCGCCGGAAGAGCCGAAAGACATAGCTGCAATCTATGTGAGCGACATGGACGTTGCGGCCAATTGGAAGGAGCCGGGTTTTGATAACTGGATCGATGCGGAAGCAGCATGGTTTGTCGTTGACAGCAAACAGGCCGGGGGGATGGGCGCGCCCGAGACGATACCGTTCGGAACTGAAGAAGGCGCAAAGAAATTCGCAGCAGCTCAAGGCGGGCGAGTCCTTCGCCTCGATGATATCCCGGCTGAATATGTTCTTGCACCGGTTGAGCTCTCGTCAACCTCGCAGTTGAAGCAAGACAATACAGACGAGGCGGTGCAATGAACCAGGCTGTTTCTGGACCTCTACGGCTTAGCCGACGCCGCTTCATCACGATCAGCGCGGTTGCAACCGCCAGTGCGGTTCTTCCGCTAAATAAGGCGAGTGCCGAACCCGCGCTTCACACATGGCGCGGGATCGCGCTTGGTGCGAAAGCGGAAATCAATCTGGTGCACAACCACGCCAGCAGAGTGCAGGAGCTCTTTGCAGCGATCGAAGGAGAGATCAGGCGCTTGGAGGGCATTTTCAGTCTTTATCAGGCGAACAGCGAATTGAGCCGACTGAACAGCAAAGGGCAATTGGTCACCCCATCCTTCGACATGCTGGAGCTTCTCAGCCTATCGCAGAGGCTGCACCGCGTGACGGAAGGTGCCTTCGATCCAACAGTTCAGCCGCTGTGGAGTTACTACGCGCGGCGAGCTACAGGAAATAATACTGGCGACTTTGAGGCGGTTTTTTCTCGTGTTGGATTCAACCATGTTCAGATCCAGTCCGACGAAATTCGCTTCAGGAAGTCCGGGATGGCAATGACGTTTAACGGCATCGCACAGGGTTTCATCACTGACCGTATCACGGCGCTTCTGGAACGAGAGAACTGTGTCGACATGGTCGTGGAAATCGGTGAATTGGCGGCCAGAGGGAGTGCTTCCAAGGAAACCAGTTCGGATGAAAAGGGGTGGCCGGTAACGCTTCGTCCCGATCCGTCTTTGACTGACGCGCAAGCCGTAATGCATCTTTCCAACGCTGCAGTAGCAAGTTCGGCGCGACTGGGAACGACATTCGATCAAGGCGGATCGCGTTCACATATTCTGGATCCAAGAACCGGACGTCCTGTCGACACCGGCCTTGTGGCAGCAAGTGTTGTTGCCCCAAGCGCAGCATTGGCGGACGGGCTCTCCACGGCTGCAATGGTTTGCGGTGAAACTCAACTGCAGCGAGCGTTGAACGGTTTTCAGACGACACGCGCTTTCGTCGTGCGGGAAGACAGGTCCATGGTCTGGCTGACAGCATAGGGCCGAGTGGCATGGGGCTCGTTTTGCAGTCGGTTATCTCTTCATGAACATCAGTTTGGACGACGTCTATTCAAGCTTTCCGCGACTGCGTGCGACCTGCGCAATCAGGCCCCATACAATCGTTCTGAACATCATCGCCACGACGGTTCTGAACTCGTAGGCACCACCCATAACGATGTGCAAAACGAGACCGGCCATCACAGTCGCAGTGCATGAAAAAATTGCGATCGATAACCAATACGCCCATGCGAGTTTTCGCTGGAGCCCATATCCTGCAGCGACGTAAAAGAAACCGGCCAGAAAATTAAACCAGAGTACAAAATGAACAACGTTTCCAGCCGCCTCCTTGACCTCGTGGCCGCCAAAAAGAACAAGTCCACCTGACAGGATCGTCAAGAGGCCGAAGACGATGGCGAACAGGGCTACGGGTGCTGATACCGAGCGTTTCGCCTCTTTGGCAGCCATAATCAGCTCCTTGCTATTGCAGGATGGCCTTCAGTCCTTTGGGTACTTCGAGTGTCAGTCCGGATGCGATTTGCCGTCAGCCTCATCCATCAATCCACGCACCCATCTGGCAGCCCACCAAGCGGCAGGAACTCCGAGAGGAATGCTGAACCAGATAGCCGCAACCGGTAAAATCGCGGGCAACCCAAGCGAAATGCCAATCAGACCAAGCAGGAACAGATTGATCGCCACCGCCGCCGCCGTGAATGGGTAGAGCAGCAAAGCGAGTTTTCGTATGGACCAGTTGTTCTCTATGTCTGTCATGCTGCTTGTCTCTTTTTTCCCGAGACGCGCGTTTGTAATTTTTCCAAAAGCGATGCGGCGAAGCTAAAACCTGAAAATATGGGTCGTTGAGAGCACTCGCATTGCCCTGAGGTTTCACCGCAAGGAATTTTCGTGAATGCCTGTGGAGCATCAACCGCATCGGAACAACCATCTGACGCGGTATGCTGCAGACTGAGCGGGTCGAAATTTTCCCTCCCAAGGCGGGCGGTTGTCAGACTATGGGCAATCAGTTCCGCAACGAAGTCGGCTTCGCCGATAGCCGGCAGGAGAACGCCTTTGTACCCGCCCTCGGCGAGGGCATTCGGAATGTCTTCCGTCAAATGGGATCCCGTTCCTGCCAAAAACGGCAATAAAAGCGTTCTGGGTGTGCTCACTCGCGCGACGAGGGACAGCGATGGCTCCTGAGCCAGGAAACCCGTGTGGATCTTTTTCTTGAAAGGCATCAGGCCGCGCAAACGCTTCGCGAAATAAAGGGCGCAGTCTGATGCGGCTGAGCCCGTCTCCGAGCCGTGCGCCGCGATCATGATATTGCAGGAATTCAGCGACCAGCCTCGCTGTTCGGCTTCCCACTTGAGTATCTTCAGTGTTCGGTGCGGAAGTCCCGGGTGAAGGCCAAGCGGTTTGAGTTGGTGAACCCTAACCGCGCCAATCCGGTCCGGCAGCGCTTGTTTTGTGAACCAGCCGTCGGCCATGAATACAGGATAGACAAAGGGCTCGGCATTGCAGGAACCAAGTTCCCGTTCAAGGTTTCCCGAGGCCGCAAGCGTTGCAGACCGTATCTTCCAACCTGGCAGAAGCGAGCCGACTTTCGAAGCGAGTTGCTGCAATTGCCACTCTCCGGCCGCGGGGCTGGAGGGCTGACCGTGCGAGACGATCAGGGCCTCAGTGACTGGTACCTTCAGAGAAGGTGATCTTGTTCCAGACATTGTATTTTCCTGAAGGTTTTCGCATCGGCAGACGCCGTATTTCTTCCAAGGTTTTCGCGTCATAGACGATCACCGCACCGTCTTCCTCCCAGATGGAGACGAGGGCGTGCCGACCGTCACGCGTAAACTCGACATGGGCGACGGTCGCACCTTCTTCGGCCCGGAGCGTTTTGATGATCTCCAGGCTGTCCTTGTCGATGATATGCATGACGTCCTTGTTCGGTCCGAAAAAGACATCGACCCAGACGTAGGGCGAGTTTTCGTGACTGCGCATGAAGAAACCCGGTCCAAGCGTTTCGATCCGTTTGACTGTTTTCCAAGTCTTCATATCGATCACGGATACAGCGCCATCCTTAAGGTGCGGGGTCGCCATCACCGTCGTGTCGCCGTGTTTCCAGGTGATCCCGGAGCCGAGATGCGGCATTCCGGGCAAATCAAGATCTGCCGTCTTTTGACCTATGACCAGATCGATGACCTGCCCACCATCGCCGCTGCGCGAAGCGCCCATGATGTACTCGTAACTCTGATCAAAGAAAAAATCGTCCAGATAGTCCGGCGTTGTGATTTTTCTTACGGGAAACGGGTCGCTGTGGGGCGCGGGACCTTCAATGCGCCAGTCATGGGCGAAGCCGTAGTGCGGCGGGTTTTCGCCGTAGAAGACTTCCCAGATCTCCGGAACATCCTTGAGCGCCAGAACGAAGCTTTCGCGCGGTGGGGCCTGATAGACCGCTGATATCCGGCTTGGGGTTCCGTCTTTGCCCTTGATTTGCTTGACCTGCGAAACGCTGAGGTCTTCGGTCGAAAGGATCGTAAGCGTGTTCGGAAGATAGTTAGCCACAGCGATCCAGTTGCCGTCGTGGCTCATCGCAATGTTCCGGCTGTTGAGGCCCGCACGGATGCGACCCACTTCCTGCAAGGAATAGAGATCGTATTTTTGCACCCAGCCATCGCGTGACATGATGAAAACAAATCGTCCATTCGGACTGAATTTCGGTCCACCATGGACTGCAAAGGGCGTCGGGAAACGGTCGAGTGTCTCGAAGGTATCACCGTCCAGAACGCTGACGTGGTGGTCACCGGTTTCGACTACGAGTGTGATGTTCAGCGGATCGGATGACCAAGCGGGCTCCTCCACCGGTTTGTAGTCCTCATTGAGTTCCCGGCTTGCCATGATTTCTTCAGCACCCCAGGGCGGGACGTCGGCAAGCGGCTCCTTCAGGAAAGCGGAAAGGGCTTCAATCTGCTCTTCGCTCATCTGTTCGCCGAAAGCCGGCATTTGCGTCGCCTCGCGGCCGTCGCGGATAACTGACATCAGGTTGGGTCCACGCATCCGGCCGAGCGTTTGCGGGATAAGGGCCGGCCCGATCCCGCCCAGTCGGTTGACGCCGTGGCATTCCTGGCAGTTATCCGCGTAATCTCGCACCGGGTCCGCCAACGGTGCAGAGACAGCCACGAGGAGAGCGCTAAGCGAAACGATGAGCCGGGTCATGGCGTTTTCCTCTGAAAGGGGTCACGGTCAGACGCTCATAGCCGTCATCGGAGAGCCCGATTTCATTGTCATCGAGATAACAGGCCGGGTCTTCCGCCCAGGGGTCGCCGGTCAGTTGCAGCGCACGAATACGAGTGTTCCCGCCGCAAACGTCCTGCAGCGCACAGGCGCCGCAACGGCCCTTAAGAGGTCTTGGACGCGTTCGGAGCTGCGCCAGGATCGGATCGTCGCCTGTCCAGAGTTTGGAAAAAGCGTCGGTTTTCACACTGCCGACCGTGTAATCCGACCAATATGTGTCCGGGTGCACATTGCCGAGCGTGTCGATGTTGGCAACACCAAGACCCGATGAATTCCCGCCCCAGGCAACAAGGTGCTCGCGGACGTGTTCCGCTTTGGTATCGCCGAATCTCCGGCGCAACCAGTTCAGGAAATAGACTGCATCTGCATCGTTGTTGCCGGTTACGATATCAAGTTCGCGCCCGCCGCTTACGCCGGTCCAGGCGCGTTCGAGAAGCAAATCCATAGCCCAACGGGAGCGTTTGTGTTCCGCGTCCTCACTGCGGTTCTTGTCGCCGCGTCCTGCGTAAACGAGGTGCGAGAGGTAGAACTTGTCGACGCCCTCGGCATCACACAGTCTGAGAAGATCCGGCAGATGCTTGTGGTTTGCCTGGGTCAGGGTGAAACGGAGCCCAACCTTGATGCCCCGTGCCTTGCACTCTCTGACACCGCGCAGGGCTTGCTTGTAAGCTCCTTCAACGCCCCGGAACCAGTCGTTGGTCGCGCCAATGCCGTCGATAGAGATGCCGACATAGTCGAAGCCGATTTCCGCGACTTTGTCAGCCATTTCACCATAGAGTTTCGTGCCGTTGGTTGAGAGCGCGAGCATGCGCACGAGATCGCGGGCGCGTGTGGCAATGTCGAAGAGATCGCGCCGGTCCAACGGTTCACCGCCTGACAGGATGAGTGCCGGGACCCCGAACTCACCAAGGTCTTCAAGTGTTGCCATGGCCTGCGCGTGGGTGAGTTCACCCGGGAAATCCACATCCGCGGAGACCGTATAGCAATGCCGGCATCTGAGGTTGCATCGGCGAGTCAGGTTCCAGATCACGACGGGCTTCACTGCGCTGCTGCGCCCGCGTGTTCTGGGAGCCGTCGGGTTGATGATCTGTTTCATGTATTCTGTCAGCCGAAACATGGTTCACCCTTTCTGACCGCGCAGCCGCATGCCCGTTTTCTTCAAGATGCGGGTTGAGAACAGGATGTCGCTCGCCCGGCAAGCATCGCCGAGAAGTTCGGCAACACGATCCCTTTTGGCGTGAACTTCGTCACGGCTGGCTCCGTGGACCATCGCGAAGAGATTGTAGGGCCACATCGGCAGAGCCCGAGGGCGCCGGTAACAGTGCGTCACGAAGGGCAGGGCACCGATTTTGTCACCAAGATCGTCAACCAGGCTGTCGTCGACATCCCAAACGGTCATGCCGTTGGCAGTCATGCCAAGCCGGTAGTGATTGGGCGCCGCACCGATGCGCCGGATGACGCCGTTTTTCTTGAAATTTTCCAGGCGTTCCAGCAGCTCCGGTTCAGCAATCCCGAGCGTTTCGGCAACAACGGTATAGGGCTGAAGCACAAGCGGCAGACCGGCCTGCGTCGCTTCAATGATAGCCCTGTCTTTTGGGTCCAGTGTCATGCGTTTACCCGAAAGCCGACGAAGAACTCGCGCTTCTTTGGAAACATCAGCACTTCCAGGCCTGTGTCGTGCTCGATTTCCCTGGCCGTTCTGATGATGTCGCCGCGTGTTTCTGTTGCCATTACGAACCACATGTTGAGCGCGTGATCCCGTTGATAGTTATGCGCGACCTCCGCATGGGCATTGACTTTGGTTAAGACGTCTTCGAAACGATCTT
This sequence comes from Roseibium sp. HPY-6, assembly GCF_040530035.1. Classification (NCBI taxonomy): domain Bacteria; kingdom Pseudomonadati; phylum Pseudomonadota; class Alphaproteobacteria; order Hyphomicrobiales; family Stappiaceae; genus Roseibium; species Roseibium sp. HPY-6. Next base: position 2,854,275 of record NZ_JBEWCD010000002.1, read on the forward strand.
CAGGAACCGACATTGCGCAGAGACAAAAAGCTCCGCCGAGCGCCTCGGCATCGAAGAAAGGGCCAAACCGGGTAAGCAGGCCGTCGTCCCTGAGCTGTCGAACCTTGTCGACGACCTCCTGTTCGGTGAGACCGAGCTCCTCGGCAACACTGGCGAAAGGCCGCTGGGTGAGGGGCAGGTCGTCCTGCAGGCGGTTTATCAATCTACGGTCCAGATCGGAAAGTTCCTGGCTCATGCCGCTGCTCCCTGTCTCGAAATCATCGCCCCGGTCTGCTTGAAGCAGCGGTTCGAAAAAAGAATCCTGTAGGGAACATCTGCCAGCTCAGGCAGGAGTGATGCCTGTGTCAGCGTCTCAACGGCTTTTGTCCGGGTCTGCGCATGGATCATGCAATAGAGCCGGTAGGGCCAGACGTGCTCGATGGGACTGCGCTCGTAACAAAGGGTCACGCCCGGATGCGCAGCGAGTGCCGGACCGGCTTCGTCTATCCGCTCGGACGTTATGTCCCAGACCACCATTGCATTGGAGCGCCAGCCGAGTGCGCGATGGCGCACGATCACCCCAAGCCGCGAAATGATACCCGCGTCTTGCAACACGGCAATGCGGTCGAGAACGTGCTCTTCCGACCAGTTGAGCATTTCCGCGATCTCAAGGTAGGGTCGCTCGGTCAACGGCATGCCGGAAGTGAGCGCCTGCAGGAGATCGTTGTCACCCTCCTGCAGGAGCTCCTTCCGGACCGGCCGGGGCGCGAGTGGCCGGTCCATCTCTCCGTTCAGTCGAAATCCCAGATCGACATTGAACGGTCTGACAAGGGGAAGATCGAGTACGCGTAATCCGGTCTGTCTCTCGATGTCTCCAAGAACCTTGTCGACGTGCTGTCTGTCGGGACCCGTTGCGACGAACCACAGGTTCCAGCGGTTTTCCCGCTCATAGGAATGGTTGACACCGGGCTGAGCACCAACAAGTTCGGCAATGCTTTCTAGCCTCTCTGCGGGTGCTGCAAGAGCAGCAAGAGTGCTCGCCGATACGCTGTTGGGAGCACAGGTAGCACCAACGCGCGTGATGCGGCCGGACGCGCTCAGTTTCCTGAGCCGCTCAAGTATCTCGGCTTCTGCACAAGACAACTCCCGGCCGATCTCGGCAAAGGGACGCGGTATGATGGGAAGATCACGCTGCCAGTTATCCAGCAGTCTGAGATCGATGGGATTGCCGATCCATTCCATGGCTCAAAGTCCCATCTTGTGAGCACGTGAGGTGAAAAAGATGCCGGATGGGCTTTCCGCGTCGATCTCCCCCCGTTTTTCAAAAGTTCTCGTGTCGTAAATGATAACCTTTCCGGCATCGCGTACAGACACCCAGACCTCGTGACCTCGCGGCGTGAACTCCATGTGGAGGACGGCCTTCCCCGGTTTGAATTCGTGAACAACGTTCTTGCCCACAGTGTCGATCACCTGGATCGTGTCGTTGAGCGGATGCGCAAAATTGACCCAAACCTGCCGACCATCCGGGCGCGCCATCGCAAAAACAGGTTGTCCGTAAGTATCGGTTCGTCCGGTCTCGGAAAGGGTCTGCGCGTCGATCCAAAGGACCTGGTGGTGTCCAACGGCAGGAAGTACGAATTCGCGGCCTGCGCGCGCCCAGCCCTCAAGATGGGGCATCTTGTAGACCGGCAAATCCTTCTGGCCGCGGCCATATTCAGGCAGGACGCGGATCGGGCGCGGCTCCGGATCCCACATATCAATCGCCGTCAATCCATCCTCTCCGAAAAGGCCGGTGATATAGAGACGCCCGTCATCGGTGATCAGCGCGTCGTAAGGATTGGTGCCGATGTCTTCAATCCTGGTGACGATAGGATCTCTGGATGAAAGGTCCGCGATCCAGGTCGCGCCGTCATCCCAAAGCGAGAACACGAACTTTCGCCCAGGCGCGTCCACAAGACCGATCGTTTTTGACCCCGTCGGAATATCGGCGACAAGCTCCAGCGTGTCGGCGTCGAAGATCCTTACGCCGCCCGGTTCGTAGTTCGAAACCGCAACGAGACGTCCATCATCGGAGATGGCGCCGCCGATGGCATTGCCAGACTGAACAATACGCCCGACAATCTTCCGTGTTGTGATGTCGACCTTCGTGAGGCCGCCGTCGCGTCCGAAGACGTAGGCGAATCTCTGGTCGGGTGAGTAAACAAGACTAGCGTGGGAAAGGTCACCGAGACCCTCGATCCTGGCGAGTGCGGCACGCTCGGACTGGTCGATGAGGAGAAGCGACCCGCTTGCGCGCTCCACCACCAGACCCAGGTCACCTGTGGCGTGTATTGTTTCTGCCTTAGGCGTGGGGGCAACCACCAGACTTGTCACGGCGAAAGCCAGAAAGAAATGCTTGAGAATGTTCATTTCAATTCTCCTTTCAGCAGGTATTCGGCTATTCGTTTTGCGTCTTTCTCACTCATGATCGGACGCCATGGCGGCATGGCCGTCTCCGGAATGCCGTCCAGAACCACAATGGAAAGAGTTTCGATGTCGTACTGGGTGAGCGAGTGCGGCGTGATGTCCGGACCAAGGCCACCTTTCAAGTTGAGGCCATGACACGACCCGCAGTCCTGATGAACGAGATTGATGAGTTTCCCGACAGGGCTCAATTCTTCGCCCACCGCCGGCGAGCAAAACAGCAGTAAGAGTGCAAGCAGCCTAAACATGGGCTCGCTGCCTGGCTGTGCATGGATCTGTGACAACCATTTGGTCCGAACCGAACACAGACCACTCGGCACTGAGCGTTACGACCTTGCCTATGACAAAGAGCACGGGCGCCTTCAGACCTGCATCGCGCATATCGAGCGCAACGCGGCCCAGCTTTGAGAACAGTTTGGTTTCCCGAGGAGTGGTTGCTTCGGCGATTGCCATGACCGGCGTGTCGTCACTCAAGCCTTCGGCAACCAGCCGCATGGCGATCTGGCCAATACTCGCAACGCCCATGTAAACGACCAGCGTTGTCTGTTCGCAGGCGAGGCTCTTCCAGTCCAGGTCGAGCGATCCATTGGCCTGACGGTGACCGGTGACATAGCGCACGCCGGTTGCAAGTCCGCGATGTGTCAGCGGAACACCACTAACGCACGCAGCGCCCTGTGCGGCCGTGATGCCGGGCGCATACTCTACGTCGATACCGTGCGCCGTCAGATGAGCCGCCTCTTCCGATCCGCGGCCGAAAATGAGGGGATCGCCACCTTTGAGTCGTGCGACGGTCAGGCCGTCTTCAGCAAATGCGCGGAGGATTTCATTGATCTTGCCTTGCGGCACCGGATGATTTTCCGGCGACTTGCCTACCGGTACCAACTGCGCGCCGGCCGGCGCCAGAGCCAGAATTTCAGCAGATACGAGACGGTCGTAGACCACAACATCTGCAGCCTGCAGCATGCGTACCGATTTGAGCGTCAGCAGTTCAGGATCGCCTGGCCCGGCTCCGATGAGAAAGACTTTTCCCGTCATGAAAGACCTCGTTTCCCCGGAAGTTTGATGGCCTATGGTCACTTATTTCGCACACGCCCTGCTTGACTATTGTCAAGGGTCACTTTTCTTTTTGAGTGCGAAAAAACAATTGAAAGTCAGGGTGTTACGGTCACCCGTCCGATCATTTCCTGCGTTTCCCAATGAGGGCCGCACAGATAGGTCTGCGGTGGACCTGCAGTGAGGAACGTGAACTCGAAGTGTTCTTTAGGAAAGAGCCGGTCCGATTCCGGAATGCCTTCGTCTTTCAGCACGACGCTGTGGCTGGTTCGCTTGTCCACATTCACCCAGTGGACAGTCGTGCCGACCGGCACGCTCAGGTCTTCCGGACAAAATTTGTACTTGTACATCGTCACGACAGTGACGCCTTCCGCATCCGACGACGGTTGTCCAAACAGGTCGACGTAGCGTTCCTCCGCTTCCGCGCAAATTAAAGCGGTGTCGTCGTCGGCTGCTACTGTGGAACATGCGATTGCCATTGAAAGCAGGGCAGCAGAAAGACAGAACGAATTCAGAGACATACGATTTCTCCCTCGTTATCGAAAAGGGCGGCCGTTTTACGGGCCGCCCTGCTTGCTACTGTTTGATTGCGTTGATCTGTGCCGCGTCATCATCGAGCGCGAGACTTGTATCGAGCGTCACGTGGTGGAACCGTGCCGCGGCATAGTCGTCGTGGATGGCAAAGCCCACGGTGTAGGTTTTGCCGGGCTCCAGCGGAACATCTCCAGGTGCGCCGGAAGCAAGCGGCCTTGAGAAAACCACCGTCCAGACACCGCCCGACAGGTTGGCCTCAGCCGAGATATCACCGCCATTTGCGACCCTGCGCTCAAGCAGATATCCGTTGGAGGCAGACCCGTCGGCATAGATCCTGAGCAGATCAAGGAAGGTGCCGTTTGCTAGAAGCTCGTCTATCTCTTCAGCCGGTTTCAACTTGTCCCAGCCACCCTGAGCTTTGCCACGTCTGCCCTTGACCTCAACCTTGGTCCGGCTTTCGGTCAGATATTTTGTGATCGTTTCCTTGGCCTCGAGCTGGCTGGCAACGTCCGCGTTTGCGGCAATAGCGTCCGCTCCCGGGTCGAAGGGCATGTAGGTATTGTCTGCGTGGCATGAGGACCAGCATCCGGTAGTCTCACCCATCTCGATGCCTGTACCGGTTATCATCATGGCGACCTTGATCTGGTTGTCCGGGTCCATCTTGCCGCCGTCGACGAACGGTGCCGGATTGTGACCAGCATCAGGCCACTGGATCCGCACATGAAGATTTTCATCGTCATGGGCCGCCTGGATGCTCGCGGCGATGGTGCCGCGTTTGCCGGGTATCGGTGTCGGCTCGATCTCGCCACCGGCCACAATCTTGGTGCCGATTGTTTCCACTTCCTTCGCGTGACAGGTCGTGCAGGCATCACCTCCCTTGGTGAGCGGACGCGCACCGCCGTGGGTTTTGCCGTTCTGAACCCATTCGAAGGACGCCTGTCCCGGATAAAAGAGCGTGAGGTCGGTCACAGGCACCGCTGCCCAGTCGACGTTGGACGCAACATCACCAGCAGCACCTCCGGTGGCAGCCGGTTCGCTGGCAGAAGAACCGTCGGCTTTTGCGCGTTCTTCGGCAAGCGCACTCTCCACAGCTGCCTGAATCTGAGCCAGGACAGCCTCTTGCTGCGATTTTTGGGCAGCCTTTGCAGCGGCAGATTGTTCGGCTTCCAGGGCTTCCACCCTGGCAAGGCTTGCAAGATATTCCTGAGGAATTTCACGCATGAAACCGGGATGCGGGGCTTCGAGCTCTTCCAGATAGTCCTCTTCCGCCCGGTCACGCAGATCGGAGTGCGCGATGCCCTTGTGGCAGTCGATACAGGTCTGACCGCTGGACATGGCGTTCATATGCTGTTGGCGCGCACGTGGTTGCTGAAACTCCGGCATCATGGATTCGAAATCGTGACAATTCCGGCACTCGCGAGAATCGTTGGCCTTCATGCGCTCCCATTCGTTCATGGCGAGCTGAAGCCGTTTTGCTTCGAATTTTTCCGGCGTGTTGATGGTGCCGACGACCTTGCCGTAAAGTTCCTTGGTTGCCTGGACCTTGCGGATGATCTTGTGTGTCCAGTCTTTCGGCACGTGGCAGTCGGAGCATGTGGCACCGACACCTGAGCGGTTCACGTCGTGTATCGTGCCTTTGTATTCTTCATAGACGTAATCGCGCATCTCATGACAGGAGATGCAGAATTGCTTGGTGTTGGTGGCCTCCATTGCGGTGTTGAAACCACCCCAGAAGATGATGCCGGCAACAAACACGGCTGCAGCGCCACCAATGGGCATTCCCCAAAGAAAATATCTGCGCCAGATCGGTTTTTTCTTGTCACCTTGGCTGCTCTCACTCATGTCCAGGCTCCAAATTTAATGATATTGCGGACCCTTGCCGGTTGATCCGCCGACAATCGCATTCAGGATGAGGGGAGCGTTTCCACTGTTCCGGGCAACGTCCCGTCGAAGCAGTCCCGACGCCGCTGGAAAGGAGAAGGGCAGGTGCTCTACCCGCCCTTCCATCTTGTGTCTTCACATCAGGTGACGTGGTTCGAACGGTTGTAGACGTTGAATTTGCCGGTCGGAGCGTAGAGCCCTTTGACCCGCGCCTTTTCTTCCAGCGTTTTGGAATCAAAGATCACGATTTCACCATTCGGTTCCAGCGAAGTTGCCCGGTTCCACTTGGACACCCAGACTTCAGATCCGTCCTGGTTGAACTCGATATGGACGGCGACGTTACCTTCTTCTTCGGTAATCTGGATCGTTTCCACGATCTCGCCTGTTTCCTTCGAAATAACCTGAACGGATTGCTGGACTTCCGGTTCCGGATGCTTGGTCTGGTCGGCCCAGATATAGTCCGAATTGGGGTGTGTCCGGATGAAGAGGCCGGCACCGTCGGTTTCAACCTCGTAGCAGACTTTCCACGCCTGATCGGGATGTCCTTCCGGATCATTGCCCCAGACCGTCACAGTGCCTTCGCCAAGGTGTGTCGTACCTCCGACCGGACCACAATTGGGATCATCCCAGTTTGCGCCCGGGCCGGGGTGAGGCAGTGCTGCCGTATCGATCATCGCTTCCAGTTTGTGCGTTTGCGTATCGACCACAACCATCTTGTTCGATGCATTCGCGGCGATCTGGAAATAGCGGCCGGTCGGATCAAAGAAACCGTCGTGAAGGAACTTTGCAGAGTCGATCTTGTCGATGCGAAGGTTTTCGAGATCGGTATAGTCGACCTGCCAGAGCTGTCCGAGCTCCTTGACCGCAACGATCCAGGTTGGCTCGTTTGGCGTCGTATAGATGGCGGCCACGCGGCTTTCTTCCACGTATTCACCGTCGACATTTACACCGCGGGTTGAAACGACCTTCTTCGGCTCCATCGTTTCGGCATCAACGATGGCGAAGTGCGGCGGCCAGTATCCGCCACCAATGACGTATTTTCCGTCACCGGAAACGGCAACATCACGTGCGTCGTAGGCGATCTTCACTTCAGCGACCAGCATGTTCTCCGGGTTCTGCCAGAGGTCAATCTTGGTCATCTTGCCGTCGCGGCCCATCGTGTACCAGAAACGGCCTGGGTGTTCGGGTTCGGTAACCGAGTGGTGCTCGGAGGCCTTCAACACGTGGACAGCATACCCGGTTGGGATATGCGCCAGCACTTCCTTGGTGTCACCGTCGACAACAGCAACCTTGCCCACGTCACGTTCGATGACGACAAAGAAGTTTTCCCAGTTCCGTCCGTGCAGCGGCTCGGTCGGATAGTCTTCTCGTTCGACATAGACCTTGCGGGTCGCTTCCATCTGCGCCAGGGACATCTCCGGGGGTGTCGGCGCTTCCATCATGATGTAAGTCGCCATGTCCTTGATTTCTTGCTCGGTCATGATGTCCGAGAAGTTGTTCATACCGCCTTCTGTGCCCCAGGAGATGATCTTCTCAAGCCGTTCCTGGCCAAGTTGCAGCGTGCCGCCAGTAGTGACGGTGCCGTCAGCTGCTGTCTTTTTCCATTCCGGCTCAAGATTCTTTCCGGTCGCACCTTTGCGCAGGACACCGTGGCACCCCGCGCATCTTTCGAAGTAGAGCTGCTTGGAACTTTCAAAGGCCTCCTCGCTCAAGGTTGGACCTTCAGCAAAGGCAGGCGCTGTAACGCTGCCCAACAGCAGCGTCAGACAGGTCGCTAACGCGTAACCCGACCCTTTTCTCTTCCTTGGATGTGACATTCTCCAAACTCCAAATGCAGGTGAGGCATTCGCGAGTTTGCGCAAAGACCACTGAGGTTCCTTGACTTTCGTTAAGAGGAAGACGCGGGAACAGCCGAAGACTTCGCCTTGAAATGCACAACGCCTGTCACGCCGCCCCGAGCTTGACTTTGGTTAAGGAAACACGGCCGCGCGCTGTCACCTTCAACAAGACGATCAACTCGGGGAAAGGAGCGCGTAATGCGCGAAGTCATGACCAAAAGCATGGCCCGAAACATTTTTTATGGCGGGTCACTCTTCTTCATCATCATCTTCCTGGGACTGTCGATCCACAGTCACCTCTACATTACCGGGACGTCGACAAATCACGCGGGCATCACCGAAAGCGTGGCAGCGGGCAAACGCGTCTGGGAAGACAAGGCCTGCATCAATTGTCATACGATCCTGGGTGAGGGCGCTTACTTTGCGCCTGAGGTCGGCAATGTGATGACCCGCTGGGGCGTGCTGGACGATCCGGACGCGGCTTTCGAAACGCTGAAAGGCTGGATGGAATCCATGCCGACCGGCATCGAAGGGCGCAGGCAGATGCCCAACTTCAATTTGACCGACGAGGAAATCCGCGACCTCGCGAACTTCCTGATCTGGACCGACAAGATCGACGCCCAGGACTGGCCGCCGAACGATGCCGGCTGATCCGAAAGCATGAGGATTGAAAAATGAAATACGAATCTCAAAAGGTCGCCATGGCGTATTTCGCCGTCGCCCTGGCTCTTTTTGCCATCCAGGTACTCGGCGGATTGCTTGCGGGCTATGTCTATGTCCAGCCGAACTTCCTGTCTGAGCTCTTGCCCTTCAACATCATTCGCATGCTACACACCAACAGCCTGATCGTGTGGCTGCTGCTCGGCTTCTTCGGAGCCGCGTTCTTCCTCATTCCCGAGGAAGCAGAACGTGAGCTTCATTCGCCGAAACTGGCTTACCTGCAACTCGCGATTCTCGTCTTGGGAACGCTTGGCGCGGTGCTCACCTATGTATTCAACCTCTTTGAAGGCAATTTTCTGCTCGGCAAGGAAGGCAGGGAGTTTATCGAGCAACCCAAATGGGTGAAGGCCGGCATTGTCGTGGCTGCATTGATGTTCCTCTACAACGTCACAATGACGGTCCTGAAAGGCAAGAAAACCGCAATCTCCAACATTCTTTTGCTGGGTCTGTGGGGGTTGGCACTGCTGTTTCTTTTCAGCTTCTACAATCCGAGCAACCTGTCGCTCGACAAACAGTACTGGTGGTACATCGTTCACCTATGGGTTGAAGGCGTCTGGGAACTGATCATGGCCTCCATTCTGGCCTACCTGATGCTGAAGCTCACCGGCGTCGACCGAGAAGTTGTTGAGAAATGGCTTTATGTCATCGTGGCGGCCGCACTGTTTTCAGGCATCCTTGGAACCGGTCACCACTATTACTGGATCGGCACGCCCGGCTATTGGCAGTGGATCGGTTCGATATTCTCAGCGCTCGAGGTTGTTCCGTTCTTCGCGATGATGGCCTTTGCCTTCGTGATGGTCTGGAAGGGCCGGCGGGATCACCCGAACAAGGCTGCCCTGCTGTGGTCACTCGGCTGCGCGACACTCGCCTTCTTTGGTGCAGGCGTCTGGGGCTTCCTGCACACGCTGCACGGTGTGAACTACTACACCCACGGCACCCAGATTACCGCTGCGCACGGCCACCTGGCATTCTTCGGAGCCTATGTTTCACTGAACCTTGCGATCATAACCTACGCCCTGCCGATCCTGCGTGGACGTGATCCCTACAATCAGGTGCTCAACATGGCATCGTTCTGGTTGATGGCGGGGGGAATGACCTTCATGACATTCGTCCTGACCTTTGCCGGAACAATTCAAACTCACCTGCAACGGGTAAATGGCGAGTACTTCATGGACGTTCAGGACCAGATCGCCCTGTTCTACTGGATGCGATTCGGTGCTGGAGCGGTCTTCGTGATCGGTGCGCTGCTCTTCATCTACGCAGTCGCGGTGCCCAAACGCGAAATCATCGAGCCCGGTGAAGCCGCCAACGTTCCTGCGGAGTGAACATGATGGAAGGTTCCATATCCTTGAACAAAGGGGCGGCAGCCGCCCCTTTCTATCTCTCTCAGGGTGATGAGTGCACGGTGTTCGATGCCGCCTACAAGAACGGATTGCCGGTTCTTCTGAAAGGGCCGACCGGTTGCGGCAAGACGCGCTTTGTCGCCCATATGTCTGCCAGCCTGGGGCGCAAGCTCTATACCGTTGCCTGCCACGACGACCTGTCCGCCGCGGACCTGATCGGCCGCTATCTGCTGAAGGGCGGCGAAACAGTATGGGTGGACGGTCCGCTCACACGGGCGGTCCGGGAAGGAGCGATCTGTTATCTCGACGAGGTTGTTGAGGCGCGCAAGGACGTCACGGTGGTCCTGCACCCGCTGACAGACGACCGCAGGACGCTTCCCATTGACCGAACCGGGGAAGAGCTTGCAGCTGCCCCCGGCTTCATGCTGGTTGCCTCCTATAATCCCGGATACCAGAACATCCTGAAGACACTGAAACCATCTACCCGCCAGCGCTTTGTATCGCTTGAATTCGATTTTCCTTCTGTTGATCTTGAGGTTGAGATTGTTGCTGAAGAGAGTGGCCTCGATCGTGACCGCGTGCTGGCACTCGTTCGCCTGGCAGGCAAACTGAGAGCGCTCAAAGGACAAGATTTGGAAGAAGGCGTTTCGACCCGCCTTGTTGTTTATGCCGCAACGCTGGTAGCGCAGGGCATGGCGGTGGAAAGGGCCGTTCTGGCCGCGATGATCGAACCCCTGACGGATGACGAAGACGTCAAACGCGGGCTCCAAGATCTTGTCACGGTCGTGTTTGGGTGAGGCCAGACCGATGGGCAAGATCGACTTCGAGCCATGGGAACCCGAAGAAACAGTCGGGAAACTGTGGCACGCATTTGCAAGCCGCCTGGATGCACCCGAGGTGCATCATGGAGCCGCGGTCGGCCTTTCTGAGGTCGGCGGGCGGCTTGCTGTGCTTTTCCGGGGGCTGGGCGGATGCCACAGTGTGGACATTCGCCCGGTCTCCGAAGAAGTCTCCCGGCACCGCCTCGGTTTTTTGAGACGGCTCGGCACTGAAGCGGAACACGTGCCGCAAGCGAGTTTCGATGGAGAAACGCTTCGGCTTCCGGAAAAACTGGCCGTTTTCCCGCTTCGGGAAGCCAATGCCGCACTCTATGTCTGGCTCACGGCCATGGCAGCGCACACGCCTGAGCATCACCGGGAAGACGACAAGTTGCGTGCAGACCTGCGCGCCTTGCAGAACGTCGGCAGGACCGTTCAGCGCACCTTGGACGCAGCACCGGGGCTTCGCCTCCTTTATTCCGAATTGCGCCGCGGTGCACTGCTGCAGCGAAAGACGGTTTCCTTGCCGAAAGTTGAAGACCGCGTTGAAAAACTGGTCCGGCACATGCTTGGTGACCCGGCAGATCTTTCTTCAGATGTTGAAAACCTCAAGGAAGCGCTTTGGAACAATGACTTGTCGTCTTTTGCCGCACCTGGAAACTATCAGCCCTTCCGTCCTGTTCCGGTCTGGCCGCGTCTGCGGGATGTCGTGTTTTCGAGCGAAGACGCGGTCGAAAACCGGGATACGGATGGCACACCGGAAGAGGCGACCGGGAAGACGGTTCGCGCAAGACGGCGTAAGGCCGAGCAGGCGGAACGCAAGGACAGCCTCATTCTGCACAAGTTCGAAGCGATCCTGAGCTGGACCGAATTCCTTAATCTTAACCGCAGGGTTGATGACGACGACAACGACAATGCCAAAAAAGCGGCAGAAGACCAGGATGAAATCGGTCTTGGGCAGATCTCCAAAGCGCCCGCGACGCGACTGAAATTGCATCTGGACCTGGCGCCCGAGGATGTCGACAGGGAAAACCTCTCCGGCAAGATCCTCTATCCGGAGTGGGACACGCGCACCGGCAAGTATCTACCTGATCATGTGTGCGTGCTTACCAGCGTTGCAGACGCTGACCCCGCTCAGGACATCATCGCAATGGACCCCAAGGCCGCGCGGCGCATTCGGGCCGTCAAGCGACAGTTCGAGGCAATGAGACCGGGCCGGGTCACAACGCGCGGACACCTTGAAGGCGATGCGCTGGATATGGATGCTGCCGTTAGGTCCGAAGTCGATCGGATCGCCGGTGGCAGCGGCAACGAACGGATCTGGCTGCAGACTCGGCCGGAGGCACGGGACCTTGCGGTTTCCATTCTGCTTGACATCTCCCGCTCAACGGAGAGTGCAGTCACGGGTCGCCCGGTTATCGATATCGAGCGGGAGGCTCTCACGGCTCTTGCTTGGGGTTTGAATGCCTGCGGCGATGACTTCGCCATCTCGGCGTTTTCGTCGCTCAAGAGAAACCGTGTCTATCTGCAAAGCTGCAAGCAATTCGACGAACCGATGTCTCTTGTCGTCGAGCACCGCATCAGCGGATTGAAGCCAGGCTTCTACACGCGGCTTGGAGCGGCGATGCGCCATGCATCCCATGAGTTGGAAAGCCAGTCCCGCAAGCGCAAGCTCCTGCTCGTGATCACCGACGGCAAGCCGAATGATCTGGATCACTATGAAGGCAGGCACGGAATTGAGGACACGCGAATGGCCGTGCGGGAAGCGCGCCGCGCCGGGCAGGCCGTATTTGGCGTCACCATCGACAAGTCGGCAAAATCCTGGTTCCCGCGACTGTTCGGGCAGGGCGGTTTCGCGCTGATCCCGCATCCCGACAAACTGACCCAGGCCTTGCCGCAGATTTACCGTCAACTTGTCGGGGGATAAACGAATGTCTGCCGGAGAAAGCGCGCCCGCAAGCGCACTCGATGAGCTTCCCGGCGATCTCATGATGTGGGTCCTGATCGTCAGCGAACTTCTGGTTTTCGGTGCCGGACTGGCGGCGTTTCTGGGTGTAAGGATCACGGATCCGACCGGCTTTGCAGCCGCTCGGCTTCACCTTCATCCGACCCTTGCCGGGGTAAACACCATTGTTCTGATCACCAGCGGGTTTTTCGCGGCCCGTGCGCTTGATCTCGTCAAGGACAACATAATAGCGCCGGCACGGTGGAACCTTTTCTTCGCGATGCTGCTCGGGTCAGTCTTTCTGGCGATCAAATTCTACGAATACGCCGATGTTGCAGGGCAGGGCATTTCGACGGAAACCCACCCGTTCTTCACCTTCTACTACCTCTTGACCGGCTTTCACGCGTTGCACGTGGTGGCGGGCATGATCATCCTGGCTCTGGTCATCTGGAAAACGGCGATACGCAATGTCGAGGTCGGAACAACCTTCTGGCACATGGTGGATCTTGTCTGGGTTCTGCTGTTTCCGGTGATCTACCTGCTGGCGTGAGAACGACATGAGCTTCAACGCAACGACACGAGCTTTGTTCAACTTGCTACTTCTGAGCGGTGCATCGGTGCTTGTCGCTTCAGGCGCAGCGGGAACGCTCGACGCAGCGGCGACCGGGATACTCGTGCTGATCTTGGCCTGGATGAAGGCGCGCGTTGTGCTGTCGCGTTACCTTGGTCTCTGGCAGGCACCGGTCTGGCTAACCGGCTTCAATTGGGCGCTCGGGCTGTTCTGCCTACTTTTGTTGGGCCTGTTTCTGATCCCGGAAATCAGGACTTGAATGCCGCCGCGAGTTGTTCGGGAAGTTCAAACTCGTTCAGGACCCAGGACCGACCGTCATCCGACATCTTTTTCGCTGTTTTCTGGACGATACCGAGCACCTTCTCCTCGGGATGCTTGGCAGCGAAGGCCGTGAAATAGTAACGGAGAAACACAAAGCAGATCACGTTTTCCAGCGCCTGGACATCCTCATGGCGCTTGATACCTTCCTTGCGCAGCATACGTTCGGCGGCTTCTATTGATGGGCTGTCATAGCCCGCTTCGGCCATAATCGTGCCAACCCGTTCGGCGTGGTGCTTGGCAAGGTCGCGACGCCAGGCGTGGTAGCCGGTTCGACCTTGCGGGTAGGTGTCACGCGGCAGGATCCAACGTTCGATATGCTGGCCACGTGCGGCTATTTTGAGGGCGTCCGGAGCGTCAGGGTAAAGGCGTCCCAATTCGGAACTCATGCGTTGTCCATAGAGCAGAGCGGCGGGCTGCCCGTTTTCGAGCGTCGGATCGGCAGTATTCGCTTCGTCTATGGCATCAAGAGCTTTTTGGAGTTGCACCATTTTTACTTATGCCAGCTTTCTACGGGGTCGACTTCGGAGAACTCACGCAGATGTTCTATGTCGTCAATTGCCGCATGATTGCGATTAATTTGGACACCGACACCTTTCAGCTTTGAAAAGGAGCGCGACAGGCTCTCAGGTTTCATTCCAAGTCGTCCCGCAATCAGGAATTTGTCATAGGGTAATGTCACGACACACCCGCCAGCGTCTTTTTCGCACAGATCCAGCAAAAATTCTGCAACACGTTGTGGTCCTGTTTGTGCTTTGAGTTGCTCAAGCTGCGAGACGAGAGAATGCAGGTGTGCAAACGTCGAGGCAAGTACGGACACCGCAATATCGGGATCCTTCCGCATGGCTTCTAAGATTGCGGAACTTGGAATGCGCATGACTTCGCAGGCCGTTACTGCTTCTGCAGAAACAGGGTACGCGTGACCGCGGAAGGCGACCGCCTCACCAAAGCTCTCGCCCTTGGCAAACACGTTCACAACAGCCTCGCCGCCGTTCGGCGCGATCCTGTAAAGTTTCACCCAGCCTTCGGTCACGATATGAATGGCATGCGCCGTTTCGCCTTGCAGGAACAAGGTTTCACCTCGATCATATTCGCGCCAGCTTGACATGCTAAGAACCATGTCCTGGATATCTGGCGGAAAACTCTTGAGCAACAACGAGTTCTGCGCAATTTTCTTGCGGCGTTCGTTCGGCATCTTGATCTTGTCCAGATTCAGCAGCCTGAATCTGCTCCCTCCCAAATTCGTTGCTTAAATTAGCAGAAAGACAGAGCGCGCGTATTGCTCCTGATCAAATCTCGCTTCGAAAACCTGCTCATTTTTATCAATGATTTTTGTCGTGGCTCGATCCGTCAACCGGGTCTATGCGGTACGGGACGCCGTCTGGAGAATTTTCTATGCTTCGAATGCCGTCGCGGTCGGGTGTTCCAGTGACTGCCTGGATTTTGAGCCAATATTCACGACGAATGAACTGGGACGGTCTTTAGAGAGGCTGTGCAGCTGGCAATTTGGTGTCATTAAGCTGGTAGTATCCGCGAAACCTGTTTGGGCGCGCCCAGTCGTCAGCGGAAATTGCCTGAAGCGTTTATAAAGCTCACTATTAACCGCGCCGGTTCTCCAAGGGGCTATGGAGATCGTAAACTGACGGCAACTCAAGCGACATATGAGGGGCGATCCGGCTGGCCATTTCGTCATCGAGGACAATTAGAACCAGTTCCTCATCACCAGCCAAATACATTCTTTTCTGGGCCGCATGCTGATTGACGAGACTGCAAAGACGGTCAATGAAAGAGTGGTCAATCCATTTTCCGAGGGTATGAATTGTCCAGTCATAGCGCTGGTCGCGCGATACGAACTCGAGCCTCACATCAATTAGATCGTATTTCTCTTCCATCTCCTCGCTGGCTCGCACATCTTTGAGTTCTAACGCGCCATCGCTGATCCGGTCTGCCTCCCTCAAAAGATAACTGTACAGCGCTGCTTCCTCTTCGGTCTTCCAATAGTCGAAGAAAAGATGTGGCAAGCGACCGGGCGCTTCAAATTCGAAAGTGGTAAGGCCAATACGGTCCAAGCTGAATTCATTCAATGCACTTAGGAAATCGACAAATCGGACGTCAAAATCTGCCGGAAAGGCATCAGCGATAAATGCCTCAAATTTATTGATGTCAAAATCGTGCGGCAAAAGCTCCGCGCTTTGCGCAAGTGGCAACCACTCGTCCAGCATATTACGCAATTCTTGCGCAGAGGCTCTTTTGGGCGGTTCGAACCGATGCTCTTCAAAGTCGGGAAGCTGTTCCAATTCCTCCGCTCTTTCCCGGAACCCGCGATAAATCATCCAACCAATGGGCGCAGTTGCGATGACGCCGAGGAACCAGGGAAAGAGGCGGTCCAGCAATGTGTAGTCGCCCGGGTTTTGCTGGTGGGTTACCACGCTTTCCATATGAAGGTTGAAGGTCATAAGCCAAATGAACGCAACACCTGCGAACAGGAACAGCTGGTAGGCCCAGAACAGGTAAGACGCACTTTTTCGCCGTTTCACTTCTTCTTTTTCCTCGTTCTTAAGATGCTGCCCGGAATTCTGCTTTCCGAAACCAGGCCCTCAGGACTTCAGGCCGCTTTTTAGGCAGGCTCTATTTTGTGGCTCGGTCATTTGTGAGGCTGGTGAGGGGGCAGTTGTGTTGGGACTTTGTGTTGAGACGGTTAGCAAGAACAGTATTTGAAATGTTTATCCGGGGGACGTTGGATGAGCTTCATTATCCAAGTCAAAACGGTATGATTGTGTCCTGGCGCGACTTGTCGCTGCAAATGTGTCGCGCTGGCAATTTTGGCTCACGCAATTTGTTCGTCTCTCAGGCAGGTTTTTGCAATTCCAGTTCCGCTGCGTTTTGTCGGTTTCCTCAACGCGGTTTGGTATGAGACAGAATGCTCAAATGCTTGAGTCTTGCGACCAGATCGATTTAGGTTTTTTGAGAATGCTTCATGGTTTTGCCGCGCATGGGTAAAGCCGGCATCCGGGCGCAATTCTTTACTGATGTTCAACCCAAAAGCGCCTTCTAACCTCGTAACTTATTGACAACAAGCATCATTTGCTCATCCCGGGAAACCCTCTCCGAGGTCCCAGAAGAGACCGGTCATCATCTCAAGACCCTCTTTCATCAGGTGAGGCAATACATGTTCGTCCGGGGCGTGTTGGGAGCACCCGGTATAGCTGTGCGGAACCCAGATTGTCGGCATGCCGATGATGCTTAGAAACACGTCGTTCGGCAGAGAACCACCTGCATTCGGGATGACCGTGACGCTCTTGCCGGTGGTTCTTTCGATTGATCTGACAGCCCATTCAACGGCCGCATGATCCGGGTCGAGCCGCGACGCACGCAGCATCGACATGCGCGCAGGTTCAACGGTGATGCCCTCAAACCCTTCGTCTTTGAGATGCTGGCGTATCAGGGGCAGAAATGTATCGGGATCCGTGTCCACGACGAAACGGATCTGGCAGATGGCTTCGGCAAAGGGTGGAACTGCATTTTGCGGCTTGTCGGGGTCGCCTGTTATGAATGACAATACTTCGAAAGTGTTCCAGCCGAACACTTTTTCAGCACCGCTCAAACCCTGTTCACCCCACCAGGGATCAATGTCCGGATCGCCGGGCCCTGAGGTCACGGTCACTTTGGCGAGCGCATCGCGTACCGAGTTTTTGATGCTGTCCGGTTTCAGGCCGGGATGCAGGATCTCGCCATTGCGGCTCACGAGGGTCGTAAGCGCATGCATCAGCACGATTGCCGGATTGGCCAAAAGGCCGCCCCAGTTGCCGGAATGATGGCCTCCTTCGCGATACTCAAGCCTGAAACGGATATTCAACCCGCCGCGCGTTCCGAGCTTGATGTCGGGCCCATCCGTTGAAAAGCGCGGACCGTCGGACGCAAGCAGCAGATCGGCCGCCAGCATATCGCGATTGTCCCGGCAGAAGTCGGCAAGACCGGGCGAGCCCATTTCCTCCGCCGTTTCGATCAGGAACGTAACATTGTATCCAAGATTGCCGCGCGCTTCGATGACATGGCGCAGAGCCTCCATGTTAATTGTGTGCTGTGCTTTGTTGTCCGCCGTGCCGCGCCCGTACCAGCGCTCGCCTGAGGACGTTTGAGCTGCGACCAGCTGCCAAGGGTCGCGCCCCTCGCTCCATCGTCCGTCTTCGCCGGGCACGGTGTCGCCATGCCCGTAGCAAAAGAGGGTCGGAAGGGCAGGATCCTCCTGTCGCTTGGCCACCAGGAATGGCGCGCGCTCAAGCATTTTGTTGGGGTGAATGTCGACCGAAAAGCCCATTGTTTCGAAACGCTGGCGCATCAACTCGTCCAGGTACCGTCTCAGCTCATCCTTGTGCTGGTCTTCCCGGCTGGACGTTTTCACAGCTATCCTGTCCGCCAGTTCGGCCTGAAATCCGCCGTCTTTGAAAAACCGGGACACCGCATCGATTGCGGCCTCGCGCGTGGTCATGGTCGAATACCTCTGGTTTGTGTTCTGATCAGGTGTCTCGGCGAGCCAGTCTCACTGCTGTTTGTCCGCGCCACAAGCGTTTGGACGGCATCACCAGCATGAGATCATCCTCGGGTGTGACAACCGGAATTTCTCCGTCGTGGCCGAGCAGGGTGCCTTTCTTGGCAATGATTTCACCACCGGAGAAGTCTTGCGCAAAAACGAATGCTTCATTTTGGATTGTCACGGCTTCGACGACGGTAAACGCGGACTGAGGCGGCGGCGGGATGGTGAAGCGATCCAGTGCATCAGCTGAAAGCACGCCGGTCGCAACCAGGAACCGGATAGCTGCCTCTTCTGCCAGATCCCCGGCGGAAGCTTGCCAGTGTTGGCCGCACTCGATCAGCAGTGCGGTGTTCTTTTCACGCGGATCATCAAATGGGCCATAGTCCCGCATGCGCCGTCCCGCGGCGTGACCGGCATCGCCGACGACGCGTTCAGGCACACCAATGGCGGCCGCGAGCGCCTTGGCTCGAGCATGTCGACCCGACATCATGAGCGGGGGTGCCAGATGCTGCATGCTGTGAATGTCGAGGAGATAGTCGATTTCGGCCAGTGCTGGGCGAACCTCTCGCGCGCGCCGCAGTTCAACGCTGTCGCGTTCCCCTTCAAGCGTCGCGATGTCCCATACCCTGTTGAAATCCTCATCGATCCAGCGCGTCGCATTCGGGTCAAGCGGATCAAACGCATCGTAAGCGTCGATGTTCATGAACGCCAACGTCAGGGATCCACTTTCTGGCCTGGTGTCATTTTTCAACAACCTGTCTAGTGCGATCGCACCGCAGGGTTCGTTTCCATGAACGATCGCGCTGAGCATCACATTCGGCCCTGGTGCGCCGCTGTCGAACCGCCAGACATAGGGAATGCCGGAATTGCCGTCCTTGTAAGGGGAAAGATCGGGCGGAGCGAGTTCGACCGGGTATTCGTTGGGAATATTGATTTCGGACACGAGATCGTGCTCCTTTTCATGACGATCGGAACAGGGAGTGAGGCTGGTGCAGATACCCAAGGTTGCGCTGCTTGGAATGATTTTGGAATCGAACCGCTTCGCGCGGCCTGCAGGCGAAGATGATTTCCGTTCGCTGACATGGCTTGAAGGAGACGCGCTGCTGAACGAGGCGCGTTCGCCTGTACCCGCTCTTGCGTCCGAGTTTGCGGCTTTTGTCCGCG
Source organism: Roseibium sp. HPY-6 (assembly GCF_040530035.1). Taxonomy (NCBI): domain Bacteria; kingdom Pseudomonadati; phylum Pseudomonadota; class Alphaproteobacteria; order Hyphomicrobiales; family Stappiaceae; genus Roseibium; species Roseibium sp. HPY-6. The sequence goes on from NZ_JBEWCD010000002.1 coordinate 2,873,436, forward strand.
CGATGGATGCCACCGGGCCATGGCTGCCCGTACCGTGCACGCTGGCGGCCAGTCATCCGGCCGGGCCCGTCGAACGTGATGTGTTTGAAAAGGTGAGCGGTGAGATCATCGACCGGCTTCGCAAGGACGGCCCTTTCGATGCGGTCTATATCTGCAACCACGGTGCGATGGTCGCCGAACACAGCCACGATCCGGACGGAGATCTGATGGTTCTTGTGCGTGAGGCCGTGGGAAAAGAGCCGATTATCGTTACAACGCTCGATCTCCACGCGAACGTGTCTTTCAAGATGGTCGGAGCCTGTGATCTGATTGTCGGTTACCGAACCAACCCGCATGTGGACATGATCGAACGCGGGGAAGAAGCGGCCTTTTCGCTGAGACGCTGTCTTGCGGATGGAATTCGTCCGCAGGTCGCGCTCAAAAGACCACCCATCGTGCCATCGTCCGTGACCCTTCTGACAGCGGAAGTGCCCTATGGGGAGTTGATCGATTTTGGACAGCGGCGGCAGGCTGAACTCGGCGGCGCAGTCCTGAATGTCTCTGTATTCGGCAATTTCGTTTTTGCCGACACCCCTGACAATGGATTGAGTATCGTTGTGACGGCGCGCGAGGACCAGGCAATCGCGGAGAGCCTTGCTTCCGAAATCGCAGATCGGGCCTGGTCGATACGTGAAAAATTCTTGAGGACGCTGACACCTGTCGATGAGGCGGTGCGACTGGCAACGGAACCAAAACGAACGCCGGTTATCTTCTCGGATGCGGGCGATAACCCGGGTGGTGGCGGCTCGGGTCGCACGACGGAGTTGCTTGCCACCTTGCATTCCGCCGGTGCGGAAAATGTTCTTTTCGGATCGTTCTTCGACCCTGACCTTGCCGCTGAAGCCCATCGCCTGGGTGTTGGCGCAAGCTTCGCGGCTGTCTTCAACCGCAATGCGGGATCTGCAGTCTGGGAGAAGTGGGATCACAGGTTTGAAGTGCCAGCAAAAGTCCTCGCGCTTCATGACGGAAATGTCGTCGGCGAGCGCGGTATGACAAAGGGGCGGCAACTTCATCTCGGACCCTGCGCGGCGCTCGATCTTGGCGGGATACGCGCGGTTGTCATTTCCGATCGGGCTCAGACAGCTGATCCTGTGTTTTTTCACATGCTTGGCCTTAATGTCGGCGACGCCCGGTGTGTCGTCGTCAAGTCGCGTGGGCACTTTCGGGCCGGTTTCGCGAAGTGGTTTGCTCCGGAGCAAGTTTACGAGATTGATACGGCGGGCCTTACCAGCCCTGTGCTGGAACGGTGGCCGTTCAAGTTCATACCGCGCCCGAGTTTTCCGCTCGATCGTGACACTGTCTGGACAGATGCCGGGCACAGCTAAACGGTCTCCGAATATTCGTCCGGCGGTGTGGTGTTCTTGACATACTCCATGAATTGTCTCGCAAACTCGGAGGGCTGGCGCCCGGACGGCAAAACAAAGCTCGTGTGATACGTGATGGGAGCGTCGAACGGCCTTACTGAAATGTCCGGCATGCCGCCCGACAGGACCGGAAAAGGATTGAGCAAGGTGACGCCGAGGCCTTCGCGAACTAGTTCAAGCGCAGCCATGTTTGTTGCCGTTTCCGCCACTGTCCTTGGGCGAACCCCTGCGCGTGCGAAGACCTGTTCTGTAATCGCTCTTGTTCCGAGGCGGCGCAAAAACTCAACGAGTTCAACATCTTCCAGATCCGATGGGGAAACAATTTCCTTTTTCTCGAGCGGATGTCCGCTCGGCATAGCGCAGACAACATGAGACTTGCGCCATGGAATGAGCGTGACCCCCGTTCGCTGGATCATCGCGCTGGTGAGGCCAAGGTCGTAGCGCAGGTCGAGAATACCGGAGACGAGGACGTCGGTTGCCTGAATGTCCAGTTGAAGGTGTTTGCCTGGGTTCTGTTTCAAAAACGCGGCCACGCGCTTGATTACAAAATTATGCGCCAATGTCGGCGGCACGATCAGACGTAGCGGGTCCTCGTCTGCGGCAGCCCACTCGGCGCCTTCAATCAACGCCAGCGTTTCAAAGAGCGGATCAAGCTGCTCATTCAACCTGAGGGCAGCCGCAGTGGGTTCGATCTTGCCCGAGCTGCGCAGGAAGAGGTCGCGGCCGACCCGTTGCTCGAGTTGCCCCAGGGCCCGGCTGATGGACGATTGTGAGACACCAAGTCTGCGGGCCGCGCCTATGGTTGTTCCGGTTGTCACCAGCGCCCGCAGCGCTTCCATTTCTCTCAGTCGGTGTCGGGGTTCTGCCATTGAGAAGACTTCCGGCGCATCGGCTCAGGGCTGCGGTCTGGATTGCCCTATGCAAAAATGCATTAACTTTGATGTTGGCAATGAATTTTCTGCAAGCTAACATCTTTTCCATCGTGCGGCAAAAGTCCGGATAAGGACACCGCGCTTCCGAGGGAGTTACATAGTTATGAGAAAACTTTCAGCCGTCGCGGTGGCGACGGTAAGCGCGCTGGCGTTGTTCACAGGGGCGGCTCTGGCAGAAAAGCTCACCATCGGGCTGGCTTCAGAGCCCACATCGATGGATCCGCATTTTCATAATCTTGGACCGAACAATGCAATGTCGGTCCATATTTTTGATCGCCTGATTGCTCAGGACGAGAAACAGCGTCTTTCACCCGGGCTTGCCGTTTCCTGGAAGCCGATTGATGACCTGACCTGGGAATTCAAATTGCGCGAAGGCGTGAAGTTTCACGACGGCAGTGATTTCACGGCAGATGATGTCATCTGCACCATGGAACGCGCGCCGGAAGTCCCGAATTCACCTTCAGGCTATGGTACTTACCTGAAAGGCAAATCCTTCAAGAAAATTGACGACTACACCGTACACGCCATCACCGAAGCGCCTTATCCGCTGATGGCCAATGACATCTCCACGATACCGGTGATTTCCGACAGTGCCGGGTGCGGCGCCGCGACAGAAGACTTCAATGCCGGCACAGCGTCCGTTGGCACCGGTCCGTACAAGTTTTCAGACTACAAGCCCGGTGAAAGCATCACGCTTGTTCGCAACGACGACTACTGGGGTGATGCTCCGGCATGGAGCGAGGTGGAGTTCCGCCCGATCAAGTCCGGTCCAAGCCGGGTTGCGGCCCTGCTGGCCGGTGATGTCGACATGATTGCCGGTGTTCCGACGACCGACATTTCGACGTTGGAAGCAAAGGACGATATCCAGCTCAGCCAAGGTGTCTCGAACCGTGTGATCTATCTGCACATGGATCAGTTCCGCGAGAATTCGCCTTTCGTGAAAGGGAATGACGGCAGCGAGATCAAAAATCCGCTGATGGACCAGCGTGTCCGTCTTGCGATCTCCAAGGCGATTAACCGTGATGCGATTGTCGAACGTGTCATGGAGGGTGTTGCGATACCTGCAGGCCAGCTTCTGCCTGAGGGCTTCTTTGGCGTCTCAGACAAGTTGTCGCCTGAAGCTTATGACCCGGAAGCTGCCAAGGCATTGCTCGCAGAAGCGGGATATGGCGACGGTTTCCAGCTGACAATCCATGGTCCGAACGACCGTTACATCAACGATGCCAAGATTGCCGAGGCGATCGGTCAGATGCTGACCAGGGTCGGTATCAAGACCGCTGTTGAGACGATGCCGCGCTCTGTCTACTTCGGACGTGCGTCCCGCGGCAGCCCGGACGGGCTTCCGGAGTTCAGCTTTATCCTGGTTGGATGGGGCGCAGGCTCCGGCGAAGCGTCTTCTCCCTTGAAGTCGCTCATCCACACCTTCGACAAAGACAAGGGCTTCGGATCTTCCAATCGCGGACGTCACTCCAACGCCGAGATTGACGCGTTGATCGAGGAAGCCCTGCGGACCGTGGATGACGAAAAGCGGCAGGATCTTCTTGCGAAGTCGACTGAGATGGCGATTGAGAATGTCGCGATCATTCCAACCCATTTCCAGGTGAATACCTGGGCCGCAAAGAAGGGTTTGAAATACACCCCCAGAACCGACGAATACACCCTCGCAATGGGCGTCGTGAAGGAATAGCAGCCTTCATCCGGGCCGCTGTAGTCAGCGGCCCGGTCCTTCCTCAAGTCGAGAAAACCCAATGACTGTTTTCGTCATCCGTCGGCTGATGCAGGCGATCTTTGTCGTGTTTCTCATGTCGGTCATCGTCTTCTTCGGCGTGAACGTTGTCGGCGACCCTGTTTACATGTTGGTCAGCCCCGATGCGGATCAGGCGGATATCGAAGCTGCGATCCGTCGCCTTGGGCTCGACCGGCCTATATGGGAACAGTATTTCCTGTTCTTGAAGGGGGCCTTGCAGGGTAATCTCGGAGACTCTTTTGTCTTCGGCGAGCCGGCGCTCAAGCTGATCCTGCATCACATGCCGGCAACGCTTGAACTCGCATTCAGCGCGCTGTTTCTGTCGATCGTCCTTGGTATTCCGCTTGGCCTTTTTTCGGGGCTTTATCCGGACAACCCGGTGTCGAAAGGCATCATGGCGGGATCTATTCTCGGGTTTTCGCTGCCAACATTCTGGGTCGGCCTTATGCTCATTCTGCTGTTTGCAGTCGAACTTGGCTGGCTTCCCTCGACAGGGCGCGGTGATACGGCCTCGATCTTCGGTATCGAGACCAGTCTGGCGACTTGGGACGGCATCAGGCACATTTTTCTTCCGGCGCTGAACCTTTCCCTCCTGAAGATATCGCTTGCGATCCGCTTGACCCGTGCAGGCGTGCGCGAGGCGATGGGTCAGGACTATGTGAAATACGCCCGTGCCAAAGGGCTTTCGACCAGCCGCATCATCTTCGTGCACGTCATGAAAAACATCATGATCCCGGTCGTTACGGTGATGGGCCTGGAATTCGGAAGCCTCATCGGCTTTTCCGTCGTGACCGAAACAATCTTCGCCTGGCCGGGCATGGGGAAACTTCTGATCGATGCCATCCTGCAGCTCGATCGTCCGGTTGTCGTGGCGTACCTGATGATCATGGTCCTGTTCTTTGTCCTGATCAATCTGGTGGTCGACATCCTCTACTCAGTTCTGGATCCGCGGGTCCGTCTTCAGGATCAGGGCGCATGAGCGACAGCACCATACAATCCACCACCCCGGTGAGCGTCAAAGTCGAGACGCCGTTTCAGCGGTTCAGGGCCGAGTTTTTCGAAAGCAGTATCGCGACAATCGCGTTCGTCATTTTTACGATTATCGTCCTGCTTGCGATTCTGGCACCCTGGATCACCCCCCAAAATCCTTACGACCTGGCGCAGGTCGACGTGCTTGACGGTCGTCTGCCACCAGGATCAGAAGCGTTTGCCGGCTACACCATGTGGCTCGGATCCGATGGTGCGGGCAGGGATCTCTTTTCAGCGATCCTCTATGGATTGCGCATTTCGATCTCCGTCGGTTTGGCGTCAGGCGTGATCGCCTTGTTCATCGGCATGGCCGTCGGCCTGATCGCCGCATATGTCGGTGGCCGGACAGAAGCGATAATCATGCGCGTGGTCGATCTTCAGCTTTCGTTTCCGGCTACACTTGTAGCGCTGATGCTCGTCGCAATTCTTGGCAAGGGGGTCGACAAGATCATCCTCGCGCTTGTCGTTGCCCAATGGGCCTATTATGCCCGGACGGTTCGAGCAACCGCATTGGTGGAACGCAGCAAAGAGTATGTCGAAGCGGCCCAGTGTCTGGGGCTGTCCAGAATGAGGGTTGTCTTCGGGCATATCCTGCCAAACTGCCTTGCACCTCTGATTGTCGTCGGCACTGTGCAAACCGCGAGCGCGGTTTCTCTCGAAGCGACCCTTTCATTCCTCGGGGTCGGTTTGCCGCAGACCGAACCCTCGCTCGGCGTCCTGATTGCCAATGGTTTTGAGTACATGTTGTCCGGCCGGTACTGGATCTCTGTCTTTCCGGGAATAGCGCTGCTCTTGACCGTCGCGTCGATCAATCTGGTCGGAGACCAGTTGCGTGATGTCCTCAATCCGAGGCTGAAGAAATGACCGCGGTGCTGGAAGTAAGCGGATTGAAGACGCATTTCTTCACGCATGCTGGTGTCGTCAAGGCCGTCGACGGGGTCGACTTTGCCGTCAGGAAGGGCGAGGTCATGGGGCTTGTCGGCGAATCCGGTTCGGGCAAATCCATCACAGGGTTCTCTATTCTTGGACTGATCGACCCGCCGGGCCGGATCGTCGAGGGCACGATCCGTTTCAACGGCGAAGACATTGCAAATGCGCCGGGAGAACAGCTCAAATCCATCAGAGGCAATCGCATCTCGATGATCTTTCAGGACCCGATGATGACACTCAACCCGGTTCTGCGCATCGACACCCAGATGATGGAAGCGATCCTCGCGCATGAGTCTGTTCCGAAACGACAGGCGTGGGAACGAAGCCGGGATGCGCTTGGACTGGTTGGAATACCATCACCGGAAGAACGCCTGCGCGCCTATCCGCACCAGCTGTCCGGAGGCATGCGTCAGCGTGTTTCCATCGCTATCGCATTCTTGAACAAGCCGGATCTCATCATTGCCGATGAACCGACCACCGCCCTGGATGTCACCATTCAGGCGCAGATCATCTATGAGGCCCAGAAATTGACGCGGCAAACGGGAACGGCAATGATCTGGATAACCCATGATCTGGCTGTCGTCGCAGGTCTCGCCGACAGGATTTCGGTGATGTATGCGGGGCGTATCGTCGAACAGGGGCAGACGGACGATGTGATTGATCGACCGCTTCATCCCTATACTGTCGGGTTGCTCGGGTCGGTCCCGACGGCGAACAACCGGGGCGAACGCCTGTTCCAGATTGAAGGCATGACGCCGAATATGCTGTCGTTGCCGGCAGGATGCGCCTTCGCGCCGCGTTGTGCGTTTGCAAGTGATGCCTGTAAGGCGCCACCACCGGTCGAGCAAGTGGCGAACCGTGAATTGCGCTGCTATCACCCCCAAGCACAGGCAGCGGCTCAATGACGGAACCGTTGGTCGAAATCCGCGCTGTGTCGAAACACTTTGCCAAGCGTTTGGATGTTGCCGGCAAGATCGCCCAGAAGCTTGGGGCGGGCGTCCGGGAGGAAGTCGTTCACGCCGTTGACGATGTCACGCTGGAAATTCGGGCAGGGGAAGTCCTCGGACTGGTTGGCGAGTCAGGATGCGGCAAGTCCACCCTTGGTCGCGTCGTCGCCGGGATTCACGCCCCGACTGCCGGCCAGCTTCTCTTTCAAGGAAATGATGTCGCGACCCTTTCGAGCGCCGACAAAAAGGCGGCAACGCTTGCAGTTCAGATGATTTTTCAGGATCCGTTCGCCAGCTTGAATCCAAGGATGCGCGTTGAGGACATCATTGGAGAAGCGCCGAAGGTACATGGCATTGTTTCAAGAAGCGAAGCGTCAGACTATGTCGACGACATCATGCGAAAAGTCGGGCTTGATCCGTCGTTGAAGCGGCGCTACGCACACCAGTTTTCAGGTGGCCAGCGCCAGCGTATCGGAATAGCGCGTGCACTCGCGGTGAAGCCGAAGTTTCTCGTGTGCGACGAGGCAATCGCCGCTCTGGATGTGTCGATCCAGGCGCAAGTCATCAACCTGTTCATGGACTTGCGCGAAGAATTCGGGCTGACCTACCTGTTCATCAGCCATGATCTCAGTGTTGTTGAGCACATCGCCGACCGGGTTGCGATCATGTATCTCGGACGGATTGTGGAAAGCGCGTCAACGGAGGAAATCTTCAGCGCGCCCAGGCACCCGTACACAAGAGCACTTCTGGCGGAAGCGCCGCGTCTTGACCAGCGAAAGCGCGACTTCGCGCCGATCGAAGGCGAGATTCCCTCTCCACTGGCACCACCGGACGGGTGTTTTTTCAATCCGCGATGCCAGCATGCGCAGGACATTTGCCGTCAGCGCCAGCCACAGCTTGAGACGTTCGGAGAAGCACACTCGGTCGCCTGCCACTTTTGGAAGGACATCTGAACGGAGCCAAGGCATCGCCAGACGCGTTTGAACCAGGCGTGACCGGCTTCCGCGCGACATTGGAGGAAAGAATGAAAAACACGGATCGAGTCTGGGATTTGATCGATGCGCGCCGGGAGGACTACATCGGGCTTTCTGATCGTGTCTTCGACCTGCCGGAAATCGCCTATACTGAGTTCAAATCCGTCGCAGAGCACAAGAAGATGCTAGAACAGGAAGGATTTCGCATCACGGAAGGTGTTGCCGGAATACCGACGGCCATTGTCGGCGAGGCGGGGGAAGAAGGGCCGGTGATTGCCATTCTTGGCGAATTCGATGCTCTTCCGGAATTGGGGCAGGTCGCCGGTGTCGCTGAACACCAACCGGTGGAAGCGGGCGGAGCAGGGCACGGATGCGGGCACAATCTCCTCGGCGCGGCCGCATTGCTGGCGGCTTCTGCGGTCAAGGACTACTTGAGCGAACGGGGTATCAAGGGACGCGTGCGCTACTACGGTTGCCCGGCAGAGGAGGGCGGTGCGGCCAAGACCTTCATGGTTCGCGAAGGTGTGTTTGAGGATGTGGATGCCGCGATTTCCTGGCATCCGGCAACTTTCACGGCGGTCAACGAAGCCAGATCCCTTGCCAACACGCGCATCGATTTCACCTTTCACGGCCGCGCAGCCCATGCCGCCGGTGCGCCTGAACTTGGGCGGAGTGCTCTCGATGCCATCGAACTGATGAATGTTGGTGTCAATTACATGCGTGAACACATGCCGGACGAGGCGCGGGTGCATTATGCATATCTCGATGCGGGCGGAATTGCCCCGAATGTCGTGCAATCAAAGGCAACCGTTCGCCAGCTTGTCAGGGCCCGTGACCTTTCCGAACTGCGCGGGCTGATTGAACGTGTACGCAAGATCGCCGAAGGCGCTGCCCTGATGACGGAAACGGAAGTCGAAACCAACGTGGTCAGTGGCGTTTCCAACCTGATCGGCAACCGGCCGCTGGAAGAAACCATGCAGAAGAACATGGAGCGGCTCGGCGCACCGGATTTTGATGAACATGACCGGGAGTTTGCGGAAAAGATCCGGGCAACGCTCAGTCAGGACAACATCACAGTCTCATTCAGAAGGATCGGTGCGGAAGTGAACCCGGATCTTGCCCTTTGCGATTTTGTTGCGCCACTTGACCGGCACAGCGAAGGCGGCGAAGGCTCGACAGACGTTGGTGATGTCAGCTGGGCTGTCCCGACGGTTCAGGCACGGGTTGCCACATGCGCGGTCGGAACACCATTTCATACCTGGCAACTAACAGCTCAGGGCAAAGCCCCTGCGGCGCACAAGGGCATGACCCATGCAGCCAAAATAATGGCAGGCACCGCGGTGGATCTTTTTGAGGACAGCAGCACATTGGAAAGCGCCAAAGACGCCCACCAGAGAAAACTGGCGATTGACCCTTACGCCTGTCCAATACCGGATGATGTTGTGCCGCCGCTCAAGGCGATGAGCAATCAGTGACCGGAACAGACTGCCTGTAGCGAAGGAGCGTAATTTAATTGTAACTTTAAAAAATAGAGATAACTATATGAAAAATATTAGATTTAAAGAGAGTGTATAGATCCACTCAACAGGAGCAGCGAAACTCTTCTCTTGTTACTCAGACCTTTGTACGCGCGCTCATCTGATGGGTGTCGTCCTTCCGCGCGCAAGCGCTTGTTCGCTTACCTCATTCCAGGTCGTTCCTTAGACTGCTGAGCACGGTTGCCAATTGGTTGGCAAAGCGGGCAGAGGCAACCGACAGCGTCCGGCCGCGCATCTGCATCAGCGCCAGCGTTCCATAGGGTACGTCTTCCTTAGGTAACGGCCTGAACACCAGGCGGTCGTCTCCCGAGATATTGAGCCCGATGGGAAACTGAAATCCGACCGCTTGTTCGTGCTGCACATAGTGGCGCATGAACTCGAAGGAATCAGCCTCTGCGATGGGTTCCATCTTCTGGCTCATACTGGCGACGGCAAGATCGAGCAGGTACCGGATACCGATGCGTTTTGGCGGGACCACGTGGGCATATCCGAGACAGTCGCGCAGGCGCAGCTTCTTTTTCATCGCCAATGGATGGTTCTTTTCCATGACGGCGTAAACAGGTTGTTCCACGGCCAGAAGTATGTCGATGTCGCCGATGTGAACCGGTTCAAATACAAGCGCCAGATCGCTTTCAAATGCCCGGAGATCCGCTTCTGCTGCATCCCTGTCCCGGACATGCACGGAAAACGACACGTCTGGATATTCAGCTCGGTAAGCCGCAATCTGCGCCGGCATGAAATACGGCTGAATCGCCTGCGAACAAGCGATGCTGACATGTCCTCGGCGCAGGCCGGAAAGGTCCGCGACCTGGCTGCGAACCCGATCCAGATCAGCCATTTGGCCGCGGATATGCTGGATCAGCAGCTCACCGGCCGGATTGAGACGAACACCGCCGTGCAGCCTCTCGAAAATCGTTGCACCGAATTCTTCTTCGAAGCCCAAGATACGGCGATTGAGCGCCGATGACGTGATGTGCATGTCTTCCGCTGCCTTGCGGATAGACCCGGCCTTGGTCACCGCATCGATCAGCTTGAGCGTCTGAAGATGTCTCATTTTCAATGCCTTAGAACTTGTGCTGCAAATTACGAAGCATAAAGCTGCAAAAATAGCAATAGAAGTACGCACCGATAACACGCATCGTTGTCGCGAGTGGAAAGGGCATTTCTCCGCTTTCCTTCCAAGAGGGGATTACTATGACCTATAATTCATCACGCCGCGGGTTCTTGAAGGGCGCCGGCGCAACAGTGCTCGGAGCGTCGGTTTTACCGTTTTTGAAAGTCCTGCCGGCGTCCGCAGCCGGCAATGACGTTGTAGTGGCCGTTACCGGACAGACGATCAATAGTCTCGACATTCATCGCACGGGAACGAACAGGCCAAGCTATCAGGTGGCTGTTAACGTCTATGACCGCCTTGTGAGCTTCGGTACCAAGACGCTTGAGGATGGCAGTCTGTCTTATGACTACTCCGTGATTGAGCCCGAGATCGCTGAAAGCTGGGAGTTCACCGATGACGGGATGGCCATCGTTTTCAAGCTGCGCCCCGATGGAAAGTTTCAGGACGGTTCGCCGATAACGGCGGCAGATGTGAAGTGGTCGTTCGACAGGGCGGTCAGTGTCGGTGGTTTTCCGACGGTACAGATGAAGGCAGGATCGCTAGAAAAACCCGAGCAGTTCGAAGCGGTTGACGACCTGACCTTCAAGATCAATCTCCTGCGCAAGTCCAAGCTGACTTTGCCAGACCTTGCCGTTCCGGTGCCCATGATTATCAACTCGAAGGTCGCAATAGCGAATGCGACAGACGAAGATCCCTGGGCAATGGAATACCTGCACAAGAACCCTTCAGGCTCTGGTGCGTTCAAGGTCGCATCGTGGAAGCCGGGCGAACAGCTCGTCTATGAGCGCAATGATGATTGGACATCCGGCCCACTGCCTTCCGTCAAACGTGTCGTTTTGAGGGAAGTTCCAAGCCCGGCCACACGGCGTGCGCTTCTGGAGCGCGGCGACGTCAACATGTCCTTCAACATGCCGAACAAAGACGCCAAGGAGTTGTCCGAAACCGAAGACATCACGATTGCAACGACACCGATTGAAAACGCTATCTACTGCCTGTGTCCGAACCTGTCGTTCGAGCCCTTTAAGGACAAAAAGGTGCGTCAGGCGATCGCGTGGTCCGTGCCCTATGAGGAGGTGTTCCAGACGGCTGCCTATGGCCGGGGCGCTCCCATGTGGGGAGGCGCTTCCGCGACACCGGCAGACATGGCCTGGCCGCAGAAGTTCCCCTATTCGACGGATCTCGACAAGGCGAAGGCTCTTCTGGAGGAAGCTGGTCACGGATCCGGTTTCGAAGTTCCGCTATCGATTTCGCTCAGTCAGACCGACTGGATGGAACCGGCTGCACTCCTGATCCAGGAAAATCTCGCCAAGATCGGCATCAAGGCGACGATCGAGAAGATCCCGGGCGCTAACTGGCGCACCGCCTCGCTTGTTGAAAAACGACTACCGCTTCATTTGGAAACGTTTGGCGGGTGGTTGAATTACCCCTGCTACTATTTCTTCTGGGCGTATCTGGAAGGCCATCTGTTTAATTCCTCGAATTATCGCAACGAGGAAATTGAAACGCTTACCGGTGAAACACTGCATATGAATGTGGACGATCCGGACTACGCGCCCAAGATCAAGCGGATGATCGAGATCGTGTGGGATGAAGTGCCGCGCATCGCGCTCTGGCAGCCGGCACTGAATGTCGGCACACGCGAACTCTCCGGCTACGAGTACTGGTTCCATCGCCAGCTCGATGTGCGCGGTCTGGCAAAGAGCTGATTCATGAGCGGGCGTCTTGCCACGGTTGGTTACAGGATCGCACATGCCATTCCCGTGATCCTGGGGGTTGTTGTGGTCAGCTTTTTGCTGACCCGCGCCCTTCCTGGCGATCCGGCGGTGTATTTCGCCGGGCCAGCCGCCGATGAAGCTTCCATTGCCCAGATCCGCACGGCGCTCGGGCTCGATAAGTCATTGCCGGAGCAGTTTTTCGTCTATGCCGGGGATGTCCTTTCCGGTGATCTGGGACAGTCGATATCGACCGGCCAGCCGGTTCTGTCCGACCTTGCAAATCGGTTGCCGGCATCGCTTGAACTGACCCTGACGGCCCTGCTTCTGTCATGTGCCATCGCAATCCCGCTTGGGGTCCTCGCGGCAACCCGGCCAGGAACCGCTATCGACCATTTGTGCAGGGTTTTGGTGACTGCCGGCGTCTCTTTGCCTACGTTTTTTACAGGTGTCGTGCTGATCTATGTTTTCTACTACCTGCTCGGTATTGCACCGTCTCCACTCGGGCGTCTTGATTTCATCTATATCGAGCCTGATCACGTGACTGGTTTCTATCTGATCGACGCGGCTATCGCTGGTGATTGGGAAACCTGGGCCGGAGCCTTGAAACAACTCATTCTTCCGGCGATCACACTTGCCCTGTTTACGCTGGCACCGCTCGCCCGAATGACCCGCGCTGCAATGCTGTCCGCGCTCTCTTCGGATTACATCCGCACGGCTCGTGCCGCAGGACTGACTGAAAACAAGGTCCTTTTCACCTATGCATTCCGGAACGCACTCCTGCCGGTGATTACCACGCTCGGTATGGTCTTTTCATTCACCCTCGGTGCCAATGTGCTGGTCGAAAAGGTGTTTGCCTGGCCTGGCATCGGTTCATATGCGGTCGAAGCCCTCGTCGTTTCCGACTACGCGGCGGTACAGGGCTTCGTGCTTGCGATGGCTCTGTTGTTCGTCGCGCTCAATCTCATCATCGATATCGCCTACACGCTGATCGACCCGCGCATAGGATTTGAATCAAGATGAGCGACGCCACTTCCAATTCGCTGCAGGTGAAGAGCAACGACGGCGCGTTGGCACACGTTGCCTATGTGCTTAAATCCAACCCGGTGACGATGCTCGCGTTTTCGATGTTCGCGATCCTTATCGTTGCCGCAGTGTTCGGCCCCTCGCTTGTGCCATACGACCCATTGGCTTCCAACGCGGCAAACGCCTTGCAGCCGCCCTCGCTTTCGCACTGGTTCGGCACGGACAATCTTGGGCGGGACGTGTTCAGCCGCGTTATCGTGGCAACGCGGCTCGACCTCGCCATCTCCGTGGCCGCGGTAGCGCTGTCCTTTGCCATTGGCTCTGTTCTCGGCAGCATCGCAGGGTATTGGGGCGGCTGGATTGATGCCGTTCTGAACCGCTTGTTCGACACGATCATGGCGTTTCCGCTCTTCGTCCTTGCCATGGGCATTGTGGCGGCCCTCGGCAATACGGTCGAGAACATTGTCTATGCGACAGCCGTGATCAACATACCGTTCTACGCGCGGCTGGTGCGCGCCGAAGTCAATATCCGCCGGGAGTCCGGATTTGCGCTGGCGGCAAAACTATCCGGCAATTCCGACATCCGCGTGCTGGCGCTGCATATCTTCCCGAATGCACTGCCGCCGATGATGGTGCAGGTCTCCTTGAACCTTGGATGGGCAATCCTCAACGCAGCCGGTCTGAGTTTTATCGGGCTTGGCGTGCGCCCGCCAACGGCCGAGTGGGGGATCATGGTTGCCGAGGGCGCGAACTTCATCGTATCGGGTGAATGGTGGCTGGCATTCTTTCCGGGGTTTGCACTGATGTTTGCAGTCTTCACGTTCAATCTCATGGGCGACGGTTTGCGTGATATCGTTGATCCACGACAACGCACATGAGCAAGGCGATGATGGGAAAGCAAATGAGCTTGTTATCGCTCAAAGACCTGAAAGTTGACTTCAGAACGCGCAAGGGCACCGTCAATGCGGTGCGGAGTGTTTCGCTGGAAGTCGGCAAAGGCGAAATCGTGGGCATTGTCGGCGAGTCGGGCTCTGGCAAGTCTGTCACGTCCTATGCGCTGATGCGGCTCCTCGACAAGGGCGGTTCAATTTCTGGCGGAGATCTCGCCTATGGCGGCATCGATCTGAAATCTGCGAAAGAAAGCACGATGCGGGATCTGCGGGGTCGTGAGATCTCCATGATCTTCCAGAACCCCAGAGCAGCGCTCAATCCCATCAGGAAGGTCGGACACCAGATCGAGGACGTTTTGCGGCGCCATGCCAAGGCGACCCGCGCCAATGCAAGGGCCGAAGCAATCAAGGCCCTGAAGGCCGTGCGCATCAACGATGCCGAGAACCGGTATGAGGCTTACCCTTTTGAGCTGTCCGGGGGCATGTGCCAGCGGATTGTCATTGCGATTGCGCTTGCCTGCGATCCGAAGCTTCTGATTGCTGATGAGCCGACGACCGGTCTCGATATCACGACGCAAAAAGCTGTCATGGACCTGATCGCGGATCTGATCGACGAGCGCACTATGAGCGCGATGGTGATCACGCATGACCTTGGTTTGGCTGCGCAGTATTGCAGCCGGATAATTGTGATGAAGGATGGCGAGGTGGTGGAGGAGGGAAGTGCGCAGCAACTGTTTTCAGCGCCTGAGCATCCCTATACGCAGAAGCTTGTCGATGCGACACCACGGGCCGGTGTCTCCGTTCGCGAGTTGCTCTTGCCGGAGTTGCGTACACCGATGCCGACAGTAGAAATCGCAGAAACACCCCTGCTTGAAATTCGAGACCTTTACAAGACCTACAAGGGCAAGTCCGGCCCGGTCCATGCCGTCAACGGCATATCATTTTCGGTGAAAAAAGGGCAGAGCGTCGGCCTTGTCGGAGAATCCGGCTGCGGCAAATCCACAACGTCATCGATGCTTGTGCGTCTGCTTGATTCCACTCAAGGGCAGATCCTTTTCAAGGGAGACGATCTGGCGGCTATACCGGCGAAACAGTTCGCGCGCGATCCCCGGCGCGCGTCCATTCAGATGGTGTTCCAGGACGCAACCGACAGCTTTAACCCGAGGCACACAGCACGCCAGATCATCGGGGAACCCCTCGCACGCCTCTCGTCGTTGAACAGATCAGCGAGAAAGGCCCGCATAGATGAGCTGGCGGACCTCGTCGGGCTTCCGGTCGCTTTGCTGGACCGCTTTCCGCATCAGCTTTCCGGGGGACAGAAGGCGCGTGTCGGAATTGCCAGAGCCATAGCGCTCGAGCCTGAATTTCTCGTCCTGGATGAACCAACGGCGGCGCTTGACGTTTCCATTCAGGCCATCGTCCTGAATCTGCTGGTCGATTTAAGGGCCAAGCTCGGGATCAGCTACCTTTTTGTCAGTCACGACCTGAATGTTGTGCGTTTGCTTTGCGACGAGGTGATTGTCATGCAGGCGGGCGAGATCGTTGAAAGCGGTCCGGCCGACCGGATCATGTCATCGCCGGACCATCCCTATACGCGCACGTTGCTCGAAGCTGCGCCGCATCCACCCGTTTTGTCGTCCTCGGCTGCGAAAGCAGCAGAATAGGTCAAAAAAGAGTTTGAGGATCAACATGTTCGACTTGCCCTTTACACTCACTTCGCTCGAGGCGGCGTATGAAGACGGGATGAAACCTCGGGACATCATCGAGGAGGTCTATCGGCGGATCGATACAATTGGTGACCCCGGCATATTCATTCACCTGATCGACATAAGCGAAGTCATTGAAGCGGCCGAAGCCTTGGGGGACTACGATCCGGCGAAGCCTCTTTGGGGCGTGCCCTTTGTCGCCAAGGACAATATCGACGTGGCCGGCAAGCCGACGACGGCAGGTTGTCCAGCCTACGAATACTCAGCGAGCGAAGACGCATTCGTGATCGCGAAGTTGAGGGCCGCCGGGGCGCTTTTGGTTGGCAAGACCAATCTCGACCAATTTGCCACCGGACTTGTTGGCGTTCGCTCTCCCTATCCACCGCCCAAGAATTCGGTAGATCCGGCACTGGTGCCAGGCGGGTCTTCATCAGGATCTGCGGTCGCTGTCGGTCATGGCATCGTGAGTTTCTCACTCGGAACAGACACGGCCGGCTCCGGCCGGGTACCGGGCGCTCTGAACAACATTGTCGGGCTGAAGCCCACCCTCGGGGCGTTGTCCGCCTCGGGCGTGGTTCCCGCTTGCAGAACGCTGGATACCGTTTCGATTTTTGCGCTGACCGTTGAAGACGCATATGCGGTCTTTCAGGTAACCGCAAAGTACGATGACAAGGATGCCTATGCCCGGAAAACCGGCGCTGCTCCGCTGGCGCATGTGCCGTCGAACCTGAAAATCGGCGTGCCGGACACCGCGACGATCGAGTTTTGTGGCGACAAGGTTCAAGAGCGGTCTTTTGCAGATACTGTTGCGCTTTTGAAGGCCAACGGTGCGGAAATCGTCGAAATTGATTTCACGCCGTTTTATGACGTGGCCGACATGCTTTACGAAGGCGCGTGGGTCGCCGAGCGCCATACCGTTATCGAAGACCTGATGCGCGATACGCCCGAAGTCGTGCATCCCGTTACCAGGGAAGTGGTTGGCAAGGCACTTGGTCTTTCGGCAACAGATGCATTTCGTGGCATGTACAAGTTGAAGGAACTCGCACGGAAGACCGAGAAGGTGCTTGCGGATGTTGATCTTCTGTGTGTGCCGACCATGCCGACATTCTTTTCGGTCGCGGATCTGGAAGCCGATCCTATCAAGCCGAATTCCTTGAACGGCACCTACACGAACTTTGTCAATCTCTTGGATATGTGCGGCCTTGCAGTGCCGGTTTCAGCGCGTAGCGACGGCAAACCGGG
Source organism: Roseibium sp. HPY-6 (assembly GCF_040530035.1). NCBI lineage: Bacteria > Pseudomonadati > Pseudomonadota > Alphaproteobacteria > Hyphomicrobiales > Stappiaceae > Roseibium > Roseibium sp. HPY-6. The sequence goes on from NZ_JBEWCD010000002.1 coordinate 2,890,626, forward strand.
CAACGTAACACTGCTCGCACAGGCGGGGCGGGACAGTTTTCTGGCATCCATCGGGTCCAGGCTGGAACGCCTCGCGCCACATACGCTCGGCGCTACCGGGTGGGCTTTGCCGCTGTCACCTGACGCAAGCTCGTATCCGCAGGACGATGAGCTCGCAATTGCCGTTTGCGGTGCGCATATGTCCGGTATGCCGCTCAATCACGAACTGGTTTCCAGAGGTGCCAGGTTTCTCGAGGCAACAACGACGAGCAATGCCTATGCGCTCTACGCGCTTGCGGGCGGGCCGCCGAAGAGGCCTGGATTGGTCAAGGCGCGTGCTGGGGCGGGCAACACCATTGCGCTTGAAGTTTGGGCACTTCCCAGTTCGCAAGTGGGAAGTTTTCTGGCTGGAATCCCGGCGCCGCTTGGGCTCGGAAAGGTCGAGCTTGCCGATGGCCGCATGGTCACCGGCTTTATCTGTGAAGCCAGTGGAATAGCGGAGGCTGAAGACATTTCGCACCTCGGCAGTTGGCGCGAATTCGTCGCAAGCGGCAGCCCGTCAGCTGCAGTTGTAAGTGCAGAGCAATTGCACGCTAAGTAGACAGAAATTGAAATGCCTAAAAAATAGGCCTAATTCCTGTAAGTGACTAGAAAAGCTGCAGTAACAAAGTTGCGAATACGCAGGAGTGTATCGTAAAAAAATCAGCAAACACAAACAGTTACGATAGAAATACTCCAAACACTTCATGCAAATACATATGGCACGCGCCTTGCAAAACTTAACCAAAAGGATCGACAGGGCAGCATGTGTGGTGCGGCCTTGTCTTTATAACGGAGGACGTAATGTCGAAATTTGAAATTTCCCGCCGCTCCCTTCTGCAATCTTCTGCCGCTGGTCTGACGCTGCTGTCGTCAGCCGGGTTGTCCCGGCTGGCCCATGCCTCGAACTTGACCGTAGGCATCGTTTACGTTGGACCGCGCGATGACTTCGGATGGAACCAGGCCCATGCCGTCGCTGCGAGTGCGCTGAAGGAAGTGCCCGGCGTGACCGTCGTCGAAGAGGAAAATGTGCCAGAGACGATTGCCGTTCAGAAGTCGATGGAATCGATGATCAATCTGGACGGAGCAAACATGATCTTTGCGACGTCGTTCGGCTATTACAAGCCCTTCGTCCTGGACCTTGCCGCAAAATACACCGACGTGGAGTTCCGGCACGCCGCTCCTCTTTGGACCGACGCGGATCCGAAAAATGCGGGCAGCTATTTCGGTTACCTCGACCAGGCGCACTATGTCGATGGTGTCGCTGCAGGCCTGTCAACAACGAGCAACAAGCTCGGCTTCGTCGCGGCCAAGCCGATCGGCACCGTGCTGCGCAACATAAACTCCTTCCTGATTGGCGCCAGGAAGGTCAATCCGGACGCGACGGTGCAGGTGATCTTTACGGGTGAGTGGTCTATGCCGGTGCGTGAAGCGGAAGCTGCAAACGCCCTCGTTGATGCGGGATGTGATGTCCTGACCTGTCATGTGGACGGTCCTAAGGTCGTGATCGAAACCGCGGAGGCCCGCGGCATCAAGTGCTGCGGTCACAATGCCTCCCAGGCACCGCTGGCACCGAACGGCTTCATCACCGGTGCCGAATACAAGTGGGAAACGATCTACAAGATGTTCGCGGCTGATCTCGGCGCGGGAGAACCCCTGCCGAACTTCACCGGCGGCGGCTTTGATGTCGACTTCGTGCAGAACACGCCCTATGGCGCCGGTGCAACGGAAAAGGCCATCGCCGCTGCGGACGCTGCGCGTGCTGACGTCAAGGCAGGAAAGCCGATCTTTGTGGGGCCGATCAACAAACAGGATGGCTCGCCGCTTCTTGCTGCCGGAGCGAGCTTCGACAACTACGAACCGTCGCTCGACCAGACCGACTATCTGATCGAAGGCGTCACGGGTTCCATTACCTGATCAATCGGATCGAACCAACGTCCCGGACACCCATCTCAGAGATGAAGTGTCCGGGACTGTCATTGGCGCAAAACCGTTTGCAAATGCGCAATTCTTCACTCAGTACGGGAAGCCGGTATGGCGGATACGACGGAAACCTCAGGCGTTCGAATGCAATCCGGAACGTCCTTTGAACTGGTGGACCGTCTTCGAAGATCGTCTGAGTTTTTCGTCATTCCGTTTTTGGCTTTAGTCGTTTCCGGTCTCCTGTTTTCAGTCTTTCTCCTGACGCTTGGCAAGTCGCCTGTAGAATTTTTCTCTCTCGTCTGGAGAGGCGGTTTCGGAACCAGTTTTTCCTGGCAGAACACATTGGTTCGAGCAGCGCCACTGGTCTTCACCGCGCTTTGCGTTGCAATTCCGGCACGGCTTGGCCTCGTCATCATCGGAGGCGAGGGGGCGCTGGTACTTGGTGGTTTTGCGGCGGCGTCCATCGCAATACCGATGGTGGGTTGGGCTCCTTCATTTTTGATGCTCCTGGTGATGTTTCTAGCGGCAACGATTGCAGGCGGTGTCTGGATCGGACTGGTCGGGGCACTTCGGCACTATCGGGGTGTCAACGAAACGATCGCGTCGTTGCTGATGTTCTATATCGCCGTTTCGATCCTGAACTTCTTTGTTGAGGGTGCACTGCGCGACCCCTCTGACCCGAACAAGCCCTCGACCAAACCAATCGGCTCGGAAAACATGATCGGTGCCATACCAGGAACGGATGTTCACTGGGGACTGCTCGTCGGCATTTTGCTTTGTATTGCGCTATTTCTGGTCATGAACCGCACCACTTTCGGCTTTGCCGCCCAGATTGCGGGGGGCAATTTGCGAGCAGCGCAAGCGCAGGGACTCCCCGTTGGCAAGCTGATGGTTGTCGCCTGCATGATTGCCGGAGCCAGTGCAGGTATTGCCGGATTTTTTGAAGTTGCAGCCATTCACGGCAAGGCCAACGCGTCGCTGATCGCCGGATATGGTTTCACAGGAATCCTTGTTTCGTTCCTTGCGCGGCACAATCCGCTGGTGATCGTGCCGGTTGCCATCTTCCTGGGCGGGATTGCCGCCTCCGGCGGTCTTGTCCAGCGGCGCATGGATCTTCCCGATGCCACGGTCCTGGTTCTCCAGGGCCTATTGTTCATCGTCATCCTCGTCTCGGAAACGTTTTACGGCCGGTTTCAGATATTCAGACCGAAGGGAGAAGCGGCATGACGGACGACCCCGGTCTGATGACGGTGCTTCTGGCCATGTTTGCCGGTGCCATTAGGGTCTCAACCCCGTTCCTGTTCGTCAGCCTAGGTGAAATGCTGACCGAAAAGTCCGGAAGGATAAACCTGGGACTGGAGGGTACGTTGGTTTTCGGGGCCATGTCCGGATATGCCATCTCCTACCATACTGGATCGCCCTGGCTGGGTGTTCTGGTTGCCGGCATCTGCGGCTCGGCCTTCGGTGCGCTGCATGGGTATCTGTGCAAGCTTCCGCGCGTGAACGACATTGCGATCGGCATTTCGCTTATGCTTTTCGGCACCGGGCTCGCCTTCTTTTTCGGCAAAGCCTACATCCAGCCATCCGCGCCAAGGCTGCCGGCGATGTCGTTTGGTGCCTGGAGCGATCATCCGGGTATCCGGCAGGCACTTGAGATCAATCCGCTTTTCCTGCTCGGGCTGGCCCTGGCAGTCTTTTTGTGGTGGGCGCTAAAGAACACACGCTACGGACTGATCATACGAACGACCGGCGACAGCGCTCCAGCTGCTCTTGCGCTCGGCGTCAATGTCAACAAGGTCAGATTGTTGTCGACCATGGCCGGGGGATTTTTTGCCGGCATCGGTGGCTCGTTTCTGTCGCTCTACTATCCCGGTAGCTGGACCGAAGGTCTTTCGTCCGGCCAGGGGCTGATGGCGGTGGCGCTGGTCATTTTCGCCCGCTGGAACCCGCTTGCTTGCTTTTGGGCGGCACTTCTTTTCGGTGCGGCCGGAGCACTTGGTCCGGCACTTCAATCCATCGGAATCTCGCGCGGCTATCACTTCTTCAATGCCGCCCCATACATTCTCACCCTTCTCATCATGATCGTGAGCACGTCACCCCGGCGGTCGCTGAAGGGCGCCCCCGGCGAATTGTCGATCACAAAATAGGAGCGGCAGCATGAACGGACTTGGCGGACTGAACAAATCTCCGAATGGCGTAGTCCTCGGGATGGTGCAATTGCAGTTGCCCAATGTTGTCAACGAAGCCGATCTGGCACGCCAGACCGGGGTCATTGTTGACATGGTCGCAAAGGCGCGGCGCAACATGCCGTCCATGGATCTGGTCGTCTTTCCCGAATACGCTCTGCACGGGCTCTCGATGGACACCAATCCCGACATCATGTGCACGCTAGACGGGCCTGAGGTCGCCGCCTTCAAGAGAGCCTGCATAGACAACGATATCTGGGGCTGTTTCTCCATCATGGAGCTTAATCCGGGCGGCATGCCATATAACTCGGGCCTGGTGATCGACAACAAAGGCGAATTGAAGCTCTATTATCGCAAGATGCATCCCTGGGTGCCTGTAGAGCCCTGGGAACCTGGCGACCAGGGTATCCCGGTCATAGACGGCCCGAAGGGCTGCAAGCTCGCTCTGATCATTTGCCACGACGGCATGTTTCCGGAGATGGCTCGCGAATGCGCCTATAAGGGTGCGGAGATCATGATCCGCACTGCGGGTTACACGGCGCCGATCCGAGAGAGCTGGAAATTCACCAACCAGTCCAACGCCTTCTGCAATCTCATGGTCACAGCGAATGTGTGCATGTGCGGCACGGACGGTACGTTCGACAGCATGGGCGAGGGCATGGTCGTCAACTTTGACGGCACGATCATCGCACATGGTACCAGCGGCCGGGCAAATGAGATCATCACGGCGGAAGTGCGCCCCGACCTTGTGCGTGAAGCCCGCATCAACTGGGGCGTTGAGAACAACATCTACCAGTTCGGCCATCGTGGTTATGTGGCTGTGAAGGGTGGTGCCCAGGACTGTCCGTATACCTACATGACGGATCTGGCGGCAGGAAAATACCGGTTGCCCTGGGAGGCCGAGGTCATTCACACGGACGGGACCTCCTGCGGCTTCGAAACACCGGCTCGCATCTATGGCGAAAAAGCCATGAGCGACGCTGCGGAGTGAAAGCCATGCAATTAGCAACCACTATTGCTGGCATCGCGGAAGGCCCGGTCGCGGCCAATCCCTATTCCTGGCCCTACAACGGCGACCTCAGGCCGGACAATACGGCGCTGGTCATCATCGACATGCAGACGGATTTCTGCGGCAAAGGCGGTTATGTCGACAGCATGGGCTACGACATCAGCATGACCAGAGCACCGATTGAGCCGATAAGCCGCGTGCTCAAAATCATGCGAGAAAAAGGCTATCACATCATTCACACCCGGGAAGGACACAGGCCCGACCTGGCCGACCTGCCGGCCAACAAGCGTTGGCGCTCCCAAAGGATCGGAGCGGGCATCGGCGATCCCGGGCCTTGCGGCAAGATCCTGGTAAGAGGTGAGCCTGGCTGGGAGATTATTCCGGAACTCGCGCCAGCAGAGGGAGAACCCATCATCGACAAACCAGGCAAGGGGTCCTTCTATGCAACGGATCTTGAGTTGCTTCTGCGCACGCGGGGCGTTCAAAACCTCGTTCTGACTGGCATCACAACGGACGTTTGTGTACACACGACCATGCGCGAAGCCAATGACCGCGGTTTTGAATGCCTGGTCCTGTCGGATTGCTGCGGGGCAACCGATGCTGGTAATCACGATGCGGCATTGAAAATGGTAACGATGCAGGGCGGTGTTTTCGGCGCTGTTGCTGACAGCGAAACCCTGCTGAAGGGATTGCAAGGCACCGGTGAGTTGATTGCATGAGTGTTGCGCAGGACATAGCGCCGACGCAGCGGGCAATCAGCGTCGAAACCATTGGCATGAGCAAGGTGTTCGGCAGTCTCAATGCGCTCGACGATGTGTCGATAAAGGTCGCGCCGGGTTCGTTTCACGCTCTTTTAGGAGAAAACGGAGCGGGCAAGTCCACGCTGGTCAAATGCATGATGGGCTTCTACCAGCCCTCAAGCGGCGCTTTGGTTGTCAACGAAAGCGAAGTCAGCGTCCCCAATCCGCGTGCGGCACATGCGCATGGAATTGGCATGGTCTATCAGCATTTTACGCTGGTTCCTTCGCTGACGGCCGCCGAAAACCTTGTGATTGCAAGGGCGGACACGCCGACAATCATAGACTGGAAAAAGGAGCGAAAGGCTCTTGGCGCTTTTCTGGAGACAACACCGTTCAAGGTGCCGCTGGAAGTGCCCGTTTCGAGCCTGTCCGCGGGAGAAAAACAGAAGCTCGAAATTCTGAAGCAGCTATATCTCGACCAGCGCTTCTTAATCCTGGATGAGCCGACTTCGGTTTTGATCCCTGACGAGGCCGATGAGGTTCTGGGCCTGTTGCGAGGCATGACGGAAGCGGGTGAGCTGACCATCTTGATGATCACGCATAAGTTTCGGGAGGTCACCGCCTACGCGGACGACGTCACGGTTTTGCGGCGTGGCCGTCTGGTTGGCAGCGGACGGGTCAAGGATCTATCGGTTGAAGACATGAGCCGCATGATGATCGGCGAGACGGAAATCAGGGAAAGCGCCGCTCGAACCGAACAAACGCAAAAGAAACTCAAGCTGGAGCTGGCCGGTCTGTTTGCGGAGGATGATGAAGAACTACCTGCCATAGAGGCGATCAGTCTGAAGATCCACGAAGGGGAAATATTCGGCATCGCCGGCGTCTCCGGAAACGGACAGTCGGAGCTGATTGAGGTGCTCTCCGGACAGCGCCTTCTTAAGGACGGACGGATTTTTGTCGACAAGAAGCCCTATGAACCGGAACGTGGTCAGATGGACATGTTCAAGGTGTTCGGCTTTTCTGAAGAGCCGCTCAAGAACGTGGCGGTTCCGCGCATGAGCGTTGCGGAGAACATGGCTTTCCGGACTTTCGACAAGGCACCCATTTCTCCTTTCAGGGGCTGGCTGTCTCCGCCGCCGATGCGCAAACAGGCGCGCGAACTCATTGCCGCCTATCGGGTCAAGACGCCTTCCACGGAAGAACCGATCGAGAACCTTTCGGGCGGGAATGTCCAACGCGCCATTCTCGCCAGGGAACTCTCCGGCGAGGTCGATATTCTGATCGTCGCAAACCCCTGTTTCGGATTGGACTTTGCATCCGTCGCCGAGATCCGGGCTCAGATCATGGAGCAGCGGAACAAGGGGGCGGCGGTCCTACTGGTGTCAGAGGATCTCGACGAAATTCTCGAGCTTGCGGACACAGTCGCCGTGATGTCCGAAGGGCGGATCACCTACCAATCCCCCATGGCGGAGACGGACAGGGCAACGATCGGTCATGCCATGGCGGGACATCATTGATGATCGAAGTTGACGCGGCACCCTTTGCATTCAAATTCGATCCCGCGCGAACCGCATTGGTCGTGATCGATATGCAACGCGATTTCATTGAACCGGGTGGATTCGGGGAAACGCTTGGCAACGATGTGTCTCACATGCAGCGTGCCATCGGTCCGACAAGGCATCTGCTTCAGCTCTTTCGGGAACGAGGCTGGCCTGTCATCCACACACGTGAAAATCATGCGGGGGATCTGAGCGACTGCCCACCGGCGAAACGCGAACGTGGCGAGCCGTCTCTGCGCATTGGCGACGAAGGGCCGATGGGCAGGATACTCATTCGGGGTGAGCCCGGTGCGGAGATCGTTCCAGAATGTGCGCCCGTAGACGGTGAAACCGTCATCGACAAGCCCGGCAAGGGAGCGTTTTACGCGACGCCCTTGAGCGATGTTCTCAAGACGCTTGGTACAAACAGCTTGATTTTTGCCGGGGTCACAACTGAAGTCTGTGTTCAAACCACCATGCGGGAAGCCAATGACAGAGGCTACGATTGTCTTTTGATCGAAGAGGCAACCGAGAGCTATTTTCCGGCCTTCAAGGCTGCGACGCTCGAGATGATCCGTGCGCAGGGCGGTATAGTGGGCTGGACCACGCCATTGGCGTCTTTCGGAATAGCGATCAATCAATAGACCGGGGTTGGCATGAGCGGCAAATTCGACGCAAAAGCACATGTGGCGCACATGGAAGTTGTTATGGGTCTGACACTGGAAGAAGGCTGGCGTCCGGTCGTTGAAACTCACATCGCCGCAACGCAAAAGGCGGCAGAACTCGTCCTGTCCTTTCCACTCGAGGACGACGTTGAAGCAGCGCCGGTTTTTGAGGCATGAGTGGTGGCACGCCGTTGTCCGCGCTGACTGCGTCGGAAATTGCCTCGTCCGTCGGAACGGGCACTCTTCGGGCCAAAGAGGTCTTAGAGGCGTCACTGGCGCGGATTGAAACCCTGAACCCGGCTGTCAACGCCTTTACCGATGTCACCGCCCAAAGAGCGCTGGCCGAAGCGGAAGAGGTCGATGCTGCCGTTGCAAAAGGAGCAGAACTTCCCCTTGCCGGTGTGCCGTTTGCGGTCAAGAACCTGTTTGACATTGAAGGCGTCGTCACCCGGGCGGGCTCGAAGATCAATCGTGAGAACGCGCCTGCGGTGGCAGACGCCACGCTTGTCAGCAAGCTCCGAAGCGCGGGAGCGGTTTTGGTGGGCGGGCTCAATATGGGCGAATACGCCTATGACTTTACCGGTGAAAATTTCCATGACGGCAATTGCGTCAATCCGCATGACCTTGGCCGCATGAGCGGCGGGTCCTCATCGGGATCAGGGGCTGCCGTCGCCGCTGGAATGGTACCCTTGACGCTTGGATCGGACACAAATGGGTCTATCCGGGTACCGTCATCCTTTTGCGGTCTCTTTGGCCTGAAGCCAACCTATGGTCGCCTGTCGCGTCATGGAACGTATCCGTTCGTTGGCAGTCTTGACCATCTCGGGCCTATGGCCCGTTCCGCAAAGGATCTGGCACTTGTCTTTGATACCCTGCAAGGACCGGACCCGTTTGACCCCGCGCAGGCGGAACGAGAGAGCCTGGCAACGCTGACGGAGATTGAAAAAGGAACTGACGGCCTTCGGATTGCCGTTGCTGGTGGTTACTTCAGACAAAAAGCCGAACCAGAGGCTTTTGCGGCAGTCGACAAGGTTGCACAAGCGCTTGGTGTAACAGCTGAAATCGACATTCCGGAGGCCGCCAGAGCACGTGCGTCGGCTTATGTAATCACTGTCGCCGAGGGCGCAAGTCTTCATCTGGAGCGCATTATCAAGCGCCCCTGGGACTACGACCCAGATACCCGCGACAGGTTCCTTTCGGGCACGATGGTACCGGCTGTTTGGGTTCAACAGGCACAACGCTTTCGGAGTTGGTTCAGGGACAAGATGCGGCGTGTCTTTGAGGATGTCGACGTCATCCTCACGCCGGCCACCCCGTTTTCCGCTCTGCCATCGGGAACAAAAACGATCACGCTGGATGGGGAGACAATGCCTGCGCGTCCGAACATCGGTCTCTTTACACAGCCGATCTCGTTTATCGGGTTACCGGTTGTGGCCGTGCCCGTCTGGCTGGAAGGGGCGTCCCTGCCTATCGGCGTTCAGGTCATCGCACCGGCGTGGCGCGAGGATCTTGCACTTCGGGTCGCTGCCGAACTTGAGCGAGCAGGTGTCTGCAAGGCGCCCGTAGCGGCCCTTGATGCACCTATCACCTAAGGGAGGGGATCATGGACGATGCGCGCTGGTCAGGCCGGAACGCGGACAAGGACAGGATCCGGCAGCAGATCTGGTCCGGACTTGAAGACAATGGAACCAGCATCGGCCCGGCTTTCAGCTGTATCCCGAACTTCGCCGGCGCCGATCTCGCCGCGCGAAATCTGGCACAGCTTCCTCAGTGGCAAGCGGCACGAGTCGTGAAGTGCAATCCCGACCCGCCTCAGATCCCGGTCCGGCTTCGCGCGCTTTATGAGGGCAAAATCGTTTATGCTCCCGTTCCGGAGCTCTTGAAACCGTACCCTTTCGTGCGTCTTGATCCGGACAAGTTGAACCAAAAAGGCATTCAATTCGAGTTGGCAGCTACCTCCCAGGGCTTCGTCGAACATGGCGAGGCCGTGGAATTCGAAGATATGGAGCTTCTGGATTTTGTAGTCGTTGGATGCGTTGCCGTTACCCGGACAGGAGCAAGAACCGGGAAGGGTGGCGGCTTTGCGGATCTTGAACTCGGGATCTTCCGCGAATTGTCCAAACTGAAACCCGACACGCTGATTACGACGACAGTTCATTCGTCGCAGGTCGTCGATGATGGCGCGCTTGTCATGATGCGCCACGACAGCGCGCTGCACGCAATCGCGACCGAGGTGGAGCTGATCGAAACCAGCACCGCTTTCACCCAGCCAAAAGGTGTTGCCTGGGATGAAGTGCAGCCGGATCAGTTTCGTGACATTCCATTTCTCGCGACACTACGCGATCGGCTCGAAGCAGCGGGGAAGGGCGACTGATGGAAATCAACATTGCATCGGTAAAAGCCGAAGTTGAAGCGGTTTTTCAAGAGTATGAGACCGCACTTGTTACCAATGACGTCGAGACACTGGATCGATTGTTTTTGGATGCGCCGACAACCATCCGCTATGGCGGCGGCGAAAACCTTTACGGCTACGAGGAAATTGCGGCCTTCAGGTCATCAAGAGACAGCGCGAACCTTCAGAGGACCCTCGAGCGCACCGTGATCACAACATACGGCGCGTCCTTTGCAACGGCTTCGACGCTGTTCTTCCGAGACACAGCTCCGGGCAAGACCGGACGGCAAATGCAAACCTGGGTCAAATCGGAAGCGGGCTGGCAAGTGGTTGCCGCACATGTCAGTATTATCTCCGAGGAAACATGATCTGCGTCAGCGCCTTGCCGACAACCGCCTGACCCAAGTCCCAAGATAAGAGCTCGAGAATTCATGGCCGGTCCATCGGACAAGAAGACTTTCAACCCACCTTCCGTGCGCGCTCCTTTCGGGAACTACAACCACGGCCTCTTTGTCCCGCCAGGGGCAAGTCTGCTGGTGACGTCGGGACAACTCGGCATTGAGCCTGATGAGACGATCCCTCCGGATGTGACGGGGCAGGCCGAAGTCTGTTTTCAGGCTGTAGACGCGATCTTGAGGGACGCTGGCATGAGCTTCGAAGACGTCATCCGGATCTCGGGATTTGTCACCAGACGTGAGGATTTTCCGGCCTACATGGCCGTGAGGGATCGCTACACCGGCACTATCAAACCGGTCTCCACGCTGCTCATTGTCAGCGGTTTCACGCGTGAAGATTTCCTGGTCGAGGTTGAGGTAACGGCGGCCAAGATCTTTTGAGCCACTATGACCATCCCGGTACGAAGTACGATCCGTGGCGCCGGGCCTAAAACCGTTCCATTTCCTCGCCAACTTTCTGAAGGAAAGCGGACGTTGTCTGCGGCGTACAATTGTTCATGTCGTAATGGGCGAGGTATTTCACAGGCGCACCCAGTTTGATCTGCGCCCGGATGACCCGTTTGACGATCTTGCGTGGGGGATCGCCGACGAGCAGGGCGCGCCATCTGCTGCCGCCATAGGTCATGACCGCACCAAGCTTTTGAATATGCCGCAGAGTTGGCGTCAGTTTGCCGTTCTCCAGATCGAAGGACACGCCCGGCAACCAGACACGGTCGAAGTACCCCTTCAAGATGGCCGGAAAGCCGAAGTTCCAGACGGGAGTACAGATGACCAGTGCCTCGCAGGCAAGCAGCCGCTCGCAATAGCCGTCAACCAGTTCTCTGTTGTCCGGAACCGTGTGATAGATGTCCCTGTCACGAGCGGACAGGACAGGGTCGAAACCTTCTTCGTAGAGATTGCAGGGATCTACCTGATGACCGGCTTTTTCCAGACTTTCGCAGGTCTTGTGGAACAGGGCCCGGCCGAAGCTAGCTTCTTGCGGGTGAGAATGAAGTACCAGAACGCGCATGCCTTCATGCCTCGGCAAAGGCCTGAAGGCCTGGGAAGAGATAGTTGCCGCCAGCATTGAAGTCGAAATCCGGGTTCTCCCAGGCAATCATCTTGCCGGGGTTGAGCAGTCCCTTCGGATCGGTTTCCTTTTTGAAATCGAGCTGAACCTGGTCGGTGCGTTTCATGCCGCCTTCTTCCAGCGTGTATCGGTGCGGATTGAAAACCGGACAACCGTTTTCCTCGTGCAGCCTGATAATTTCGTCGAGCCTCTCTTCGCTCGTAAACCGGATCAAAGGCAGCCCGGAACATTGGACCTGACCGTCGAAACGCAGGAACTCGAGATGACCGAATATTTCGCCGGGGAACATTTCGGTGGTCTTTCGGACCAGTTCCACATGGTTCGGGCCAGGATATTGTGTCTGCAGGTAGGTGAAGGAGCTGTCGAACTTGAGCGCGCGCAGGGTCGTGTGGTTCCACGCCAGCTCATAGACATGCGGAATGCCCTTCATGCTTTCGACGGCGTCGGATCGAAACCGGATCGTGCCTTTCATGCGCTCGGCGAGGGCGAGAACCGCAGACATGGATTGCGGTGCCACCATCAGAACCGTGACGGCTTCGCCTTCCTTCAGCCAGGGCTTGTGGCGGGTGAAATAGTCAAATGGGATTGGAGCTGCAATGGGAGCGACTTCCTTCAGGAGGAGACCGTTGCTGCGCGCGAGCTTGTCTGAAAAAACGACCGCATCCATGAAGGTCTCGTGACCGACAATGACATCCACCCAGTCATAGGCGGTCGTGAGAGGCATTTCGACCTCCGTAATGATGCCGTTTGTGCCGTAAGCATGGCTGACCTTCTGAAGGTCCCAGGTCGAGAGTTCGATTACACGCGGTTCAGCTTCCATTGTCACGATACGAAGACGCAGGATATTGCCGAGATCACGCAACCCGCCCCAGTGCACAGAGCCGACACCGCCCGAACCGCCCGCAATGAACCCGCCAATGGTCGCCGTCTGCGCGGTCGATGGGTGAAACCGCAGTTCCTGTCCAGAGTGCTCTTTGGTCTGCTTGTCGAGCTTTGCCATGACGATGCCCGGCCCGCACACCACACGGCCAGGAGCGATTTCCTTCACCTCATCCATCTTGGACATGTCGAGGACAATGCCCCCTGAGAGCGGCATGGCCTGACCGTAATTCCCAGTGCCTGTTCCACGCGGCGTGACCGGGACGCCATGGGCGAATGCGGTCTTCAAGACCCTGATGACTTCGTCCTCGTTCTTCGGAGAAACAAGGAGATCGCCAGTGACATTGTCGAGTTGTCTCTTCAACACGGGCGAATACCAGTAAAAGTCCCGGCTCTTGGCTTGCACGAGCTTCGGATTGTCTTCCACTGCCACGCCATCAAGTTCGCTCTTGATCTGTTCGTAATCGGCCATTGTCAGCCTTTCATCAGTGGGTCAAGTTCACGATAGTCCGGCAGGCAGCGGTCGATGCCCATGCCATTCCGCAAAATGATGCGGTCCGCCTGCGGACGGGAAAGAAATTCGCTCCAGTTTCGAGCGTTGAAGACAACCAAATCGGCAGTAGCGCCGTTTTGAATGCGGCCGAATTCAGGTGCCTGAAGAATGTCTGCTGGAAGGCAGGTGATAATCTTTGCGGTTTCATCCAGCGGATGATCGAGATGCGCGATCCTGACCGCTTCGCGAAAGACTTCGACCATATCCAGGTCGCCATAGGCGTAGAAAGGGTCTCGGGTATTGTCCGAAGCGACCGCAATTGGAACGCCGGCTGCCTTGAGTTCGTGAAAGAGTGTAACGCCGCGCGACCGCGGCGTTCTGCCCGGATGCCGGTCCTGGAGGTACATATTGCACATCGGCAGGGAGACGATGGAGATCCCGGCTTCCGCCACTTTTTCGATTGTCGCGTTTGCCCGGTCTTCGCTTTGCCGCGCAAGCGAACAGCAATGCCCCACAGTGACGGCGCCTTCGAACTTGTTCCGCATCTTGGCTTCGGCGATGGACGCCAGCGTCAGGATGTTCACATCCTGCGTCTCGTCCACATGGAGATCGACATCGAGCCCTCTGTCCGATGCGGTCTGGAAAAGACGGTCAAGTCTGCGTTCGAGATCCGGCAGGATGTGGGTCACACCGCCGAGCAGCCCGCCATTCGCAGCGACGACTTCCACCAGATCATCGAAATAGGCTTCATCATCAACGGCATCGATCGGGAAAAGCGCGACTGCCTGCAGGCTGATGCGATCTTTCCAGCGC